>JBEKSZ010000088.1:0-41242 GCA_049516615.1 Candidatus Acidiferrum sp. | reverse complement strand
GAGCAATCGCGGCGCACTGCGTATAATTGACGGTACGTCCTGCGTAACCCCGGAATATTTGCAAGTGTGTTAAAGAGCGTTTTTATGACGGAGAAAAAAGTCATAGCCATCACGAGAAATCAAAGCATCGAGCTCGCGCCTTCGATTCTGGCTTCCAACTTCGCGCAGTTGGCGGCGGATGCGCGCGAGGCGCTGGCAGGCGGGGGAACGCTGCTGCACCTCGACGTAATGGACGGCCATTTCGTGCCCAACATTACGCTTGGACCACCGGTGGTCGAATCGCTGCGCAAAGCGCTGCCCGATGTGGTTTTCGACTGCCATTTGATGATTGAGAATCCCGACGATCTGATTCCCGCGTTCGCCGACGCCGGCGCCAACTGGATTTCCGTGCATCAGGAAGCCTGCAGGCACCTCGATCGCACGCTGCACCTGATCGAGCATCACGGCTGCAAACCCGCGGTGGTGATCAATCCCGCGACTCCGGTCCAGATGCTCGATGAAGTTCTGGACATCGTGCATCACGTTTTGGTGATGAGCGTAAATCCCGGCTTCGGCGGGCAAAAATTCATTTACAACGCGCTCAACAAAATGGAGCAGCTCGTCCAGATTCGTGAGAAGCGCAAGCTGAACTTTCGCATCGAAGTCGACGGCGGAGTGGCCATGGATACGGTCGTCGACGTGGTGCGCGCCGGCGGAGAGATTTTGGTCGCGGGGAGCGCGGTGTTCGGTCACGGGGACATCGCTGGCCACGCCCGGCAACTGCTCGAAGCCGCGCGCTCGGCAAAATTAACCTGCACATGACCGAATCCAAGCTCACCCCTTCGCCAGCCGCTGCGCCCGCGCTCGAACAAGCCAACAGCCCTGCCGGGACTGCCGCAACAGCCGATGCCGCCAGGGAAGCAAAGAAAACACAAAATATCACCACGCTGCTCTTTGTCGGATTCGTGGTCAACGGCATCGTAACCGTCATTCTTGGTCCCATCCTTCCGGTGCTGATTGCGCGCTGGGGTCTCAATGACAGTCAGGCCGGAGCTTTTTTCCCCGCGCAGTTCATAGGCTCCTTGCTCGGAACGCTGGTTTCCTCGGCGGTGATTGCGCGGAAGGGGTATCGCCTGCCGATCGGAATCGGCTACGCCATGCTGGGACTTGGCGTGGCGGGGCTCAGTTCTCATCAGATGCTCGGCGCGCTCGCGGCCACCGTGCTGTTCGGTTTCGGTTACGGTTTGCTCACTCCCGGAACCAATCTGTATATCGCGGAGACCGGGGGCGTGCGGCGCGCGGCTGCGGTGAGCTTGGTCAACTTCACATGGGGAATTGGCGCCGTGGCCTGTTCCCCGCTCATCAAGATTGCGCTGCGCGGGCACCATCTTTCGCTGTTTCTGTGGCTGATCACGGCCGCCGGAGGCGTGCTTTCGTTGGCGGTATTCCTCTTTCCCTGGAATCGCAAAAGCGGGGCGGAAGACGTCACCACCCTAAAGGACGCGGAATATCGCAGAATTCCGCACGTCGGATTCATTCTGGGCGCGCTATTTTTCATTTATGTGGGCGCCGAGACCAGCACGGGCGGGTGGGTTGCCGCACTCGCGCAACGGGTTGCCAGCGGAATCGGCGCGAGCTATACCAACGTGCCGATGTTCTTTTACGGCGGACTGCTGGTCGGTCGGGGCCTCGCGCCCCTGGTTCTGCGCAAGGTGCGGGAAAATAATCTGGCGCTGATGGCCCTCACGCTGGCCGCGGCAGGATTGATCGTGGTGCAGAAGGCTAGCTCGATCGCGGTGATGGATGTGGGCGTGACCATGGCCGGGCTGGGCTGCGCGAGCATTTATCCCATCTATATTGCCTGGCTCTCGCACTGGTACGGTGAGCGAGCGCGAAAAGTCGGCGGGGTAATGTTCGCGCTGGCGGCTCTCGGCGGAGCGTTTGCCCCGTGGCTGGTGGGACTTATCTCGAAAGAGACAGGCAGTTTGCGTGTCGGGTTGCTGGTTCCGCTGGCCAATGTGCTCGCCATGATTGTGCTGGTGTATGTGCTGCGGCGCGAAATCCATCCGTGATGTACTCTCTTGACCGTGCAAAACGCTTCTTCATTGCCCGGTTCAGCACAACGCTCGCCGACAAAAGTACTTCTCCTCGGGCTGGTGATCACCCTGGCGGCGGTGCTGGCGTATGCGTTTTACATCACCGCACAGCTTTCCGGGCTGCGGCGGCTGCAAAGCGACATGGTGGACCGCAACCGCAAGGATTCGCTGCAGCTTTTGCGGGTGCAGAATGATTTGAATTTGATCGGTTTGGCGATGCGGGACATGCTCGATGCGGGCGAGCCCTACCCGCTGATCGCATGGGCGGCGCAATTTGAACGCATCCACGAGGATTTGGGCGCGGGGCTGGAGCTCGAAGAGCAGCTTGCCAGCGCCAGCCGCACGCCGGAACAGCGCCAGTATTTGAGCCAGAACGTGGCGCAGTTCTGGGATGCGGTGAACCGCATGTTCTTGCTGGCCAGCGCAGGGCGCGACGACGAGGCGCGCGAACAGATTCGAGTGTCGCTGCAGGCGCGACAGGAAGCGCTGGGCACCGCAGTCGCGCGGCTGCTGGTGCAAAACAATGAGGGCGAGCAGCAGGCCGCGGCACGCATCGAAGAAATCTACGACGGCGTGCAGCGCCAGCTGTATTTTTTCCTGGCCGCGACTTTGATCGCCATTGCGCTTACCAGTCTGTATTTGATCCAGACCAACCGCAGGCTTTTTGCGCGACTCGAGGAACTCTCCGCGCAACGCAGCGATCTGGCGCAGAAACTGATTGCCACGCAGGAATCCACGCTGCGGCATATTTCGCGCGAGTTGCACGACGAGTTCGGACAGGTGCTGACGGCCATTGGCGCCATGCTTTCGCGGGCGGGAAAGGCGGCTCCGGAGGGATCGCTGCTGCGCGAGGATTTGCAGGAAGTGCGGGAAGTGGCGCAGTCTACCTTGAATAACATTCGGAGCCTGTCGCAGGCTTTGCACCCGGTGCTGCTTGAAGAACAGGGGCTCGAGAGCACCCTGGACTGGTATATTCCCACGGTAGAGCGACAGACGGGAATCACGCTGCACTATGAAAAATCCGGGAAGGGCTTCGCGGTGGAAACTGGCGCCGGAGTGCACATCTACCGCATCGTGCAGGAGGCGCTGAATAACGTGGTCCGCCACGCGGAGGCGAAAGAGGCGTGGGTGCGCCTGAAGTTTCTCGCCGCGAAGCTCGAACTCGAGGTGGAAGATCACGGCAAGGGTTTTGTGCGGGAAACCGGGCAACGCGGAATTGGACTGGTGGGCATGCGGGAGCGCGCGGAATTGCTGGGCGGGACGGTGCAGATCGCAGCAATGGCGGGCGGCGGCACGCTGGTCCAGCTGGCCATCCCGCGAGAAAAAGTGGAGGCGCAAGTTGGCTAAGATTTCAGTTTTGCTGGTGGACGATCATGCCTTGGTGCGGCGGGGATTTCGCCGCATGCTCGAAGACGATCCGGAAATAAAAGTGCTTGGCGAAGCGAGCGACGGCGAGGAGGCCGTGCGGCTGGCGCTCGAGCTGCGTCCCGCTGTCACGGTAATGGATTGCGCGCTGCCGGAATTCAGCGGGATCGAGGCCATGCGCAAGATTCGCGCGGTGTGGCCGGAAGCGCGGATCTTGATGTTGAGCATGCATTCAGAAGAAACGCTGGTGCGCCAGGCCATGGACGCCGGGGGGCGCGGGTACATTTTAAAGAATGCCCTGGACTTGGATCTGGTCACCGCGGTACGCAGCGTATTTAACGGCAAGACGGTCCTGGACCCGCAAATCGACAAGCCATCTGCGCTGAAAGGCGAGCGAGCGGGGGGTTTGACGCCCCGGGAGATGGAAATTCTGCAGCACATTGTGGCCGGAAAATCCAACAAGGAAATCGCCGTGGAATTGAAATTGAGCGCCAATACCGTGGCGGTGCACCGCGCGAATATCATGGATGCGCTGGGCATCCACAAGGCGGCAGAACTGGTGGTGTATGCCATTCGCCATGGATTGGCGACTTTGCCGTGAAACGGCGGGAATTCTTGCAAGCCGCTTGCGGTGCGGGATTGGCCGGGGGACTGGGTCTGGGCGCTCACTCCGCGAGTGCGTCGAGCGTGCCAAATGCTTTCTTCGCGGCCCCTGCTTCCCTGGGGTTTCGCTTCACCGATGTAAGCCGTGCCGCGGGGATTCACTTTCAACATAACAGTGGCGCCTATGGCGGGAAATTGCTGCCCGAGACGCTGGGGTCCGGTTGCGCCTTTCTCGATTACGATCGGGACGGCTGGCAGGATATTTTATTGATTAACGGAATGGATTGGCCTGGACACAAACGACAGACCTCGCCGCTCAAGCTGTATCGCAACAATCGCAACGGAACCTTTTCCGACGTAACCAGCAGCGCGGGGCTGGACGTAGAGATGTATGGCATGGGCGTGGCCGTCGGGGATTACAACAACGACGGTTTTCCGGATATTTTTGTCAGCTGCGTGGGGCAGAGCCGGCTATTTCGCAATACCGGCAAAGGAACTTTTGTGGAAGCAACGAAAACCGGAGGGCTTCTGGGGCACGGGGCTTTCAGCACTTCGGCGTTGTGGTTCGATTACGACCGCGACGGGCTGCTCGATTTGTTCGTTTGCAACTACGTGCGCTGGTCGCCCGAGCACGATGTGTTCTGCACCCTGGACGGGGTGCACAAATCGTATTGCACGCCGGAGGCCTATCGCGGGGATACCTGCTGGCTGTTTCACAATCGCGGGGATGGAACGTTTGAGGATGTGACCGCACAGAGCGGGATTTTTGACAGCAGCTCGAAATCGCTGGGCGTGGCCATGTTTGATTACGACGCGGATGGCTGGCCGGATTTGCTGGTGGCCAACGATACGCAGCCGAATAAGTTATACAGAAACCTGCACAACGGAAAATTCAAAGACGTGGCGGTGGAGGCCGGGCTGGCGTTCAGTGCAGACGGCAAGTCCCGGGCGGGAATGGGTGTGGATACCGGGGATTTCGACCGCTCCGGGCGCCCGGGAGTAGCCATTACGAATTTCGATAACGAGATGATCGGACTGTACCGGAGCTTAAAGAGCGGCGTGTACGACGACGTGTCGATGGCGGCTGGCGTGGGGCTGACCTCGAAAAATAGCTTGGGATTTGGCTGCGCGTTTTTGGATGTGGATCTGGACGGAGCGCTGGACCTCGCGGTGGCCAACGGGCATATCGACGAAACGGTGCGGAATATTCGCGGGAATGTCGGGTACGCGCAGGCCCCGCAGCTTTTTTTGAATGACGGGGCGGGGAACTTTCGCGATGTGGCGGCGGACGTTGGCGGGGGATTTGAGCTGCCGAAAGTGGGACGCGGGCTGGCTTTTGGAGATTTTGACCGCGATGGGGATGTGGATTTGTTGATGACCACGAATAATGGCCCGGCATTTTTGTTTCGAAATGATGTGGGCAATGGAAACCGCAGCGTGCGGTTTCGCTTGGTGGGGAAGAAGTCGAATGCCGATGGGATCGGGGCGGTGGTGCGCATTTTTTCTGGCGCGGAGACGCAGTCGCGCATGGTGCGCGGGGGGTCGAGCTATCTGTCGCAGTCGGAGCTGCCGGTGACCTTCGGGGTGGGGCGGCGCGAGCGGGTGGAGCGGGCACTGGTTGAGTGGCCTAGCGGGAGGACGGAGGAATTTAAGGATTTGGCGACGGGCAAGGCCTATACCTGCACCGAGGGGACGGGGATTGCGGCGGATTAGAGGCCCAGGAGGAAACGATTTAGGCGACGGCGTGCCGCCAGGATCGCCACTGCCGCAGGCTAGTGGATTTGTATTATTGCCGTGCGGCGCGGGGAAACTTCTAATGAGAGGCGTTCAAAGCGGGCGAGAAGACTGCGGACGGACGATGGAGCAGGTATCGCGGGCCGGCAGTGTTTTAAAAAAAACATCGATAATGTAGCAGCTGACTGAAATCGGCGCATGGTGCGCCGCTAGCAGGGGCTTCGGGCTGCGCGGGGGGAACGGGCGATGACGTGGATTAAGACGGTGCGGATGGAGGACGACCCGCGAGTAGGGGAAGCCATGACCAAGCAGCGCGCGCTGTACCCGATGGAGTACGCGACGCCGGTGCCGGCGGTCGATCGCGGGGTAGAGAACAGCATCGTCGGGTCCCACTCGCTGATGCCGGACGTGATGTATCACTCCTTTAGCGCCTTCGGGGCCATGATGTCGCCGGATCTACCCCTGCGGCGGGAACAGCACGAGATGATTGCGACGATGGTGTCGGTGACGAACCGCTGCCATTATTGAATCGAATCACACGCAGAGTTTCTGCGTCGGGTGACGTTGGATGAAGAGATGGTGAAGGCGCTGCGGGCCGACTACCGGACGGCGCCGATCAGCGAGCAGGACCGCGTGATG
This sequence comes from Candidatus Acidiferrum sp., assembly GCA_049516615.1. Classification (GTDB taxonomy): domain Bacteria; phylum Acidobacteriota; class Terriglobia; order Acidiferrales; family UBA7541; genus Acidiferrum. The sequence goes on along the minus strand of JBEKSZ010000088.1, from coordinate 34,826 downwards.
CTCGATTACGTGGTGAAGCTGACCAAGGATGCCACGCGGTGTTCGCCCGAAGACCACGTGCGACTGCGCGCCGTGGGATTTGACGATCACGGGATCTTACAGATTACGATGATTGCGTCGTGGTTTAACTATATAAACCGGATGGCGGATGCGCTGGGGGTGGGCCGGGAGTAGGTTGGAGACGCGCGAGCGAGCTAGTGCTCATTTCCAGCCACCGGCGCGCGATACAGGGCAGGCAGTCCGAACGCGTGGCCGCAATCGCTGGCGCACAGAACCGTTCTGGAGTCTAGTTCCCACGCAGGTGAGGAGCTATTGCAGTTGCCGCCCGTCAACTGGCGCTGCTGGCCGCTGGCCAGATCGCGAAGCCAGATCTGCGTGGGACCGTTTTCTCTAGCGGTGAAGGCCAGCCACCGCCCGTCCGGCGAAACTACGGAATCGGCGGAGTCTGGCGGGACGGGGATAGCCAGCGGCGTCGAGTTTGTGCACGAAGAGGATGTTCCGATCATTCTAGATGGAGAAAAGACGCAGACTTTGCGGCTGCGCGTAACATTCCGGGTGGATGAGGCATTCATCGGAGTATCGGAGAAAGTTGTGACCGTGACTTCGGGTGGTGATCTATGTGGTTTTTCTTTTACAAAGGGACACGAGTATCTTGTCTATGGGCGCCGACTTTGAATGATGAGGTGTACGTGAGTGATTCCTCGGCGACCAAATGGAAGAAGGATGCCTCTGCCGACCTAAAATACCTCCGCGGGCTTCCGACGGCTCCGCACGGAGCCACTATTCACGGAACGGTATTTCGTTATGCAGCCCCAGAGAATCCGAAAATCACCGGGAATTCCCCAGGTCGGTCAGAGGGTCCAAATTCACGGCACAAGCCAGGATTATGCGACAGCCGTTGATGGTCACGGAGATTTCAATCTCTCCGGTCTGCCGCCGGGGCGCTATACGGTTTTGATAAACGCAGATGGGGAAGTCTCTACGTATACTTCATCCGCATCAAGCTCGTCGAGAATGGTGGACGTGGCCGACAAAGGATGTGCTCGACTTTACTTCTGGATTGACCCGTTCGTGAAAAATACATCCAAGAATTCGGCCGGGCCATAAACACGCCAAATATTGCGGTCAGGTTCTTTCGCATTCAAGTACGGCGGGTCCGCTCCAGTGTGTCCGCGCTCGCGCTCCGTGGACACACTCATCTGCGTAGTCCGTTCGAGTACACGCGGTCGGATTCGAACGCTTACGAAACAGCCACCCGCCTATACTGAGACTGATGAGTCTCAGCGAATTTGCCGACCGATTCTGGACCTTGTCCGTTTGGAGCTTTCAGTCTCTTCTGCACATCCCGCTGTATCTCGCTATTCTTATCTTTGCGTGCCTGACCATTGGTCTTGCCTTCTGGAAGCAACATCCATTTCAGAATCCGCTTTGGAAGCGTTCGCATTGGTTTGTCCTGACACAACTGCTGTTTTTCCCTGTGGTAATTTCTCTCGGAGTTCTGTACCCCGCATCCGGTCCGAGTTTTTATCATGCTCAGTCGGTCGCAAGCCGGGCATGCGGGCTGCTCAGTTGGCTTTCTGTGGCGTTAGCTGGATTCTGGGTCTACAAAATGAAGGGCTTTCGATGGTTTGCCCTTAGCGTGGTTGCCGTACTCGAAATAACTCTCATCGGAGCCTTTTTCATCTCTGGGATGGCGATCAGCGGCGATTGGCTATAATAAAAGTTTTACTCTTGGCGCACGACAAAGCGGGACTTGACCCGCAATTCCGCTGTGTTGTTGCGCAAGTTGCTCGATTCCACGAAATTCGTAACCGTTAAACGAAATGGCCAAAACCCGCGATGAAATTTTCGAGAACCGTCGCCGACTAAGAGGGGAATACGACAGATTGTTTGATTCCATCGCTGCGCTCCTCTATCGGAACGACCCAATAGGAATAAATTGTGAAGATAACGCGGACGAGTATGAGCCCGAAGCGGAGACCATCTTGCCAAGGCTGCGCAGTTGTCACTCTGCTAACGATGCGCTCCACGTGGTGCACGAGGAGTTCGTACGCTGGTTTGACTCTGACACCGCTGGTCCGCCAGATCATTACAAGAAAGTCGCGTCAGAGGTTTGGCAGCTTTGGCTGGGACATCTCGCTGACGGGCCCAAGCCCTGATAGACGAGCAACCAAGGGCCGTTCAGCGAACTGAGCTCTGCTTCAGATGGCTTCAGCTTGTTGTCCGATTGGTCGAAGATTTTGACTCCAGCTCCAGCAGGGGCCTTTTGAGTCGTTCTCGAATGCTTACAGTCATGTTGGCCATACCCTGCTCCAATACGCAACTTTCAGGGCAAAGGCTCGATTGTTTGGGGCAGATTGGGGACAAGCCCAGGGAAGGCTTATCAACCGCGCTCTAATGAATCACTTAGAAGGAGTTGGTAGCGATACCGGGATTCGAACCCGGATTTCGGCCTTGAGAGGGCCGTGTGCTAACCCTTGCACCATATCGCCACTTTTGGAAGTTTAGCATAGGGCGCGAACGGGATTCACGCCGTGGCAGCGGGGCGCAAAGGGGCATTTGTGCGGCTGCGCGAGCTCGGGCGCAGCCTGCCGCGTCCTTAGAGATGGTTGGCTAGTCGGTCGAGGGGATGACTGAGTGTTGCTCGGGGAGGGGCGGGCGGAGACTGAAGAATTTGTGCCGGCAGGGGTCGCAGCGGAGAGACGGGAGCCCCAAGAGACGTCCGGCGAAGGCAAAGAGACCGGGGACGTGTTCAGGGGAGATGCGCTGGAGATCGGCGTTGCCGCAATAGCTGCAGTGGGCGTAGAGAGAAAAACGGAAAGGGACCGGGCGGGCGTGAAAGCGCTGTTCGCACTTTTCACAGCGCCAAGGGAAAATATCGAGAACGCTGACGAGGTAGTCGGACAGGGAGCGTCGTTTGGAGCGGCGGATTTTCGCAGCGTGACAATTTGGACAGGTGATGGGCAAGGTATCGGGGTGGCGAGCCAAGACGTACTTGCTCAAGCGTGCGCTACCGGGCACAGCATAGGGGAAGTTTTGGGTACGAGCAAGGGAAAGCGGCGGATCGGGTACGTGTTTGGCACTCCGGGACCGGGCCTCGAGGAGCCAGGGTGAGATCCAGGCGATACCCGGCCGCCCTGTCGATTTTCCCAGTTGTGCTGGCGGTTGGTCCGCGGGCAACGCAGAGAAACGCGCCGGGGACAGAACTCCGGCCGCCAGAAGGGCGCACCGGCAGGGGTGAGGCGGTCGCGGTACAATGATGGTTGGGAGAAATGCATGCCTGAATATACCGAGGAGCACGCGCGCGCGGGGGTGAAGACCAAGCTGCCGGAGCTCGAGACATGGCCGAATCAGTTTCCCGGATATGTGATAACCACGCGGTTTCCAGAGTATTCGTCGATCTGCCCAAAGACCGGTTTGCCAGATTTTGGGACGATCACGATTCGCTATATGCCGAAGAAAGATTGCCTGGAGTTGAAGGCCCTGAAGATGTATTTGCTGGCGTACCGGGGTTTAGGGATTTTTTATGAGAATGCGGTCAATAAGATGCTGCACGACATTGTGGGGGCCGTAAAGCCTGAATGGTGCATCGTGCGGGGGGAATTTACGCCGCGAGGCGGTTTGACGACGTCTGTCTTTGCGCGTTGGCCGAGGCCTGCGGCGGGTGCTCCGGCAAAGCGGGCGGGAAATCGGAAATGAGAAACAAACGGTAAAGTGGCATGGACATGCGGCCGGTTGCGGGCCATAATTTCCTTCCGGGCGGGTCGACGATTTTCAGGGGTTGAACCACGGGGAACTGTCAGGATCGTTTCCGGGAATCGCCGGTGTAAGTTTGCGCGGGTCTAAATGCCACAGGAGGGGGAATGAGCATTTCTCCAAACGTACCGAGTCCGCAAGAGTCCTATCACTACGAGTCTGCAGGAACGCCGAGGTGGATCGCGGTTCTCTTTGGTGTGCTGTTCGCAGCGGTCGCGGTGCTGGGTTTTGTGGGGCACGAAGCCCAGACCAAGCTCGAAGGCGATCTATCGAAGCAGGAAGATCAAAACAAGGTGATCACCGCGCAACTGGAACAGGCCAACACACGGCTGGCGGATTTAAAGGGGCACCTCGAAGTTACGGAGCAGAAGATCGGCATGACGCGAGCGGAACTGGCGCAGGCCAGCAGCCGCGCGGAAGCGATCCGCAAGGATCAGATTACCTCCGACAAAAAATTGACCGAACAGTTGGGCGCGGTGCAGAAGGAGAGCGAAGAAAAGATCAGCGCAGTGGCGACCGATGTGACCGGAGCGAAGAAGGATATCGACGCAACCAAGACGGATCTGGAAGCGACGAAGGGCAAGCTGGATCGCGCGACGGGCGACATGGGCGTGATGAGCGGATTGATTGCCCGCAATCACGATGATTTGGAGGAGTTGAAGAGGCGCGGGGACCGGAATTATTACGAGTTCACGGTGAAGAAGGCCAAGACGCCGCAGCGCGTCGGGCCGATTCAGGTCAACGTGAACAAAACGGATCCGAAAAAATCCAAATACACGATGACGGTATTCGCCGACGACCGGGAAATCGAAAAGAAGGATCGCACCTCGGGGGAACCGGTGCAGTTTTATGTGGGGAATTCGCGGATTGCGCCGTATGAGATCGTGGTGTTCAAAATCGGCAAGGATGAGTTGACGGGCTATCTTTCGACGCCGAAAGAAGGCGGGGCTCCGGCCGCGCCCGCGGCGGCGCCGGCCAAGCAGTAGCTACTGTGAGACAGACTTGTGTGGCACGGCGAAGGTTTGCTGTGCCACATTTTTTTTTGCGAGGCCGGTTCCCTTCCAAGGTGTTTCCTAAGGCCGAGGAAACGCCAGGCCGGACGGTGCGATGTCTTCTGCGCTGTAGCCTGTTCGTCGTCGCATGGCTGACGCTGGCCGGCCCGGCCAGATGCTCTCAAGAAAGTCCTGACTCACCTGCGGGAGCAATCCGCGTTCGCGTAAACATGGTGAGCGTGGGCGTCGTTGTGACCGATGGCCAAGGAAAGTTCGTCGAAGGCCTGCAAACGGAAGACTTTCATGTTTTGGATGACGGGGTGGAGCAGCCGACTCGATATTTTGCCTTGGATCAACCTTCCCACGTGCTGTTGCTGATCGAGGCTGGCCCCGCCGTGTATCTGCTCGAAGGCGGGCATGTACATGCGGCCAACGCGTTGCTGGCTGGGCTCTCCGCGGGCGATGAGGTCGCGGTGGTTAAATATGCGGAGAGTCCGGAGGCCATTTGCGACTTCAACGCGGACAAGCAAATCGCTGCCGGAGCGCTCGAACATTTGAACTTTAATTTGGGTTTTGGAGCCTTGAATCTATCTGAGAGTTTGGCGCGTGTGCTGGATTGGCTTGATAAGACAACGGGAAAGAAAACCGTGGTACTGCTGTCGAGCGGGGTGGATACCTCGCCGCCTGGGACGACCGCGGGGCTTTTGCAGCGTCTGCGCGTAGGCGACGTGCGGGTGCTGGCGGTTTCCCTGGCCGGGGAGATGCGCACGCCGGTCGCGAGCAGGAAAAAGCAGCGGCCCTCTTCTCCCGCGGCGACTGTTTCGGCGGAGCAATTCGCGGCGGCTGATGAAGAGTTGCGGGGGTTATCGGCAGCCAGCGGGGGACGGGTCTATTTTCCCGCGAACGCTAAAGAGTTTGACGCCGCGTACGCGGAGATTGCGCAGATTGTGCGGCATGAGTACAGCTTGGGATTTGCGCCGGTCGCGCTGGACGGGAAGGTGCACCGGATTCAGGTGCGGATGAGGGCGCAAGGCGCGGAGGTGAGTGGTTGGCGCGTCGACCACCGCTGGGGTTACACGGCGATGGACGGCAACCAGCGTTAGGCGGCGTGCCTCCCGGCCAGCTGGCGCGCAGCATGCCGCGCCCCTGGGGAGGTCTTTCGCGATAGCGGTTACTGGAAGTCCTTCATGGTGGTGGCCATGTGGGAGAGGCGGGCGTCGATCAGGTCGAAGACGGTTTCTTTTTCGAAGGTGCCGTCGGCGTTGCGTTTACCGGCGGCGGAGCCGGTCAGAATTTCGATGCCGTCTTCGATGCGAGCCACCGGCCAGATGTGAAATTTTCCCGCCGCTACCGCTTCTAGAATTTCTTCACGGAGCATTAGATCTTCGACGTTGCTGTGCGGCATGATTACGCCCTGCGTGCCGGTTAGACCTCGGATTTTGCAGACGTCGAAGAAGCCTTCGATTTTTTCGTTGATGCCGCCGATGGCCTGGATTTCGCCTTGCTGGTTCATGGAGCCGGTGACCGCGATGTCCTGGCGAAGCGGGAGACCGCTGAGGGCGGAGACCAGAGCGTAGACTTCGGTGGAGCTGGCGCTGTCGCCGTCGACGCCCGAATAGGACTGTTCAAAGCAGATGCTGGCGGCCAGCGAGAGCGGTTTGTTTTGCGCGAATTTGCTGCGCAGGAAGCCGGAGATGATGTGGACGCCTTTGTCGTGGAAGCGTCCGCTGAGGTTGGATTCGCGTTCGATGTTGATCACACCACCTTTGCCTAGCGCGGCGGTGGCGGTTATGCGCACGGGTTTGCCGAAGGAGTACCCGCCGATTTCCAAAACACTCAGGCCGTTGACCTGTCCAACGCAAGTGCCGCAAACATCGACAAGGAGCGTGCCTTCTTCGATCATCTCGCGGATCCGGGTTTCGATTAAATTGTGGCGTTCCATTTTGCTGGCCAGCGCAGCGCGAACGTGAGCAGCGCGGACAATCGTTTCATTGGCCGCGGCGGCCGCGTAGTGGGCTTCGCGGGCCAGGTCGGCGATGTCCACGAAACGCGCGGTGACTTTGTTGCGGCGTCCCGCCTGGCGAACGCCGTATTCGAGCATTGCCGCGAAAGCCCCGCGGTCGAAGGGCGAAAGGCTTTCTTTTTCCGAGAGACCGCGCAAGCGACCGGCGTACTCGGCAATAACGCCGTCGCTCATGGTCATTTCTTCGTCGAATTCGACGCGGACCTTGAAAATTTTGCGGAAGTCTTCCTCGTAGTGGTACAGCATTTCATAAAGTTCGTGGTCGCCGATCAACAGGACTTTTACATTGATGACGATGGGTTCGGGCTTCAGGGCGCTGCCGCCAAAAGGATAAAACATTTCCAGCGGCTGAATTTCGAGGCGACCGTGATTCAAGGTGCGTTTTAGGGCGCGCCAGACGCCGGTTTCGGAAATGGCCTCCATGGAATACATGATCAAAAAGCCGCCATCGGCGCGGAGCAGCGAGCCCGCGCGAAGATCCATGAAATCGCTGGTCCAGCCGCCGCGCGTGTCGTAGGCGCGCTGGATGGTGCCGAAGAGATTGGCGTAGGTCGGCGTGGTTTCGAAAATTACCGGCGAAGCGGCTTCGTCGTCGTGGGCCAGAATCACGTTCACGCCATAAACGCGGAAGGGATCGCGCTCGGCGGGCATACCCGGAGGCTTGGGCAACCCGTCGGGTAAGTCGGGAGGAGCACCGCCGTCTTGCTCGCCCTCGCCTTCGCGTTCTTTAAAAGGATCGAGATTGTCGAGCAGGTGATGACGCACTTCTTCGAGATATTCGGCGACGCCGGTGCCGGGATATTTTTCTTTTAGTTCTTCGATGACGCCGTCGACGAGAACCGAAGCAGCTTCTTGTTCGAGGTAACTGAGTTCGCTGGCCAGCTCGCGGGAGAGCGTGAGGGTCTTGCGATAGACGACGGTGAATTCCTGGCGAAATTGCTCGTACTTGCGTTCGATGTCTTCAGCCACGGGCGCGTCGAGCTTGCCCTCGTGCACCATTTTTGAAATGTCCTCGATGGGGACCATCTGGCCCTCGAGGACCGGGAAAATTTCGGGCAGGGCCACGGCGCCGACCTGCATGTGGCCGAGAGCGAACTGCTCGCGGGCGATGCGGCGGGTGAAATCGTCCATCAACTCTTTTTCGCGGACGGTGAAGCGCTCGACGATGCGGCTTTTCTGGCGCTGGAAAGGCTCGCCTTCAAAGACCTGGGGAATGCGGCGGCGCAGAAAATCAATACCCGCCTGCATGTCTTTGCGGAAGGCATTGGCTTGGCCGCGAGGAAGCGAGAGCAGGCGGGGGCGATCCGGCAACTTGAAATTGTTGACATAACAGCGATCGAGGGATTTTTTGGTTTCTGGATGCAGCTCTTCGATCATCTGGGCGATGGTGCCGCCGCGACTGGTACCCGCGAGGCCGCAGACGAAAACGTTGTAGCCGGGAGCGCTGAGTTCGACGCCCATTTTTAAGGCGCGCAGGGCGCGTTCCTGCCCGATGAAACCTTCGCGGGGTTCGGCTTGCGCAGTGGTTTCAAAAGGAATGCGCGCGAGCTCGCAGCGCCAGCGCAGCTTGCCTGAAGGCAGCTCGGTGTGCGGTGCAGCGGGTTTGGCGGCGGGCGTAATCATCCGGCGGGGTACATTAGCACAAGCGCGCGTCAGTGAACCTTAATTTGGCGTGGATGGTGAACACAGAGTTACGCGTGGCGCCAGGGGGCGCGCAGGAGAGGTCAGGGGCTGGGGGCGAGCAGTTCGTCGCGGCGGTCCATATACACGCGGAAGACCCCCATAGCGGCGGCAAGGATGGTGGGGCCGGCGACGAGTCCCAGCAGGCCAAAGACCTCGAGGCCACCGATCACGCCGATGAAGACAAGCAAATCGTTCAGGCGGGTGCGGTTGCTGAGCAGCAGGGGCCGGACGATGTTATCGGCGACAGTCGAAACACCGCCACAAATGACGGCCACCACCAGGGCTTTTCCCCAGTGGCCCGTGAAAAACAGCCAGGCAATGCAGGGAAGCCAAATCAGCGCCGAGCCGACGACCGGCACGACAGAAAAGAAGGCGATCACCACGCCCCAGAAGATGGGGGTGGAAATTCGCGCGATGGCGAACGCCGTGCCACCGAGAAGTCCCTGGATGCCAGCGATGACCAGGGCCACGGCCACGCTGGCCAAGATCAGTTCGCGTGATTCCTTCATCATTTCGCGCTGGATGTCGTCGTCAAAGGGCATGAGGTGACGGAGAGCGCGGACAACGCTCTGGCCATCGCGAAACATGAAAAACAGGGTGAAGATCATGAGAAACAGATTGACGAAGAAGTTGGCGAAATTTTTCAGCAGTGCGCCGAGACTGCCAGCCACGAAGGAGCCGAATTTTTCCACGCCCTGTTGCAGCTGGCCTTCGATATCGACCGATTGCATGGAAGCGGGCAGCCGATTGCGCAGCCAGGCTTCCACGTCGGGCAGGAAGCCCTGGTCCGGACCCTGACCGTGCACGGCGAGGGAGGTTTGAAAACGCGCCGAAGCTTCAAGACCCTGGCGCGCGGTGTAAAAGAGCACGAGGAGCGCGGGAACGATAAGCAGGAAGGTTACCGCCAGAGTGCTGACGAGTGCGGCACGTTTGGCAGGCATGCGCTTCAGCAGGCGTTCATAGAGCGGATAGAAGAAAATGGCCAGCACCGCGGACCAGGCCAACGGAACGAGGAAGGGCTGGAAAATGCGAAAGACCAGGTAACCGAGCAACAGTAAGGCGCCGTAGGAAAGCACGGTGGCCAGGCGGTCACTTGTCGATTGCGGTGCGAAAGAAGCGTTGCGCATTCGCGGTATATAATCCCTAGTGTCAAGTGCCCGCGGGCGCCGGTTGACGGACCGGCGGTTCCAGCTAAACGGAGCGCGGCATCATGAACGTGAAAAAATCTGTCTCCAGTCTCGCATAAACAGGTCAAGCGTAGCCAAGAAGCGCGAAATTTGATGACTGATAAACCCTATTCGCTTACGGCGTATCAGATCCGGCTGCTCGCGGTCCTGGTCCTCATTAACTTCGTAAATTTTGCCGCGCGGCAGGTGTTTGTGCCGCTGATTCCCCTGCTGCGACTGCATCTGAATGTTTCGGATGCCGAACTCGGATCGCTGCAAACGTATTTGCTGGTGGTACTCGCCACGGCCAGCATACCGTTTGGATTGCTGGCCGACCGCATCAGCCGCCGGGCGATTATCTGGATCGGGATTCTGTGCTGGAGCCTGGCAACGGCGGCCGGGGGCTTGGCTTCGACCTTCTCCTCGTTTCTGGTGGCGCGGGCGTTTGTGGGGCTCGGCGAAGCTGCTTATGCGCCTGCCGCCCAATCCATGATTTCCGGGGCGTTTCCAAAAGAGCGACGGGCCATGGCGCAATCCATTTTTGCCAGCGGCATGCTGCTCGGCGGGGCCAGCGGGCAGGTGCTCGGGGGGTTGGTCGGTTCACGGTATGGCTGGCAGGCGGCTTTTTTTATCGTAGCGATTGCCGGGCTGGTGCCGAGCGGCGCGCTCTTTTCGATTGAGGAGCCGCCCCGCGGGCCACGGTCAGAGATCGTGCCATTCTGGCGGCTGCTGATGATTCCGGCGTTCCTCGCCATGATTGCAGCGGGGGCCTGCGTGACCTTTGCAAGCGTGTCGCTGCTAACGTGGGGCGTGGATTTTGCGGTCAGCTACAAGGATTTCAGTTTGCGCGAAGCGTCGGTCGCGCTTTCCATCATCGCGCTGCTTTCTTCCGTGACGGGTGTCTTGACCGGCGGGGCGGTGGCGGACTGGCTGCAGAGGCGTTTTGCATTCGGGCGCATTGCGGCGATTGCGGCGGCATTTATGTTGGCCTCGCCATTTTTGCTGCTGGCCATTCAAACCGAAGAGAAACGGGTGGTGCTGCTGGGGCTGGTGGTTTCGGGGTTTTTTATGTCGTGGTATCACGGCCCGGCTACCGCAGTCCTGCACGACATGATGCCGCGCCGGGCGCATGCCACTTCCATTGGAATTTATATGCTGGTCACGCAGCTGGTGGGGGGATTTGGTCCGCAGGTAGTCGGGAGGATTTCTGATTTGCGTGATTTGCAGCTGGGTTTGCAGATTTGCGTGGCGGTCATGGTTGGCGGGGCGCTGTTGATGCTGCTGGTGATTCATTTCATACGGCGGGATGGATTGCGCCATCCTTCGCTCGAAGTTTTTCATGTGGAGTCGGCCGATTAGCGCCGATTGCGGGGAAGAACCCGGATGGGTCCGGCGCTTGGGCCAGCTGGGGGCGCAGCGCGCGGCCCCGCTACAGGCCGCTCCGGGCACGAAAACAGGCCGAGCAGGTGCGGAAGTCGCTTAGCGGATGCCTAATTGGTCGATCAGGCGGAGGACTTCGGGTTCGCTGACGTCGTAGAGCAGGCGTTCATCGTCTTCTTCGAGTCGTTCGCGCAGGTATTCGGCGGAGACGTAGCTTGATTCGCGGTCGGTCAGGTCGCGGTTGTGACGCTCGCGGAACTTGACGAAGGCGGTGTGCGCGAGACCGACGACCAGGGCTTCGCCATCGACGAAAAACTTGGTGTCGATGGTGTCCGCGTGGCGCGTGGCGATGCCGTTCCACATGTGGGAGAAACGGCAGTGAAATTCGCGGCCGCTAAGTTTAGAAGTCACTTCAAAGGCGCCGATGAACTGGCTCATGGCGCCGGCGTTTGCAAGTACTGGGCGGGTGGTCGTCAAGCAGTCTCCATGGTTTCAAATCATCGATGAGGCTCGCTGCCAGCTACCCGAAGGTCCCCCGGAGCCTCAGGAACCAAAGCCCTTTTTTCGCTACGGCTTACCGACCGGCCAAACGCGGGCCTTCCCGCAACGGACGCGTGGCGTCGTTAGCGGCCGGCGACAGCGGCAGCGCCGACGTTCGTGTAATTCTGAACTGCGGCGCCGACGCCTGCGCCGGAGCCGAGACGGTAGCCCTGATCGAGCAACACTTTTTCAAATGCGCCGAGAAAGAGCAGAACATTCGCTCTCTGGCTACAGTAGCCCATCAAGCCGATGCGCCAGATTTTGGCCCTTAGCGGGCCGAGGCCCCCGGCGATTTCGATGTTGAATTCATCGAGCAGCTGATTACGGACCTTTGCGTCGTCGATGCCGTTGGGGATCATGACGGCGGTAACGGTTGGCAGGCGCTCTGCGGGATTCTTTACCAATAATTCGAGGCCCATGGCTTCAAGGCCGGCGATTAGCGCCAGCTGATTCTGGCGGTGGCGTTCCCAGCGGTTTTCGAGGCCTTCTTCGAGGGTCATGCGCATGGCTTCGCGCAAGGCGAAGATCAGAGAAATTGGGGGAGTGTGATGGTACAAGCGATCCTTGCCCCAATAGTTCATCGCGGTGGTGAGGTCGAAGTACCAGCTTTGCACTTTGGTCTTGCGGTTGCGAAAGACTTCTTCGGCCGTGGGGCTGACGGTGATGGGCGACATGCCGGGAGGAGCGCTGATGGCTTTTTGCGTGCCGCTAAAGCAGATGTCCACGCGTTCGTTGTCGACGTGGAGAGGAACCGCGGCTAGCGACGCGACGGTGTCGACGATCAAAAGAGCGCCGAGTTCATCGGCCACTTGACGAAAAGCGGATAGTTGCGTGAGCACGCCAGAAGAGGTTTCTCCCTGGGCCAGACCAATAATTTTAATTTTGCGGCCCTTGCCGGATTTGCGGACCTCGTCGGGATCCACCGTGGTGCCATACGCTGCTTCCACGCGAGTGACTTTGGCGGCGGTACGGCCGGCAATTTCCGCCATGCGGTCGGAAAACCAGCCGATGCAGCCGCGGAACCACGGGTCGACGTGGCCAACAAGGGGCGTGGACATGGCGCGATAGACGCGCGGATGCATCGAAGAAGGCCCGGGCGTGAGCATCAGCCGAACGGGGGGATCTAGTTCGCCGACAGTTTGTGCCATGAGGGTTTCGCCTTTTCTTGCCGTTAGCGCTTTAAGGTGTTGCGGATGCGTCTTGTGCGGGACATCGCGAAGCGCGCTCGAAGGTCAATTCTGCCGGAATCGCCCAAGGTGCGCAACCGACAAATTGGCGGGGCGAAGGGCGGACCTGTCCTCGCTCCGGAGCAAGCTGGGGGCGCAGCCGGCCAGCTGACGACATCGCTTGGCGGCTCAGAAAGCGCGCAACGGCGATCAGGCGGCGAGTGGCTGTTCTTCAGGGGCGAGCATGTGGGCGGGCACTCTGCGAAGTTCCCAGACCAGGCCAAGCCATGACAGGGCTTTCAGGGTGTAGTAGGTGATGTCGATTTCCCACCAGAAGAAGCCTTGGCGGGCGGCGGCCATGAAATGATGATGATTGTTGTGCCAGCCCTCACCGAGGGTGACCAGAGCGAGGAGGAGGTTGTTTCTGCTGGTGTCGGTCGTCTCATACCGGCGCGAGCCAAACAGGTGCGAGAGGGAATTGATGGTGAAGGTACCGTGCCAGACGAGCACGGTGTTCAGGAAAAAGCCCCAGATGAGCAGCGGCCAACCGCCTATCAGCCAGAGAGCGACGGCGAGAGCGACGGGCGGCACGAGATGATATTTGTCCAGCCAGCGCAGTTCGGGGAATTTGGCAAAGTCGCCGATATAACTAAGGCGAGTATCGTTGTATTTGTCGGAAACGATCCAGCCGATGTGCGACCAGAAAAAACCGAACAGCGTGGGCGAATGCAAATCCTCTTCCTGGTCTGAAAAGCGGTGATGGTGGCGATGATGGGCGGCCCACCAGAGCACACCCTTCTGCACCGAGGTCATGGCCATGAACGCGATTACAAACTGGAACGCGCGACTGGTTTTGTAGGAGCGATGGGAAAAATAGCGATGGTAGCCGGCGGTAACGAAAAACATGCGCAAGGCGTAGAGCCCCAAGCAGGCGACCGGCAGATACCAGTGAAACGGCACGAAAAACACCAGCAGGGCCGCGAGGTGCACCAGCACCGTCGGCAAAACGGCAAACAGCGAGATGCGCGAGCCGTTGGGCAGCGAAATCGAGAGCGCGCGGGATACCGAAGCCATGCGAAAAAATCCTCCGCGTCCAAAAAACGGACGGACACTGTTCCGTTGCGGTAGCAGGAAAATTAGAAAAGTCGCAACAAATTACGGCAACACACTCAGTTTACGGTGGCCCCAAAACCCGGTCAAGTAGGACCGAAGTACAGGTGTAGCTAGTTAGATGCAATTGCCGCGGGAGCGTTGTAGTCGCAGCGAAATAAGGCGCCATGGCAGACCATTTACGGGGTGATGCGGATCACGGCGCTTCGCGCATGGCGCGCGTGATTCCGTGAGATTGAAGGTCCGCTGGCATTTTCTAAGGCGAAAAGCCGGGAGCGTTCTGAATGTGCTATCTTGCTTGCTCTATGGAAATTGCAGATGTCTGAACGACCGGTTTTGGTAGGGCTTATTCCGCAGGCTGTGGTGTTGGATCCCGGGGATCAGGTTTCGTGGATTTCCGATGCGGGGAATTTGCGCGTGGAATTCGACGTAAATCGCTGTCCATTTTCCTCCAATATTTTTCAGGCGCCGGCGGGCATGCGGCTGCTGAGCGGGCCGGCGCGCGCGGGCGTGAAGGCCGGAACGTTTAAATACCGGCTCTGGCTCAACGAGCAGATCGTCGGGCAGGGTGAAGTGATTCTGCGCGACAAATAGCGCCGGACGAGCTCGTCCGGCAAAAGGTGCCGGACTCCGCCAGGCGGAGAAGGCAAGTCCCGGGCTGGCGCGAAAAACCCCTGGCGGCATATTCCTCCGGAAATCCCGTGTTTGCCCGCGTCGTGCGTGCGCCGCCCGGATGGCCGCCGCGTCCCGCATGGATTGCCCCCGCCTCGTTTCGCCGTGCCTGCGCGTGCCGCGCTGGCCTCTAGACCCCGCAGCCGGGTATTCACCGAGAGAGAATGCCCGAGCGCTGGGCAGGCCGCGTGGCTTGCCGGGGCGTGGCCCGCGTGACTTGGATCAAGGAAGTGGGGGCCGAACGTTGCGCCGCAGCAACGCTCAGTTAAAAGGCAGAGAAGAGAGGTCGAGGTTTCCGCCGGAGAAAATTATCCCCAGCTTTGGCGGCTGGGAATCACCGCGCGGCGGCAATCCGAGGGCGGTCACGGCGCCTTTTCGCAAAAGCGGCGCGACGGCCACGGCGCAGGAGGGTTCGATGATGATTTTCATCCGCTCCCAAACAAGGCGCGTGGCGGCAATGATTTCATTTTCGCTTACGAGCAAAATACCCGTTACCCGCGGAAGTAGAATCGCGAAGGTGCGGGGAGAGAGGGACGCACGCAAGCCGTCGGCTATGGTATCGCTCGATTCAAGCGCCTGCAGAATGCCCGAGGTAAGCGAGCGGTAGGCATCATCGGCGCGTTCCGGTTCGCAACCGTAGACCCGCACTTGCGCGCGCAGGCCTTGCGCGCCGAGGCAGGTGCCACTCAACAGGCCGCCGCCGCTGACCGGCGCAAAAACCGCGTCGAGATCTTCAACTTCTTCGAGCAGTTCCTTCGCAGCGGTGGCTTGCCCCGCGATAATGCGGTCGTCGTCGTAGGGATGCACGAGGGCGGCGCCGGTCTCCGCCTGCACGCGGGCCGCGGCTTCGGCGCGCGCGGAAACCGTAGGCTCGCAAAACGTGATTTTGCCTCCATAAGCCTCGACAGCGTGGCTTTTTATTTTGGGCGCGTTGCGCGGCATGACGATGTAAGCTGGAACGCCGCGCCAGGTTGCGGCACAAGCCACCGCCGCGCCGTGATTGCCGCTGGAAAGGGTCACGATGCCCCGCGATACTTCCCCATCCGTCATGGAGAGAATGGCGTTGGCCGCACCGCGAATCTTGAACGAGCCGGTCTTTTGGAAATTGTCGCACTTAAAGAACAAACGGGCCCCGGCAATGGCATCGAGGGTCGCGGAGGTCAAGACCGGCGTACGGTGAATGCGCGGCGCGATACGCGCATGCGCCGCGACAATCCTGGCCCAGTCGGGCGCTGCAGTCGAGCCCGGCGTTGCTGCGTGGTTTCTATCGGCGGTGGGGCTGGTCATTTTTCCATTATGCCTTGCGCAAGATCGAACGCCAGGGATTCGCCCGCGAGCTGGCGAAGCCATTTTGGAGTGCGGTCCCCTCGCCGAACTCAACGCGGGCGAAGGTATCTTCGCCCGCGAACAATAAGAGAAATCGGACCGCGGCCCAGCCGCGCGAAATTCCCGACCGCTCTCCGGCCCCTAGAGCATTCTCACTTGACCTGGGCCTAGGCCTTCCCTACTCTTAAGGAACCCTCCCCCAATCTCGCGGTCCGCGTCAGACCCTTCCTCTCGCGCGGAGGAGGAAAGATGAAAGGTTCCGAACGACGTCAGCTCACCCGCTACAATCTCCGCACACCGCTGCGCTTCCGCGCCATTGGCCTGTCATCGGACAAGACCGAGCATTTCACAGAGGCGCTGAACGTTTCGCGCGGAGGATTTTTCTTCGTCTCGTCCGCCGCGCTGCAGATCGGCATGCCCATTGAAGCTACGCTGCGCATGCCCACGGAAGTTACCGGCCGCGCTGCGGAAGAGACGCGCTGCACCGCACGGGTGGTACACGTGAGGAACGAGCCGTACGGAGACGGGCGCATCGGGTTTGGGGCCGAGATCGAAGAGTTCCGGGCCCGCCAGCCTCTCGGGGCCGTGCCCGCGGCCGCTGACCGTCACGCCAACTGAATCGCCAGCAAGAGAGCTGGCCAGCGCCTTGCTTGCTGAGGCGCGGTTTTTTGCCGTCCGAAAAGCGCCAACCACCGACGGGCAGCCGCGGCGACGGCTCTTATGGTTTCACAGTTACTTCGGTTTTGCCGCTTCCGATATTCTCAAAGCGGTCGTAGGCGCGCACAGCAATGGTGTGTTCACCAGCCGTGAGGCCCTGGACCGAGAACTCATAGCTTTCTTCGGGCGCATCGCTGATGTGGCCGGTAGGTGCACAGAGGATCCAGTCGCCACCGTCGACGCTGTATTGTGCGCGCTCGATGCTGGTGGCGGCGTCACGCGCAGTGAATTTTACCAGCACGCTGTTGATCGCCGGAACACTGGCCGCGCGGAATGACGAGGGCGACGCTTCTAAACCCGCGATGAGGGGCGGAGTATTGTCCACCTCAAAGCGCTCACTCTCGCGCTCGGTGCTTAAAGCCACCGCGGGGGGATTCGACGGCAAGTCGCTGGCGACGATTTTTAGATAATAGCCGCCGTCGGGCATGGCGGTGGTGTCCCAGGAGTAGAATTTCTGGTCCAGCTTGTCTTTCAATAGTTTCCACTGGTGTTCATTTTCGCCGCGAAAGTAGACCGCGTAGTGCAGATCGTCTTCGTTCACGTCGTGCGCGTTCCATAGCACGGTTTCATAGCCTTTTTGCAGCACACCCTGCGGCGGCTGCTCAAAGCGCGGCGAGGGAGTACTCTGCGTGATGATCACGCCATTGGCGTTGTCCGACGGGGGCATTTTCAAATTCACATTTTGCTGCTGGCCGGGCGCAACCGAGAATGCCGCCTGCGCGCGGACACCGGGGTCCTCGAGCACAATGCCGTCAATCACCGGCGCCACATTGCGCGGCAAGTACGCGACGCTGACCCAGAAGACCCCGTCTCCGCGACGCCCATCGTGAATCACGGCTTTCCATTGCACGTAACGCGCCGGGGGGGCTTCGATATTTGCTCCCGATTGCGTGTAAGGGCCAAACCAGCGCGACCACTCGGGGCCCGGTTCTTCGGTGTTTCCGGAGCGCACAAAAAACTCGAGGCGCGGCTCATTGCTCGCGGACTGCTTTTTCCCGGGGCCGTTTCCCGTGCCCGCTTCTGAGGGAGGACTCCACCACTCGACGCGGCCCCACTCGGAGAAAATCTGCGCGTCGAAGGAACGCGATTCGTAGGTACCTTCCGGCTCGTATTGCGGACCAAAGGAGAAAACCTTGCCGGGGTTCGCGGTGCACAGAAAGATTTTTCCGTCGTTGGTGCGGGCAATGCCGGTGATTTGCGCCGAACCGGCCTTGGCCAATTGCGCGTAGGCGCCATGCTTGTCGATGGCCAGCAATGAGCCGTTATTGCCGGTGCCGGCAAGCAAGCGGCCATCCGCGGCAATGCCCAACGAATATACGACGTCCTCGCGCGAACTCCACAACTCTTGCGGTGCGCCGTCAGGGCTAATGCTGTAGATGCTGCTCGAAATCATTGCCGGAAAGGGCGTGAAAACCGGCTGCGCGCCGCCGCCGGAAATAATTCCGCCGCTGGTAAAGGTCGTGGTGCCTTGCGGCGTGGCGATCACGGTGGTGGGCGCTTGCCCGGAGGCGTGCTGCTTTTCCCCGATGGCCGCGGCGTAGATTGTTCCGTCGGCGGCGACCGTTAGCGAAGTGATCTCGCGCTTGGCGCTCTCATAGAGAACAAATCCTTCGGCACTGCCTTTAGCGCCGGAGTCCTCCTTTTTCGCGGGAGCTTTTCCCGGGGCTTGGCCCTCGCGGGCGGTAATGCGCAATACGCGGCCGCT
The DNA here is from genome assembly GCA_049516615.1 of Candidatus Acidiferrum sp. Classification (GTDB taxonomy): domain Bacteria; phylum Acidobacteriota; class Terriglobia; order Acidiferrales; family UBA7541; genus Acidiferrum. The sequence continues at coordinate 16,590 of JBEKSZ010000088.1, read as the reverse complement.
CGGCTCGGTGCCGGCGAGCAATGCGCCTTGGGCGTCAAATGCCAACACGCGAATATGCGCTTCATCGCTGGCATAGAGGAGGGTGCTCTTGCCGTCGGGGGTGACCGCAAAAATCTGGCCTTTGTCTCCGGTGGCCACATACAGCGTGCCATCCGGCGCGAACGCCAGATCCCAGATGTATTTGCTCTTAGGATCAAAGAACAGGCTCTTCTCGCCGCTGGCGGAAACCTTGTAGACCTTGCCGTCCGGGGACGTGCCCACGTACAGCGTGCCCCGGGAATCGAATGCGATTGTTTGCGCGGCAAGATCCGCCGAGTCAAAGACGGAAACGGGTCTTCCCGGGCCGTCGAAGCGGAAGACTCGGGCCGGCGAACCGCCCGCGGCGTAGAGCCGCCCGTCCGGCGCAACGCGCAGGGACCACAGATAGGAGGCATCGGCATCCGCGAGCAGGGCGAATTTCGGGGCCAGTTCGAGGCGCCCGTCGCTGCGCACCGCGACACCGTGCGCCGTGCCCTTCACGAATTCCTCGTAGGAGGATTGCCGCCAGCGGCGGGTATGCTCGGCGGAAACGGAGGAACACAGCACAAAAAATAGGCCCGCCAGCAACAGTGCACGAAGCATGGAAACCCGTTTCGTCATTTGCGATTCACCGGATCTGCAAATTCAAAGAGATGACGCCCGCAACCGGGCCGCCGAGGGGAATGGAGGATTCGCCCGCCAGCGATTCGCGAAGAACCTGCACGCTTCCCGGCGCAGGGCGGCCATCCACCACATTGATTTCCGACAACGGCACGTTCGGCAGCTCCTTGTCATCCCAAAGCATGGTCGGCGAAGGAGAAAACAGGCCAACGTAGACGCGATCGTTGCGGCGCTCGCGGTTGAGCAGGGCAATCAACTGGTCCATACCCCCGGCGGTCCCCACGGCGGCCAGGGCAAAGCCGCGCGAGGCGTGGTTCAACGTGTCGGCGTCGGTAACCAAAACGCGCAGCATGGTGCCGCGGGCAATCTGGTCGGGCACGCGCACGGTGGTCTCCTCCACATGGGCCGCCCCGCGATACGGATGCAGGAGGACGCGCACACGCAGCGTTTCCCCCGGCGCGGCTTCGCCCTTTTCGAGCCAGGCACTTTCGATGCTGTAGGACTGCCGCCCGGGGACGCTCTCGACGCTCAAGGCGATGTGTTCGACGAGCGCGGGTTCAAAGGTGTTCGTAAATAGACGGCCAAAGACCGATTGCATGGTCAAGGCGATGGGCAAACCGTCCGGACTCATGGCGTCGCCGGGGGCAAAAGTGTTTTCGATTTGCACCGGCGCATGACCCTTCAGTCGGACTTCGCCCGACAGATGCAGGGTCGTGCCTTCGCCGTAGACGCTGTTCTGGGAAAGGCCGTTAAATACCGTGAGGGCCACGAGCAAAGGCGTGAGTTTTGGATGATTGATGATCTCAAAATGAAATTTCTTCTGGCCCGCGGCGCCGCGGATCGTGAGATCGAGGGGCACCATCGCCGGAGGAGCGCCCAACCTGCCGGTCACCGCGGTGATGTGGTCGCCGGTAATCGTGCCGATATTCCCCGCCATGTTGACGATCTTGGTGGAGGCCAGCGAAGAGGAAAGCGTGGTTACCACGCGCGAACGGGCCATGGGAATTTCTAACTCGCCGAGACTTAGGAAGGGATGGCCGCAGAGGAAAACGCGGTCGCCGCGGACCGCTGTGACCGTACACGCGGAATTGATCGAGGCATCGCCCTGCACGAGAACCATGCCGGCCATATCGCCCGCGACCAGTTGCTGGTCGTCGCTGCGTGGCGGGGTCGTCCCTCCCTGGGCGGCCACAAATCCGAAGCTCTGTATCTCGGAGCTAAAGGGTTCGAGCGAGGCCGCAGGAAAGCCCGAAAAGACCAGCGGCGTCTCGATGGGCGCGAGCGCCGAACCCGTAGGCAGTCCATTGCGGGCGAGCTGCGCGGGCAGGGCAAAATTCTCGGTGGTAGGAGTCACGTTAGCGGCCGGCGGCAAGGGATCGAGCACATCGTGAATCGGCGTGACGCCCGCAATCGGCTCCTTGGTAAAGACTCCGAGTTTCAGGGACAACGCTCCGGCCAGCTTTCCTTCGAAATAAACCGGGCTGCCGCTCATTCCGGCCACGACGCCGGTGTGTTCGACCTTGGCGCCCTTCAATTGCACCAGAATGATCGACTGGCGGGGACCGAGGAAATTGTCCAGAACGCCGATCACCACCAAATCAAACTTTTCAATCTCATCCCCGGCAAAAATGGTATAGGCGTAGCCTTCCATTCCGGGCCGGACATCGCCAAGGGCCATGATTTCAGTCGATTCGGAGGCTGTTGCGTGGTCGGGAGTCTGCGCGCTCAGAGGGAGGGCTGAACCAGCGCCAGAAAGCGCTGTCATCGCGAACACCAGGAAGCGGCGGAGCGAGATTGTGCCGCACAAGTTAAAGCGGGCCGGAGGCATGAACTGACAATCTTACGCGGCGTCACGCAGCGACGCAATGAAACGACGGTTCGGCGCCGCCTAGTTCCAAGGCTCCAGCAGTCCTAGTATCGGCTGGGCTCAGCTGCGAAGGGGGTTTAGTCGCCAACGGCAAGGGCGCGGGGGGCTTCGACGGACTCTGCAAGGTTGCGGCGCACCGGGGCGAGGACAAAGGCCGGGACCTGGCGTTCCGGCACGATCGAAAGGCTGGTGGCCTTCCGTGGAAATTCCCCGCGGCGATCGAGTTTGAGGCCAGCTTCGCGAAGGAACTCGGCGGAAAAACCCATGTCTTCGGCGCGGTCAACGCCCCAGAACCACAACTTTTCTTCGTTGTGCTGGAGAAAGTCGAGGGACTCTTCGAGCTTTTTCATGGCGCGATCAAAGGATGAGGCCAGAAAGAACACACTCAGCGTCCAGGCGTGGCGAGGGTAGGTGGCCTGGACTCGAACGCAGTACTTGCCGGTCTGGTTCCGCTCCATACTGCAGCGATAATCATTGCGAACTGAGGACGTACGCGCGCGCATGTCTGCCACCTGATCGAACCGGTATTTTGTGAACCCAGTAAGCCTACTTGGCGGGAATGGGAAACGCAAGCCTGTGCGCGCTGCGATGTTAAGTACTTTATTTTTAATAGCTTACACTACCCAAGAGCACTCGAGATTTTCAGTTTGTCGGGGTAGGTTTTCAGCTTGCCCTCTTGCTTGAGGCGGGCTTCAAGGGCTGAACGGAAGGCGTCGAAGGCCACGGTGCGCTTGTTCTGCACGACTGCCTGGGTCAAATCTTTGATCTGTTTGTCGAAATCGCTCGGGTTGGGTTCGTCTTTTGAAACAACTTGATACACGACCCGGTTGGCCCCGAGATCCATCGGCGCGGAGACCTCGCCAGGCTTCATGTCAAAGGCGGCGCTCAGCTGCTTGCCGCTGCCGACACCCGGAATGGAACCGCTGCGGGCCAGGGGCTCGCTGGTTTTCGCGTCGAGAGAAAGCGATTTGGCCACAACCTCGAATTTTTCGCCGGCTTTGACGCGTCGGCTGAGTTCCTGGGAGTTGATGAGCGCAAGCTCGGTGGCCTTTTCTCTTTGGATATCGCTGACCACCCGGTCGCGAACCTCCTCGAGGCTGCCCTGATGCGCCGGTTGAATATCTTTAATGGATAGAACCACATAACCGCGATCGGTGCGGATCGGCGTGCTCACTTCGCCAAGCTTCAGGCGAAAAATCTCGTCCTTCACGTCTTTGGCGTTGCCCAGTTCGAGAAGCGGATCGCTGGCCGAGACCGGGCGCGTCTCTGACACGCTCAAATGAAATTCCCTGGCCACGTCGTCAAAGGAGACTTTGCTTGAACGGCGCTCTTCGGCGGAGATTTTGTCCGCCGTGTCGCTCGACTCTTTGTCGGCTTCTCCGAGCATCAGGGGCGCCCGCAAAGAATCCCTGACCTCCTCAAACGGTTTGGTATGGGCGGACTCCTTCTCCACGACTTTGATGATGTGGAAGCCATACTGGGTCTTGACCAGGTCGGAGATCTGGCCGTTTTCGAGGCTGAAGGCGGTCTTTTCAAATTCCGGTACAGTCTGGCCCTGGACGATGAAGCCCAGATCGCCCCCTTTGTCTTTACTGCCGGGATCTTCCGAGTATTTCTTGGCCAGGTCGCTAAAGTTGGCGCCTTTTTTGGCCTGTTTGAGGATGTCTTCGGCTTTTTTGCGGATTTCCTCAACTTCAGCGTCCGTCTTGCCCACGGTCATCAGCAAGATGTGCTGCACGTGAACGCGGTTGGGCACCTCGTAATCCTTAATGTTCTGCTGATACTGGGCCTTTAGCTGGTCATCGCTGATATGCACGTTCTGGCGCAGTTGGTTGATATCCAAGAGGCCATAGCGAACAACGCGGCGTTCCGGCAGCTGATACTTGGCGCGATTTCTTTCGTAGGCGGCCTTGATTTCGCCATCGGTCGGGGTGATTTTTAGTTCGAGATCCTCGGGCTTGATCAGCACGTATTCGAGTTTGACCTTTTCGTTGCGGTCGCGGAACTCCTGCTGCAGCTCTTGCGGGCTGGAGCTGATTCCGTCGGTAACCAGCTGGCGGAATTTCTCTTCAAGCAAGCCCTGGCGGATTAACTCTTCAAATACCGGCACGGTCAGCTGAAACCGCGAAGAAACCTCCTGGGAATAGCGGTCCATGCCGACAAAGCTGTCGCCATTGAAAGCCGTGGGGAGGAATTGGCGAATGCGGTCGGCGCGTTCCTGATCGGACACGGTGATGCCCAGGCGCTTGGCCTCGTACTCAAGCTCCTTTTGAAAGGTGAGCTGTTTCAGGATGTTCTGGGCATAGATGGATTCAAATTGCTTGGGTATCTGGCTGCGCTGTTCAATTTGCGCCAGCTCCTGACGTACATCGGCCATGGTGACGATCTGATCGCCAACCTTAGCCACGGTATCCGATGAGGCGGCATCGCTCGTACCCGGACCCTGGGGAACCAGATAAAGCAGCATGCCGCCGGCAAGGATGGCGACGACCAATCCCAAAAGGATGCGTTTCCCGGTCTGTGAATCGCTGGCCATTACAGAAATCTCCTAAGTCCGCAGACAAACTAGGCATTATAGAAGATAGAGGGCATGGGCCTCAAATGGAATCGTACGCCGCAGGAAACCCGTGTTCCGGGCTACCCTTCTTCCGGGGGCGATTCTAGACTAGATTCGTTTTTCGTGAGCGAAACCGCCGCACCGCCCCGCACCAGGCCGACGGCCACTATGGACAGAAGATTGAAACGAACAAGCATGCTGCTGACCATGATTTTGTCGGCCGCCGTGGCCCTTGGCCTATCGCTTTCCGGGTCGCGGGCACAGCAGCCGGCCGCACCGCCGAAGACTGCGCCGACGTTTTACCGCGATGTACTGCCCATTTTGCAAGGCCACTGTCAGCAGTGCCACCGCGCCGGGGGCATTGCACCGATGGCCTTTGAAACCTACGCGCAGCTCAAGCCTTATGCCGCAGCCGTAAAAGTGGCCACGCAAACCAAGTCCATGCCGCCCTGGTTTGCGGATCCCGAGGTCGGGAAGTTCTTGAATGACCCCTCGCTCTCCGAGCAAGAAATAGCCACCCTCTCCGCGTGGGCCGATTCTGGCGCGCCCGCCGGCAGATCGGACGAGGCGCCCGCGCCGAGGGTCTGGACAGAAAACTGGACCATTCCCCAGCCGGATCTGGTGCTCAAAATGCCCCAGCCAGTCCGGCTGCCCGCCGGCGGAGACATCGAATATACCTACGAAATCGTACCGACCCATTTCACCGAAGGCCGCTGGGTTCAGATGGCCGAGGTACTGCCGGCGCGGCGCGGCAACGTGCACCACGCGGTTGTTTATGTGCGGCCCCCGGATTCAAGCTGGCTGCGCCATGCGCCTGTCGGTGTTCCCTTCACGGCATCCGCACTCGGCGATCCAGCGGATCGCGCGAGCGCCATGTGGACGGACAGCGACATTTTGCTGGTGTATGCCCCGGGGAGCTCGCCGGACATGTGGCCCGAGAGCATGGCGAAGTACGTTCCTGCGGGAGCCGATCTGGTGTTTCAGATGCACTACACCGCCACGGGAACCGCGACCGAGGATCAAACCAGCGTGGGCCTGCGCTTTGCAAAACAACCTCCGCCCCAGCGCGTCTTAACGCTGCAGCTCACCAACGACCATTTTGTGATTCCTCCGGGCGCGCCAAACTATCGCGTGGAGGCCCGCGGCACGCTGCCCAACGACGCCGTACTGCTCAGCTTTTTCCCGCACATGCACCTGCGGGGCAAGAGCTTTGAGTACAATCTGGTGCGCCACGGCAAAGCCCGCGGCGGCGCGCCGCAAAACCCGGCTGCTGTCGGCTTTGAGCCGCTCCTGCGAGTGCATTATCACTTCCACTGGCAGATGAGCTACCGGCTGGCCACACCAATGCACTTAGCCGCTGGAACAGAGTTGCAAGCGGTGGCCTGGTTCGACAATTCGCGGGACAATCCGCACAACCCGGATCCCGACGTTGCCGTGCGCTGGGGCGAGCAAACCTACGACGAAATGATGGTGGGCTTTTTCGACGTGGCGGTAGACGCCCGCCTCGATAAACGCAGCTTCTTCGTTCGCCATTAATCGCGCCTAGTGCGCATCCGCTATTTGCAGTTTGACTACGCTGCCGCGCACGAACCCGCGGGACGCGAGCCCGTGTGCTAAATTTCACGATTGACGCGCTCGCCGCGCCAACATTCGTGAGCACACAAACACCTATCGCGCCCAAACGCCCGCCGACCGCGCAAAAAGCGCCGCGCGTCGAGATGTATTGGGAAGCCGTCACCTACAAGACAGTCATTGTTTACCTGCTTCTGTTTCTCGCCATCGTCGGCGCGGTTCTGGTGATCCTCAAGCCCGACTGGTATGTGTCCACCATTAGGAAGGTGACCACGGCGGTGAACAACGCCGCCGACAACGACACCGGAACCTTCACGCAAACACAGGCCAAGTTTGTGAATTTAACCGGCAAGGTGCAGGTGAAAAAAGTGGACTCCGTGCAATGGGTGGATGCCGACTATCGCACCTCGCTCGACAAAGGCGACCTGGTACAGACCGCCTCCGACGCCGCGGCGCGCATCACCTTCGCAGACGGCACGACGTACACGGTGAAATCGGACACCCTCGTGACCGTGGAAGAGAATTTGATGGACAGCACCAAACCCACCAGCGTGGCCGTGCGCATCAGCACCGGTTCGGTGGACTTGGCCACCCCCAATTGGGCTTCGCCGGATTCCAAGGCCGCCGTGAGCATGGAAGACACCACCGCATCGCTCAGCCAGAACAGCCGCGCGTCGGTCAAGAACGATCCGAAGAACAACGATCACGAGATTTTGGTGGCCAGCGGCGCGGCGGAAGTGCAGCGCGGAATTGAAAAAGTGGAATTGACGCAATGGGAAAAGGTCAGCTTCCCGACCGGCGGGCCGCTGCAAAAAACAAACGTCCTGGCACCCCCCTCGCTGGTTGAACCGCTAAACCTGGCTCCCATTATCTCCGAAAATCCCAAGACTTCCCCGGTGCGCTTTGAATGGAAGCCGGTGGAAGATGCCGTGGGCTACACCTTGCGCATCAGCACCACCACCATGTTTACCAAGATGGTGAAAGAAGCGCACACCACGAGCACCAGCACGGAGATCGTGGGTCTGGATTCCGGCGACTATTTCTGGAACGTCACCGCAACGGACGCGAAAAAACAGACCAGCGAGACGAGTGAAACCTTCAAATTCACGATCGTCGCGCAAGGCAAGACTGAAGAGATGATGCTGCAGATCGACGGCACGCAAATGCACGGACGCATGGCGGAGATCGTGGGCCGAACCGAGCCTGGCGCCGCGCTCATCGTCAACGGGCAGCCCGTGCCCAATATTTCCGCCGACGGAACCTTTCGTCATTTCACCGAACCGCTCGAACCGGGGCAGCACACCATTGTGATTATTGGACAGAATCGACGGGGCGGCACGGCGAAAAAGGAAGTTTCCATCGTGGTTCCGAAATAGCCGGAAAGGGCGGCGAAACACAGCCGCAAAGCGCCAACTTTGCGCTGCGACGAGAGTGCGCAGATAATGAGGACGGTGCCTGCAGAACCACGAGACGTGGTGATTGCCGGAGCGGACAGTTGGCTGCGAAGAGAAAGTTTCTTCGCAAGGGGACGGGGGAATGAATAAGAACGGTTATAGCATGCGGTCGGTGTTCAGTTTGTTTTCGTCCGACCTGGCCATCGATCTAGGAACGGCGAACACGCTGGTGTTTGCGCACGGCAAAGGCGTGGTGGTCAATGAGCCGTCGATTGTGGCCATTAATAAAGCGACCGGCGAGGTCGTCGCCGTGGGCCGCGAAGCCAAGGACATGCTGGGACGCACGCCGGGCAACGTGGTGGCTATCAAGCCCATGAAAGATGGCGTGATTGCGGATTTCAAGGTTACGGAAAAAATGCTCACGCATTTTATTCAGAAGGCGCACAACCGCCGCGTGCTGGTGCATCCGCGCATCGTTATCGGGGTGCCCAGCGAAATCACCCCGGTCGAAAAACGCGCGGTGCAAGACTCCGCCTACCGCGCGCGCGCCAGCGAGGTTTATCTCGTCGAACAAGCCATGGCCGCAGCGATAGGCGCCGGCCTGCCGATCGACGAGCCCTCCGGCAACATGGTGGTGGACATCGGCGGCGGCACCACGGACATCGCGGTTATTTCCATGAGCGGTATCGTTTATTCGCGCTCCGTGCGCGTGGCCGGAAATGAGATGGATGAAGCGGTAATGCAATATTTAAAGCGCAAGTACAACCTGCTGGTCGGCGAACGCACGGCGGAACAGATCAAAATGGAAATTGGCTCGGCGTATCCTCTGGAAAAGCCGCTCACCATGGAAGTGAAAGGCCGTAACCTGATTGAAGGCGTGCCTCGCACGGTAACCATCGACGACAGTGAGATTCGCGAGTCCTTGAGCGAATGCGTAGCCACCATCTTGAACGCCGTGCGCGTGGCCCTTGAACGCACGCCCCCGGAACTTTCCGCCGACATCAGCGACCGCGGCATTGTCTTAACCGGCGGCGGCGCGCTACTGAAAAACCTGGACAAACGCATCCGGGAAGAGACCGGATTGCCGGTATCAATCGCCGATGATCCCCTGGCGTCCGTGGTGCTCGGCACCGGAAAAATGCTCAGTGATTTCAAATTGTTGCGCCAGGTGTGCATCGACTGAAGCCCACAATCGCTACGCCGGCTAAACAATCATCGGGTATCGGGATAAAGCAGCGTGCCTGTAGCGCTGAAGTTGCAGCCCGGAAAAATCGGAAGAGTCACCAATAACTCATGGTCGGCGTCCCCTCTCGGCATAGATCGGTTTTTCTCCTCGGCGCCATGGTGTTGCTGCAGGTGTTGCTGCTGGCCGTTCAGATCAAGAGCGATTCGCAGGGGCGGCTCATCCGGGTGTGGACGGTGGGAGCGATTTCGCCGTTCGAACGCGCGGGTTCCTACGGCATTGGCGGCGTGCGCGGCACCTGGGGCCACTACTTCGCGCTGCAGAACACCTCCCGAGAAAACGAAGAGCTCAAGCACGAAAACGACGTGCTGAAATTGCAGGTCACACAACTGCAGAGCCGCGTCTCGGAAGGCGAACGCCTGGAACGTTTGCTGAATTTCCGCGAGTCCTATAAGGAAGTGCCCATGCTGGGCGCGCGCGTGATCGGCGCCAGCGCCGACACCGCGACCAGAACGATCTACATTGACCGCGGCGAGCGTGACGGCGTGCAACGCAACATGGCGGTGATCACGCCGGACGGCATCGTCGGGAAAGTGATCGAGACTTTTTCCAGTACCTCGCAGGTCTTGCTCATCACCGATAAAGAGGGCGGGGCCGGCGCGATGCTCGCGGAATCGCGCAATCAGGGCGCGGTGGGCGGAACCGGCGAGCCGTTACTCGAGATGAAATACATCGCCACCGACGACAAGGTGGACGTGGGCGAGCGCGTGGTCACCAGCGGCATGGACAGGATTTTTCCGCGCGATTTGCCTGTGGGCACCGTAGCCGAGGTAAAGGCCGGCAATCCTTTCAAGGTCATCCGCTTGCGGCCGGCGGCGAACATCGAACGCCTCGAAGAAGTGATCGTGCTGACGACATTGCATCCCCTCGAACTCAAGAAAGAAGCGGCCCCCGGCGACGGTGCTACCGCCGCTGCGAAAACGGGCAATGGAGCTCCGCCGCCCGCGAAGCCCTCCGGCGACAAGAACGCCGCCGGTCAGCCGGCCGTCGAGAAAGCGAAGCCTCCGGCGGCCCACCGATGAACGAAACCTACGACATCCGCACCGCGGAATCGCACATCGAGGTGCATAAATTTCACGGCGGCGCCATCGTCGGCTCCTTGCTGGTAATTTTTTTCCTGCAGGCTTTCCTGCCGAAATATTTTAGCCAACTGGCCATACTGGATCTGCCGCTGCTGGTCACGATTTATTTCGGATTGAGCCGCCGCAATCCTTCGACGGGTCTGTTGCTGGGTATGGCCATCGGCTTGGCGCAAGACAGCCTGAGCGGACCGACCGTCCCGATCGGACTTTACGGGATCGCCAAAACCATCATCGGCTATCTGGCTTCATCGATCGGCGCGCGACTGGACACCGAACATCCCGCAGCGCGCTTCGCGCTAACCATTCTTTTCTTCGGCCTGCATCAAGGGATTTTGGTGCTGGAGCGGCGCATTCTGCTGGCCCAGCCGGAAGTATGGTTCACCGTTCGCCTCGGCATCGCGGCACTGATTAATGCCGTGGTCGGCGTCTTGCTCTTCACCCTGCTCGACCGCTTGCGCAAACCGTCCTGAGCCTAGCTTGTCGATAGAAACGCTTTGAGGTCGGCGTAGTTGCTCGAAAACGGCAGCGAGAGCCGCTCACGTTTGAGGCATGCGGCCAGACGGTCCGGCAACGGCGGAGCGATTCCGATGGCCTGTTGCACGATATCGGCAAATTTTGCGGGATGCGCAGTCGCCAGAACCAAACCTTGCGAGGGCTCCGGATGTTCGCGCTTGTAAGCTTCCCAGCCGAGAATGCCCACGGCGGTGTGCGGATCGGCGATGTAGTGGTAGCGTTCGTGCACCATCTTCATGGCGCCCAGGGTTTCTTCATCCGTTGCGCCGTGGCCCCAAATCTCTTTTTGCACGTATTCGAGGCGGTTGCGGCACAAGTCGAGCAGGCGCGGAAAATTATTGGGGTTGCCCACGTCCATGGCGTTGGAGATGGTCGCGACCCCCGGGCGCGGCTGAAACTTTCCGTTCAACAAATACTGCGGCACCACGTCGTTGGCATTGGTGGAAGCGATAAATCTGGCCACTGGCAATCCAATGCGCTTCGCAAATATTCCCGCCGTGAGATTTCCAAAATTGCCGCTGGGAACCGACACGATCAGCGGCACCGAAGCGACCGGTAGCTGCCGGTAGGCGGCCACGTGATAAAACATCTGCGGCAGCAGACGTCCGATGTTGATGGAATTCGCCGAAGTCAGAAACGCGCGCTTGTTCAATTCCTCATCGGAGAAGGCCTGCTTCACCAGCCTCTGGCAATCGTCAAAGGATCCCGTGACCTCCAGGGCCGTAATATTCTCGCCGAGCGTGGTGAATTGCTTTTCCTGCGCCTCGCTGATGCGTTTCGAGGGATACAAAATGACCACGCGAATTCCCGGCACGCCCAAAAATCCATGCGCCACCGCGCTTCCCGTATCGCCTGAAGTGGCGACCAGCACGGTCAGCTGCTTCGATTCCCCGCGCACGAAATAGGCCAGCAGGCGGGCCATGAAGCGCGCGCCAAAATCCTTAAACGCCAGCGTCGGTCCGTGAAACAGTTCGAGCACATGCAGCCCGGGAGAGAGCGACACCAGCCTCACCGGAAAATTGATCGATTCGCTGACCACCTGCCACAACACTTCTTCTGGAAGTTCCGCGCCGGCAAACGGCCGCGCCACGCGGAAACACACTTCGGTAAATGGCAGCCCGCGAAAATCCTGCAGCTCTTCGGGCGAATGCCGCGCAATTTCCACCGGCATATACAGTCCGCCGTCGGGCGCAAGCCCGCGCAGCACCGCGCCGCGCAGCGACGTCAGTGGGGCTTTTCCGGAAGTGCTGCGGTATCTCATGGCCTAAATTCGTCTCGCAAACCAAAAAAGGAACGTGCTGAAAGGCGCTAGCGCAGAACCTGGCGCCGAATCTCCGCCAAAAACATCTCCGTATCGTAGGAAGCTGCGCGCAGATCGGCTAGCTGCAGCGTGGCATGCGCCAGGGCCGCGTAACTCTGGCGTCGCGCGGCGATCAGCGCCGGATAGCATCGCGCCACAGTGTCACGCGGCGCCTCCCCGGCTTGGGCCTGAAACGCCCCGCGCCACAACACCGGTTTGGGATCGCTCAGATAACGGTCGATCAACAGCTGTTCTTCAGCGCGCGAAGCTGCGAAATACACCACGGTCATGCGGCGGCGCATGCGCAACAGCAGATGGTTTCCCGTGTAAATCACGCTGCCGGTAGTATCCAGAACCAGGGCGTTCTCCGGCGCGCCTTCAACGTCCGTCAGCACGTCATCGAGTGCGCCAATCTCCTCGGCCAGATATTGGGCTTCCCGTGGCGCGTAAGTCGGACTATCCGGCCAACCCATCCAGGCGGCCAAATCATTAATGCCCGCTTGCTGGCCATTCGGCAAATGCGCCGCCAGGCGCCGCCCGATCAAATCGTCGCAAGACACGATGCGATGTCCGGCTTCCGCGAGACGCCGGGACCAGAAAGTCTTGCCCGTCCCGGACATGCCAATCAACGCCAGACGCGTCAGCTGTGGTGTGGAGGTTGCCATGACCCGAAAATAGCTTCCTACAATAGCCTGCCGGCGAAGTGCGGGCAAGCTGCGCTCCTCCGCGCGTTTCCCGTCCGGCAACGTAAGCCCGGTCTCCTATGGTGACCACTTGGAACCTGTCCCGCGGTACGACTTGCGACCTCCGAAACGCGATGTTAGCTTTAAAAAGACGCGGTGGCCGGCTAGAGACCACGTTGCGCGGCGCATTTCGGGGCTTTGCAGCGGAAATTATTCGCACGAATTTCTCGTCGATTTTTCGAAACCGGCGCCGTGTTTCAAGCTGCAAGTATTTTTTGACGCGAGCGCTCTTCGCATAAGCGGGGCGGGCCAACCCGGCCCTGAGTTTTCCCGCTGGCGAGCGCAAAGCAGCAGACGCATTCGCGCGGAGTTTTCGTGTCCATCTGGTTTCGCAACGACAACCGATTGCCGCAAGCGCGCCTGGCCGTAGTTTCCTACGTCATCGTGGGCATGATCGGTGTGCTGCTCCTCGGTTTCTGGAAGCTGCAGGTCATCGACTCCGATCGCTATGGCGTCATGGCGGAGCGCAACCGCGTGCGCTCCATTCCAATCATTGCGCCGCGCGGGCGCATGCTCGATCGCGATGGCCGCGTGCTGGTCGACAACTATCCGTCTTTCAGCGTCTTGCTCTTGCGCGACGATCCGGCGCTGGTCGAGAAATACCTTCCCGCCATCGCCGACGGCTTGGGAATTTCACTCGACGATTTGCACGATCAGCTTTCCAATACCAGAAATTTGCCGAAATTTCAGCCCATCGTCATCAAGCCCGAAGCCACCAAGGGCGACGTGGCCTTTATCGAATCCCACCGCGCCGACATTCCCCTGCTTGAAATGCTCATGGTCCACCGGCGGCGTTATCTGCCGGACGGCTTCATGGCCCATGCTTCGGGATACGTCGGCGAAGTAAGCGAGCAGCAGATCGAAGCCAGCGACGGCAAATTGCGTCCCGGCGACTTTGCCGGAAAAACGGGCATCGAAAAGCAATACAACGATATTTTGATGGGCACCGACGGCATGCGGCGGGTGATCGTCAACAGCGTCGGCAAGGAGGTGGGCCGCCTCTCCACCCAGGAAGCCATTCCCGGCAAACAAATCACTCTCACCATCGATTACGACTTGCAGCAAATCGCCGAGCAGTCTCTCGGGCTGCGCCCCGGCGCCGTCGTGGCTCTCGACCCGCGCACCGGCGAAGTGCTCGCCATGGTCAGCCGCCCCACCCCGGATCCCAACGACTTCGCGGTGCAAGTCTCCAAGGAAGAATGGCGCCGCCTCAACGAGGATCCTCTGCACCCCTTGCTGAATCGCGTCATCCAGGCACAACTCGCGCCCGGCTCGGTGTTCAAGATCGTCACCGCCGCGGCCATGCTCGAAGACAAGGTCCCGCCGGAGACCTTCACGACCTTTTGTCCGGGATTCGCAACCTTTTACGGCCGGGTTTTTAAGTGCTACATCTACTCGGCAAAGAGCGGGCCGCGCTCTCACGGAGTGACGAACCTCCACGAGGCCATCCTCAAGTCCTGCGACATTTTTTTCTATAACGTGGGCATGCGCCTCGGCATTGATCGGCTGGCCTACTACGCTACGAAATTCGGCCTGGGAAAGAAGACCGGCATCGACCTGCCATCTGAAGAGCCGGGGCTTATGCCATCCTCGGAATGGGCGGAACGCGTGCAACACCGCAAGTGGTACGCCGGAGAGACCATTTCGGTGGCCATCGGGCAGGGGGCGGTGACCACCACGCCGCTGCAGCTTGCGCGCATGATCGGCGGCATCGCCAGCGGGGGCGTGTTCCGGCAGCCCCACCTGCTCAAGGACGCGCAGAACGTAGGCGAAGAGCGCGTGGCCATCTCCGAACCTACCGTAGAGAAGCTCACCGACGCGATGTACGGGGTGGTCAACGAACCGGGCGGCACGGGCGGGCAGTTGAAGCTGACGGGCGTCGAACTGAGCGGCAAGTCCGGCACCGCGCAGGTCATCGGTTACACCACGCGCGACCGCCTGGGCAAACAGAAAAAATTTGAAGACAATGCCTGGTTTGTCGGCTATGCGCCGAAACGCAATCCTGAAATTGTGGTCGCCGTTCTCGTCCAGGAAAGCGGCCAGCACGGCGGTACGGCGTCCGGGCCGGTGGTCCGCGACATCATCAAGGCCTACTACGACAAGAAGGCCAAAAAGACCAACGGCCAGTACACCGTGGAGATCGAACGTCACGATCTCGATGACGACCATAGCGCCGAGAAGGCCCGCGCCAAGATATCGGCTGAACCCCTGGCGCCGAAGCCTGAGGATTCCGCCAAGCCCGAACCAGCCCGCGTCGCCAAGGCCGTGACGCCGCCTGAGGTGGCTCCGAACCGGCCGCCGCCGACCGACGACGCACCGCATTAAAGCTGGTGAGTCTTTGATTTTCGCAGGTTGCCAGGGAAGGACTGCAGCGTGAAAGACGCACCCGGAACACGAGACTACGACTGGTGGCTGCTAGCCATCCTGGCCGCCATCTGCGCCCTGGGCGTCATCGAGATCTACTCCGCCACTCATGGCAGCGCCCTGGCTGGCATGCACATGAAGCAGGTCCGCTGGCTGGGCGTTGGCCTGGTGTTGATGTTCGCGCTTTCGCGCCTCGACTATCACCTGATCCTCGACCAGGCCCCCATCCTCTATCTCATCGGCGTGGTAGCTCTGGTCGCGGTCCTGGCCTTCGGCCATACCCGCTTCGGGGCCAAGCGCTGGCTCCCCGTCCTCGGGGAATTTCTCCAGGTGTCAGAACTGGTAAAATTGATTATAATCATAGTGCTAGCCCGGTTCTTTGCCGAAGTCCAGTCAGACGAGCTTTCGCTGCGCGATTTGATCAAAGCCGGCCTGCTCGTGGGTTTGCCGTTAGGCCTGATACTGAAGCAACCCGATCTGGGCACCGCGCTGGTTTTGATGCCCTTGCTGGTGGTCGGTGCTTTTCTCGCCGGTCTGCAATGGCAACATGCTGCTATTATTTCGCTAGTAGGTGTATTGTTGGTTGGAAGTGTATTTTTCCCGCCCGTCAGCAAGCATATTTTGAAGCCGTATCAGCGCGAGCGGATCACTTCTTTCCTGCATCCTGAAGACGATGCCAAGGGTTCCGGCTATCAGTTGCTGCAATCGAAAATTGCCGTGGGATCCGGCGGCTTCTGGGGCAAAGGTTTTGGAAATGGCAGTCAGAATCAGCTGGGCTACATCCCCGTTCGATATTCGGATTTCATCATGTCGGCGTGGGCGGAAGAACAGGGATTCAAAGGCGTCTTGCTAGCCTTGGGACTGTATATGGCGCTTTTGCTTCGCTTGGTGCAGAATGCACAACGCGCGAAAGATCGCGCGGGAATGTTTCTGGTCATGGGCGTGGCAGCGGCGCTGGGTTTCCATGTTTTAGTAAACGTGGCCATGGTGATCGGCGCTATGCCGGTTACCGGTATCCCCTTACCCTTAATGAGTTACGGGGGTTCCGCCACGCTGTTTGTTTTTCTGGCGATTGGTTTAGTCATGAATGTACGGCTCCGCCGCTTCGTTAACTGAGCCGGCCGCCAGTCCGCGTGACGTGCCTAGCCGCATCAAAGGGCCGCACCGGCAAAGAGTACGAGTCGACTGCAAGTCAGTCGCAGGTAAGAAAGATTTCAACAAGCAGGACAGCATCGTCCGCCGTTCGCCCGGCAGCTTCCCGGCAACGGACCAGCCTCGATAGCCAGAGGATTCAGCTTCCCTCACGCTTCGACCGC
>JBEKSZ010000087.1:0-22396 GCA_049516615.1 Candidatus Acidiferrum sp. | reverse complement strand
AGAAGCGATTCTGCGGTTTGGCCGCGGCAAACACAACGACAAACCGATTTCTCGACCTACAGGGCAAAAGCTGGTGTTTACCAACGGCTGCTTTGATCTTCTGCATCCCGGACATATTCGCACGTTAGAGGCGGCTCGTAGGCTGGGCGACGCGCTGCTCGTTGGCCTCAACAGCGACAGCGGTGTTCGCCAGTTAAAAGGTCCCGGCCGCCCGGTGCTGCCTGAAGGCGACCGTGCCGAAATCCTCGCCGCTCTTGAATGCGTCGACGCGGTGATAATCTTCAGCGAATTAACCCCGCAAATAACGATCGCTGCGCTTTTGCCGGACGTGCTCGTCAAAGGAGGCGATTGGCCCGGCGATCAAATCGTCGGCCGCGAAGAAGTCGAAGCTGCCGGTGGCCGGGTGCTTTCCATACCCGTGGCACCCGGCTATTCCACGACGGCAATCTTGCAGAAAATTCGCTGCGGCGCCGCGCATCCCTCCGATCGCGCCGTGACTCCTCGCCGAGAGTCTTGACACCGCGCGCATGATATTCCCCGTAGTCCGCGAACGCCTCGAACCCGTGCTCAGCCATCCCGCTCTGCACGGCGCACTCGCCGAACTGCGTGCGGGCGGCAATCACGTTTCGCTTTCAGGTCTGCACGACGTCGCCAAGGCGTTGGTCGCTGCGTACCTCAGCCACGAACTGCGTCGCCCGGCGTTTTTCGTTACCGCTTCGAACCGTCGCGCCGAAGCTCTCTCCGACACCCTACGTTTTTTCCTTAGCATTTTTCCCGGTCCCGCAGGCAGCGTCGCCACCTTGCCGGCATTTGACACCCTGCCATGGGAATCGCAGAGCCCGCACCCCGACATTCTGGAACGCCGCGCCGCGACGCTTTTCCGCCTTACGGACGGACAGATTTCTCTGGTTATCGCTCCCGTAGTCGCCGCGCTGTGGCGCTATCAAGATCCGGTTACCTATTTATCGCTCGCGCGGACGTTAAGCAAAGACGCCGAAGTTCCGCACGAAGAACTGCTCACTCACCTCGGTTCCGTCGGCTACACGCGTACCGAGATGGTCGAACTCCCCGGTCAGTTCGCCGTTCGCGGTGGCATCGTCGACGTATTTTCTCCGGAAGCGGCGCGTCCGGTCCGCATCGAATTGTTGGGCGACACGGTCGAGTCCGTCCGCGAATTCGATCCGCGGACCCAGCGTTCCATCTCTCCGGTCGGCCGCACAACTCTCCTGCCACTGACGGAATGGTCCTTCGCCCCCACCATCAGCAACGCGGATGACCAAGCCTCGGTATGGCAGACGCCCACATATTTCGGGCCGTCGCTCGCTCCTGGCACGGCCTCGCTATTTGAAATCGCGGAAAGTTCCTTGCGACCCATAATCTTTCTCGACGAGCCGCAAACGCTTCTGGAGGCAGCCGGGAAACACCTGGAAACCGCCACCGCCAACTACGAACGCCACGGCCAGGCCAATTCACCGAGCGCCAGTCATTTTTTCTGGACCACTGAAGAACTCTCCAGCGCTCTCGGCAAAGGTTCCGCAATCGAGCTGCAGCAACTCGCTGTGGGCACCGGCGGTGGCCCGCAGTTTGAGCTGTCTTCGCGCCCCAGCGCCCGCTATCACGGTGACGTCGTGGCCTGCATGGCAGCGGTGAAATCCCAGCTCGGCGAAGGCGGCAGCGTCTTCCTCACCGCCGCCAGCACCGGCGAACTTGAACGCCTTGCCGACATCTGCCGCGAATACGAAGCCCCCTACGTTCTCGGCGAATCCGAAGACGCCGCCGCGGGCTTCACCGCCGAAGCCGCCCACGAACTTGCCAAACTCCTGCTGATCCGCGCGCCGTTCGCGGAAGGCGTGGCCTTCCCGGACGCGCGCGTTACGCTGTACGGCCAAGCCGACCTTTTCGATGTCGCTCCCGTCGTCGACCGCCCCAGCCGCAAAATTCGCACCTCTGGCTTCTTCAGCGATTTCGCCGACCTGAAACCTGGCGACTTTGTCGTTCACGTCGATCACGGCATCGGCCAGTTCGAAGGCCTCCGCCAGATCGTCTCCGACGGCCGCGGCGGGGAATTCATGTTGCTCAAATACGCCGACGACGCACGCCTCTACGTTCCCCTCGAGCGCATGGACCTGGTCCAGAGCTATCGCGTGGTCGAAGGTGATCACCCGCCGCTCGACAAACTCGGCGGCACTGCCTGGAACACGCGCAAGACGCGTGCGCGCAAGTCCGTCGAAGACATGGCTGATCAGCTTCTCGCGCTCTACGCCGAGAGAAAAACCGCCGAGGGTTTCGCCTTTTCTCCGGATGGAAATTTCCAGCGCGAATTTGAAGACGCCTTCGAATTTGAAGAAACCGCCGACCAGAACTCCGCCATTGCCGACATCAAAAAAGATATGGAGCGTCCGACGCCCATGGATCGTCTTCTCTGCGGCGATGTTGGCTATGGCAAAACCGAAGTGGCCATGCGCGCCGCCTTTAAATCGGTCGCCGACAGCAAGCAAGTCGCCCTGCTTTCCCCCACCACCATCCTGGCGTTCCAACATTACGAAACCTTCAAGCAGCGCTTCGCCGCGTTTCCCATGCGTATCGAAATGCTCAGCCGCTTTCGCAGCGCAGTGGAACAAAAAAAGATCCTCGCGGGCGTGGAGACCGGAAAGGTCGACATCATCATCGGCACGCACCGCCTGCTCTCTAAGGACGTCAAGTTTCACGACCTGGGCCTGCTGATTGTCGACGAGGAACAGCGTTTTGGCGTCGCTCATAAGGAACGCCTCAAAGAAATGAGCAAAAATGTGGATGCCTTGGCGCTGTCGGCGACGCCCATTCCGCGCACGCTGCATATGTCTCTGGTGGGGCTCCGCGACATGTCAGTGATCGAAACGCCACCCCGCGACCGCCTGGCGATTCAAACCGTCGTCGCGCCCTTCCAGGAAGAACTCCTGCAACGCGCCATCGAAACCGAACTGGCCCGCGACGGACAGGTCTACGTCATTCACAATCGTATTGAGTCCATCTACTCCTTGGCCGCGCTGGTCGCGAAATTGGTTCCGCAAGCCCGCGTAGTCGTCGGTCACGGCCAAATGGGTGAAAAAGAACTCGAAAGCGTAATGCTCAAATTCATTCGCGACGAAGCCGACGTTTTGGTCGCCACCACGATCGTCGAAAACGGGCTCGACATCCCCCGCGCCAACACCATCCTCATCAATCGCGCCGACCGCCTCGGCCTCGCCGAACTATACCAACTCCGCGGACGAGTAGGCCGCTCCGCCCAGCGCGCCTACGCCTACCTCCTCGTGCCCCCCGAGACCGTGCTTTCCGACATCGCCAGAAAGCGCCTGTCCGCCATGAAAGAATTCAGTGAACTCGGCGCGGGTTTCCGCATTGCCGCCCTGGACCTTGAGCTTCGCGGCGCTGGCAACATGCTCGGCCGGCAGCAGCACGGCCACATCGACGCCGTCGGCTTCGACATGTACTGCCAAATGCTGGAGCGCGCCGTCAGCAAGATGAAGGGCCAGGAAGTTGCCCCCGAGCTGCGCACCACGCTAAGTTTGGGTTTCGACGTCCGCATCCCGCAAGACTACATCCCCAGCGAAAATCTCCGCTTGCGCACCTACAAACGCATCTCCACCATCGCCACCGACGCCGAACGCGCCGACGTCCGCCGCGAGCTCGAGGACCGCTTCGGTCCGGTGCCCGCCAGCATAGAAAACCTTTTGCAGTATTCCGTCCTCAAATCCATGTGCGAGCGCCTGCGCATTTCCGCGGTCGAACGCCAGGGCAGTCGCATCGCCATTCGCTTCCATCCGGAAACCCAGCTCGACCCCGCTACGCTGGTCAAAGTGGTACGCTCGCGCAAGGGCATCAAGCTCGACCCGAGCGGCGTGCTGTGGATGGAAGTCTCGCGCGGCGAACCGGCTGCTGACGCAGTGAGAAACGTATTGCTAGGCCTGCAAGGGCAGAGCTAAACTTTAGACTTGCCGATATTAAGGAGCTTCATGCGTAACCTGCTTCTCGCAATCGCCCTTTGCTTCGCGTCCTCCGCTCTGGCGCAACAGACTCCTCCGGAGCCCCCGCCGCCCACGCTGGAAAAGCCCGGCATGGCCGCGCCGGAGCCGGATACACCGGCCAAGCCCGCGACCAAACCCGCACCCAAGCCGGCCGTGAAACCCGCCGCCAAGCCCGTGGACCCCAATGGCGGCAAAACCGTCGAAGAAATCATCGCCCGCGTGAACAACGAAATCATCACCAAATCGGAATACGATAAAGCCCTGATTACCGCCGAAGAAGACGCCAAGGCCGATTGCCAAAATCGCTGCACGGCGGAACAGTTAGCTAATGAAACCGAGGATCGCCGCAAGAACGCCCTCCGCGACTTGATCGATCAATCGTTGCTGGTCCAGCGCGCCAAGGACATGGGCACCAGCGTTGAGCCGCAAGTCATCAAAAAGCTCGACCAGATCCGCATTCAAAATAAACTCGAGACCATGGAAGAACTCGAAAAAGCCGTCACGGCCCAGGGTTTGAACTGGGAGGATTTCAAGAACAATATTCGCAATGGCTTGCTCACCCAGCAGGTCATTGGCAGTGAAGTCGGTTCGCACATCAACGTCGGCAGCGAGGATGTCAAAAAGTATTACGATGCCCATAAATCCGAGTTTGTGCGCCCCGAGCAAGTCGCCCTTCGCGAGATCGAAGTCAGCACCGAAGGGAAGAAGCCCGACGAAATTCCGGACTTGAAAAAGAAAGCGGAAACCGCTCTGAAGCGCGTGCAAGATGGCGAGGACTTCGGCGAAATCGCCAAGCGCCTCTCCGACGGCAGCACCGCCAAGCAAGGCGGCTTCCTCGGCGTCTACAAACGCGGAGAGCTATCCAAGGTTCTCGAAGACAAAGTCTTCGTCATGAAGCGCAACGAACTCACCGACGTGATGGAGACCAAGCAGGGCTTCCTGGTTCTGCAGGTCCTCGAGCATTACGACGAAGGCGAACAGGCTCTCGACAAGGTGCAAAACGAAATTTCCGAGAAACTATACAACGAGCGCCTGGAACCGGCCGTCCGGGAATATCTAAAGACCTTGCGGCAGCAAAGCTACGTGATCATCAAGCCCGGCTATCAGGACATCGCCGGCGGCGGCAATTCCGAAATTCAGGAAGTCAGCGCCACCCCGGAGGTGGTGAAGACAAAAAAAGGCCATAAGAAGTACGTACTCTTCGGGAAACGATCCGGCGATACCACCACGCCACCTGCAACACCCGCGTCAGCGACCTCCCCGCCCGCGCAATGAAAAAATCCAAATGAAGAAATCGTTCGTCATCGAGCTGGGCGCGGAACAAAGCATCACCTCGTTCTTTCTGGTCCACGAAAAAGAAATTCGCAACACTCGTGAAGGCAAGCAGTACCTGCGCATGGAGCTCGGCGATCGCAGCGGCACCGTCGAAGCCCGCGTCTGGGACGCCTTCGAAGCCATCGCCAAAGACATCAACCGCGATGACTTCGTAAAAGTCGCCGCCCGCGTGGAAATTTACCGCAACAAGCCGCAATTGGTCCTGCAACAAGTCCGCCGTGCCACCCCCGAGGAAATCGACCTTGCCGATTTCCTCCCGCACACCAAAGAGAACGTCGATCAGATGTGGGCTCGCTTGCTCGACTACGCCGCGGGAATCGAGAACTTCTGGCTGAATAAGCTGGTCCTCGGCATTCTCGAGGATCCGGAAATCGCCGTTCGCTTCAAGCGCGCTCCCGCTGCCAAAGTGATGCATCACGCTTTCATCGGCGGTCTCCTCGAGCACGTAGTCGGCCTGTGCGGCCTGGCCAGGCAGATCGCCGCCCACTATCCCGAACTTAACGCCGACCTCCTCCTCACCGTCGCTGCCCTCCACGACGTGGGCAAGCTCGACGAACTCTGCTACGAGCGGGCTGTCAGCTACACCACCGAAGGCCAGCTCCTCGGCCACATCGTGATGGAACTGGAAACGGTGTCGAAAGCGATGGATGCCCTCCCCGGTTTCCCGCCGCCCCTAAAAGCCGTGGTCCAACATCTTTTGATCAGCCATCACGGCCAATACGAATTTGGCTCGCCCAAACTCCCCATGATCCGCGAGGCCTTGGTTTTCCACTACATGGACGACATGGATTCCAAACTGGCCGCCGTCCGCTCCGCCCTGGGCACGCCCAGCGGCGACGACTTCTGGTCTACTTTCAGCCCTGCCTTGGGCCGCAAATTCCTCAAGCTCGACGAATATCTGAAATCCTCAACCGCCGCTGCTGCTCCGGCGACAGAGTGCGACGCGCCTGGAACCACATAATCTGGTTTCCGTGACCTAGAGAGGAATTGTCTCAGTCGGATTTGGCGGATAAGGACTAAGTCCAGCGAATCAATTGCGGACTGGCACGGGAGAACCGTAGACCGTGCTCGTCGTTCGATCCTCCACGAGTCCATTGGGCGTCGTCGACGGTTCTTCGATAATGCTTTGCGACTTAGCCGCGTCGCGTCGGGAACTCGGCGTCAGCTTCCGGAAGACAAACTCTTGCAGGATGTTGGTCGCCGCCGTAGCCCCAATGTTGATCAGCGCGTTTTCAAACGTTAACTCTGCGCCGTCGCGGTTCTTCGCCGGATAATACAGATTCGAGATCCCTCCGGAAGCCAGGCTTCCGAGGATATTCGAGTAGCTGGCCTGCCACCGGCCGTTGTCGCCCTTGCAGATCACGGCGTTGGCGATCGCATACATGACTCGCGACCTGGTGCTGCCCGTGCCCTTGTAGAAATATCGCGGATCCTGTTTGAGTAGCGACGGCAATATCGCCCCTCCGATATAGGTACCGGTCAGAAAGTTGCCCCAGTTCGCGCCGTAGCGTCTTCCGTAGCCGGCCGCTCCTTGTCCATATCCACTGAAGTCGTTCTGTGCCTGCTGTATTCCTGCAATCGCGCCGATCACCCCGAAGTTCACCGGGTCGATGATGGTCTTCCAGGCCAGCTCGAACTTTTGCCGCGAGGTCAGCGGCACCGCGTGTTGCTCATAACTCACATAAAAATTCGGCAGCACCCCGAGCAGTCGCTGTTTTTCTTCAACCTTGATCTGATCCTCCGCCACCTCGATCTGTGACGGTGTCACTCGCAGCTCCACGCCTGCGCTCGCTATGATCAACGCGATCTGCGGCACAAGGTAGGTGTCCCCGGAGCGCAGCAAACCGGAAGAAGTTCGCGTCGCAAAGCCTTCCGCGGTTATCTTCAGCTTGAAGGTGCCGGGAGCTACGTTGACAAACGAGAACTGCCCGCCTTCGTCGGTGAATACTTCCTGCCCTTCAGATGACGCTTCACTCGTAATTCTCACTCGCGCGCCGGCAACGACCGAACCGGTTTGGTCAACGACGGTTCCCCGAACGGTCCCCGGAACGCTGTCGCTCGGCAGGCCCTCAGCAGGGGACCGTTGCGACTGCGCGCGCGCCATGCCCGGAAATCCGCAAAGCAGCAGGCACAAGCTCAGCCACAAGGCGCGATTCCGTGCCGCGCTTTTCGCGTATCTAGGCATAACCCTCACGATCGTCAATTATGATGCGAGTCACGGCGATTTGGGATACCCAATCAGCGGCGACGTTTATCGGTTACCGCCCCGCGGGCCAGGACCACTGTTCCGACCAAGGTTTCAACAGTCCTCTAGATAGGAACGTTCCCCCAGCAGAGGAGAAAGGTTCCCCCCTCTTGAACGAATGGCCCCGCTGCTCCCGGCGTGATTCTCGGCTTCTTTTGTCTGGGCGGAATGCACCGCATATCGGAGGCTTATGCCGTCCGTAGGGACGCGGCTTCGCAGCCGACATTCCGCGTTCCTCCGCCGTCCTGTAGAAAGTTCAAAGCAATATCGCATGCCGCAACCTTGTTCTGCAGCCTGCGTTGCTCTGCGCCCGGCGGAAGCACCCTCAGTAGCTGCTGGGATTCTAGTTTGGTCAGCAAGATCGCTACCAATGGATTCTCGCTCATTGGCTGCCCCCAATGCAGTAGAAAGCTGCTCCACAATTGCTGTGACGTTTTATCGGCGCCCTGGGTTGCACGCCGTTCGATTTTATTGTCAACCCCCGCGTGCTCGGAAGTCTTCTCGCCCCAACCGGATTAGGATTTTCGCCCACTGCCAGTCTCTGTCTTGCTCGAACTGTCTGAGCCGCCTGCGGAATCCGGTGCGCCAGCAGGCAGGTTTGGAATCCGCAACTCAATCTCTGTGCCCGCTCCAAGTTCGCTCCAGACCTCCAGTTGCGCACCAATGCGTTTGGCGCGCTCGCGCATCCCGGGTAAGCCCCAGTGTCCCGCGCGCCCCGCTTGGCCCAGCAGTTTTAAATCGATCCCCACCCCGTCGTCCCGGACGCGCACCCGCAGGAGTTCCTGGTCATAGGTGATTTCCGCTTCAATGCTGCGCGCTCGCGCGTGCCCGTAGGCGTTTCGCAGGGCCTCTCGTACGATGCAGTAAATCTCTTGCCGGAGAACCGGGGCGATGGCGTGGGGCGTACCTTCCACCAAAACGCCAAACGTCGGCGACTCCCCCCGGCCGCTGGTCATGTCCAGTGTTTGGCCGAGCGCCGTTATCTCCTTGGCGAGGTCGTTACTGAGCGGCACGGAGGAACGTATGTCGTGGATGGCGTCGCGGCCCTCGACAATAGCCTGCTCGGCTTGATCGAGCGCACCGTCGAGCAGTTCCATCGCTTGCGTCGGACGTCCCGGCAGCACGTTGCGGGCTCTTTGAAAGTTGAGTATCAAGCCCTGAAAACTCTGAAGCAGTGTATCGTGCAGTTCCTGGGCGATGCGCGTCCGTTCGCCGACGCGCTCTTCGAGGCGCATGTTGAAATTGCGCGCCACGTTGCGCAGGCGGAGTTGGTAAAGCCCCCACAGCAACACGAAAAACGCCGCCACGCACAACAAACGAAACCACACGGTCTCGAAATACGCCGGCGCGATGGAGAAGTCCAGGTACGTGCCGGCCTCATTCCACACTCCGCTGTTATTGCAGGCGCTCACGCGGAATCGGTACTTACCCGGGGAGAGGTTGGTATAGAACGCCTGCCGCCGGTTGCCGACGTCCTGCCAATCGCCATCCCGGCCGTCCAGCTTGAAACGAAAAAGCACCTTTTCCGGCGCAACCAGGCTAAGCGCCGTGTAATCGATCTCCAGATCGCGAACGAGGGGGGGCAGACGCATGGGCAACTGTGCCGAGGCAGCGAGCGTTTTGCCGTCGGCGATCACCCGCTCGATATTTACCGGCGGCGGGAGCTTGTTGCCCACAAGGTGCAGAGGGTCGAGCACGCTGACTCCATCCCAGGGCAAGAACCATATTCTTCCATCGGCGGACTTCGCAACGCTCGGGCAGTAGCCCGTCGTTGTCGCATGATTCCTTATCCCATCGGCGCTGTCGAAAAGCGCAGTCTGAACCGTCCGTTTCGGATCGTTAACCCACGCCTCCAACTCCGCTCGCGCTACGCGCACCAGTCCGCAGGCCATGTACAGCCACATCGCCTGTGCGTCGTCTTCCATTGCCCAGTGAACGGCATCACAGGGCAATCCGTTTTTGCTCGTAAGGGTGACCAATTTTCCATTCTTCACGCGGCTCAGACCGCCCTCGGCGGCGACCCACAGCGTGCCATCCTGCCCGAGTTGCAAGCCCCGTATGTGGCCCGCGGCCAGGTCTTCCCCGATTCCGTATCTCGCGCGTACCTCGCTACCATCGAAATACGCCACTCCCCCGTCGCGAAATCCGATCCACAGGCCGCCCCGCAATGGATCGCCCACCAGGGCGCGCCCGGGATCTCCGCGGCCGAGCTTCGCCCAAGAAATCCTTTCAACTACTTTGCCATCCCGCAAACGAAGCAGACTCTCGGTCTGGCTAATCCAAAGATTCCCGGCGCGATCCTCGGCGATCGAGCGGGCCCCAACCTGCATATCTGCGACTGCCACGAACCGCCCATTCCGCAGGTAAGCAACGCCGCGGCCTGTCCCCACCCAAATTCGTCCCTGCGCGTCCTCAAAGAGCGACTCAATCGCATCATCTGGCAGTCCATTCCCCTTGCGATAGACCGTGACTTGCCCGCGCTGCCACCGGTTCAAGCCGTCGAGCGTACCAAGCCAAATGCTGCCGTCTCTCGCCGCCAGCACGGACTCCACAGTGGCATTCGACAACCCCTGCTTTACGGACAACGTCGGCACTGCAAACTCGCGGAAGCGGTCAAGTCCATCGAGCGTCGCGACCCAGATACTGCCTTCGCGATCCGCAAAGATCTTCTCGATGAAATTGCTGGACAAGCCGTCGGACTGGGTATAGGTATCGATCTTTCCTCCGTGCCAATGCAGCAATCCGCGGTCCGTCGTTCCGATCCATTGCCCTCCGTTACCATCCCGGCGCAACTCGTTCGGCGTGAACCCGCGCACCCCGGGCGGCAGCGCGAATTCCTGCACTCTGCCCGCAATGAACTGCCGGAGCCCTCCGCGCATGGCCACCAGCAGCACCCCGCTGTCGTCCTCCATCATTGCCTGTACCGTCTCCGCCACGACATACTGTTGCGGCGCGCCAGGCTTCCATCGCCACAGCCCGCTCATCGCTCCCACCCACAAATTGCCGTTCTGATCCTCATACAGCGATTCCACGGACTGACCGAGGCTCCCGTCCTCTCCGTAGCAGAGGACCCTGGCCGCCTGAATCGCGCACAGTCTCCCGGCCGGCGCCCCTTGCCCGCCCGCCCACACCGTGCCTTCGCGATCCTCAAGGAGCGCATCAATCGCCTGCCCGGCAAGCTCGGGATACACCCTCAACTTGCCATCCTTCAAACTCGCAAGCCCTTCTGCCGTCCCAATCCACAGCGAACCATCGCGCGCCGCGAGCAGGTTCCGAATAAACGTGCTCGGGAGATGCGCGCCGGCGGGCGCCTCAAACGGGACGCTTCGAACGCCGTCAAACCGCAATAACCCGAATTCCGTGCCCAGCCAGAGATAGCCATCAGGCGTCTGGGTGATCGAGGTGATGCTGCCCTTGGAGAACCCTTCGCGCACCGTCCATGCCGTGTGCGCGTACTGGCTGACGGCCAGCGCCGTGTCTAACGCCCAGGCCCCAGACGCTCCGCCGAGCAACAGCACGCCGAGCCACGCCGGCAACATGCCTAGCGCGATAGGCATTCGACTCCGTCTGGCGCATCCCTTCATGTACGTCCGTCGCTTGCTTGCACCCCCGACCAGCGGCCCCGTCGTGCGATTCCTAGCATTGCTTGTCGGGATGGTCGGATCTCCGGGAAAGCCGCGGTCAGGCCGGCCCTCGGCCGCCGGGCACACTTTGCGGGAGCGAGAACCGCCCGGGGTGGCCGATGTCTCATGCGGCCGGCACAGGAGACCCTGCTTTTGGCCGGAGGCGCAGATCGGATAGATTCCCGCCCCTCCCCTCGTGATGCGCGTTCTTTTGCACGGAAGACTTTCTTTAGACCCCGCTCCGCCGCAAGCGCAAGATCGTCGCCAGAACCACTCGGAACCTCCTGCGCCGTGGCAGGCGCACGTCCCCGGCAGATCTTTAAAAAAACATGCGGCCATCAAGCCGAAGCAGCAAGCGACAGCGCCGCGCAGGAGGCGCATTCTCCCGAGCATGGATTTTTCGGCGATGAATGCGGGGTAGGGGTTCAGCCGATGCGCGATACATCCTTTGCGTTCGGATGTGACGGTAGGTCAAGGGGAGACTCGTGACCCGCAAGCCGCCAGGGAAACTCAGGGTCTCTCACTCGACTCGCTGCAACGCTCCGCTTCGGCAAGCCACTTCTGCAATGTCGCTGCAAACTGCGGGCGCACAGCGACAAATGCCAGACCCACACCGAGATGGGGATGCGAGTATACGATCGTGGCGGAAGCTTCAAAGGTCTCTCCCTGGGCGACGATCTTGACGAACACCGTTGTGCCCACAGGCAGGGGATTGATCATGTCCAGATAGCAGCCGTGCAAACTGATCTCCGTCACGCGCGCATCCACTCGAGTCGTGGAGGCCTTCTCGCTGACCTCGGCGCTCGCGACAAATGGAAACCTCGGCGCTTTTCGTTGCTCGCTCAATCTCTCGCCATCCTTAAATCTGCACCCCGCGACGTCTCAATATAGGCCAGGTCCTGGTGGAGAGCACGCTTGTCGGGCATGTGCCGGCAGGGAACTCATCCGCGATACTGAAGTCCGGCACCGCACTCCTCAGACGCCCGTTTAGAGCATACTGCCCAAAGAGAAAAACCGGACCATTGCACCTAGCACCAATAATATCAATGAGGCTTAAACGTCTTTCCGGTCTCGAGCAGGGTCTTCAGGCGGGAAAGAATCCGTGGCCATCCATCGGCGCAAGCAGCATACGTCGGATCATCTTCGGCCCACTCGTCATGCGTCACCGTTACTTTGGTGGCTTCGCTCTCGGGTAGCAATTCGATCGTTGCGCGTGAGGTCTTGTCATTTTGAGCCATGGCAAAGGTGTACTGAAGAAGCTTCGGCGCTTCAACGCGCAGGACCTTCCCTTGGACGTAGGTTATGGGCTTGCCATGGGGGCCCGCGCCCACCCATGCGAGCGAGCCACCGGGCTTGAGGTCCGCCTGAAACTCAGCGCCCCCGAAGATAATGCGGTTCGACTCCTCGGACACAAACCCGTCCCAGACCTTTTCCTGGGTAGCGGCGATGTAGAAGATAAATTTCATGGGTGCCTGATGGGCCATGATTGCTCGGACCCTCCTATCGCCATCTTATATCCACGGGCAAAAGGCGGCAACGCCGCGGCGCCCTCTTGCTGGCATTCCGAGAAAGCAGAAAAGCGGTCTCCCCCGCCAAGTTGATCTCGGACACCCGGAATTACCAGAATTACCAAGCCGGGGAGCCAGGCGCGAGGACCTCGCGCTCCAGCGAAGACGGCGATGAGACGGACTGGCGCCAGAACACAAACTGGTTCACTATCAGGCCTTCAAACAAGCTGTTTGGACGTGCAGCACCCCTAACCCAGCGTGCCGGTGGATAAATGACCGATCTTCTGAAACACGCCGATTCACTTTCGCTCCTCGCCAAATGCGTTGCCGCGGTTGGCGGAATCCTGCTGATTCACGCCGCGTTTCGCCTGCTCGAACAAACGCTGCCCCGCCGCTTTGGCCGGGCCGACTCCCGGTATAAAGTTCGCAAGTTCGTTGTTTTCTCCGGATACCTCGTCATTGTCTTGTTCCTAGCCATCCTCTTTGAAGATCGTCTGGGCCGCCTAAGTCTGGTGCTCGGCGTCGCCGGCGCGGGTGTCGCCGTAGCCCTCCAGGACGTGCTGGCCAGCATTGCCGGGGCTTTCTCGATCGGATTTTCCAGGCTCTACTCCGTCGGAGACCGAATTCAAATCGGCGATACGCGGGGGGACGTGATCGACATCGGACTTCTGCGCACCACCTTGATGGAAACTGGAAGCTGGGTCAGCGGCGACTTGTACAACGGACGCATTGTTCGCGTTCCCAACAGCATCGTCTTGAAAGGCTCCGTTTTCAACTATTCGCAGGGCTTTCAGTTTGTATGGGACGAGATCAAGGTTGTGTTTACGATAACGAGTGATTGCCAGTCCGCTCGCGAAATGCTCCGGCGCGTGGCCGAAGAGGCTATCGGCGGATACCTCGGCGAGGCCCGAACCTCTTGGAAAGCGGCCAGTGAATACTATCAGGGCGAAAATCCTCCTTTGGAGCCCACC
Source organism: Candidatus Acidiferrum sp. (assembly GCA_049516615.1). GTDB lineage: Bacteria > Acidobacteriota > Terriglobia > Acidiferrales > UBA7541 > Acidiferrum. The sequence goes on along the minus strand of JBEKSZ010000087.1, from coordinate 8,710 downwards.
GTCGCGCTCGTGGTCAACGCCGGATACCTCGACTTCACCGTCAGCTACATCATCCACTACACCAAACGAACCGTCATGAAGGATCAGTTGTTTAGCAAAATCGTAGACGAGGTGATTCAGAGTAAAGGCCGCCTCGAGTGGGCCCCCCCGGCGACCGCGCCGGCAACCCAGCCGCCCGCTCCGATCGCGGCGCCAACCCCGACTCGGGGCGCGGCCAAAGCGGCGGAATCCCATTAAATCTCGCTTCCCGGCGGCCTCCCTCCTGGGGAAGGAAACCCTGCTCACGATCCCGCCGGAGTCCATCCCCCCGGCGATACAATAGAGCGTGAGGTGGCTGCTGTGGCAACCAATAAAGAGCAATTCCGGCGAAAGGTCAATCGCGCCCACGCCGCCCGGATAAAAGCGGAAGAGTTTGTCGCTGCTGGTGGAGACCTAATGTCGGACGAAGCTGTGCACTTGGGCGCCGAGATGATCGACGCCTGGGACGACTTGGTCAGCGAGTTCCGCCGTCCGGTCGCGGCGGTCGCCAAAGAGTCGGCGAAATAAGAAACAGAATGCTGGCCACGCTCGCTAGCTGTCCGTTCCATCGTGGGTACTGACAAAATTATGAACATCGGGCGGCTTACCTCAATGCTCCCGACCGCGCCCGGCAAAGCCCGCTGGTCCCTGGTTGACCTGTGGCAAGTCCTCCCGGCACCCAGTTGCGCCAGAGCGATCCTTGTATTTTCAATCATTTACACTTCTCTTTTCCGTCTCACGCAAATGTCCTCAGCAATTTGCTCAGGTTGCCCGCCCTTTGCAAAAGCGTCCGAGAGTACGGCCGCTCCGCCTGCCCTAGCGCCAGCGATAACATGAGCAGATTCAGACGGATCCATGACCCGCAACCGGGGTCGAGGCATGCCCCGGCGTTCCTTAGAACAAGCAGAAGAACCGCAAGTCTGCGACTTAGGCTAAACTGGATTGCCATGCTGCCCGCGTCGTTCCAAATTCGCGACCTGACGATCCGTCCCGCGGCGGTGCTGGCCCCCATGGCCGGCGTGACCGACACGCTCTTTCGCCGCGTCATCCGCGGACTGGGCGGCTGCGGATTGCTGATGACCGAATTCACCAGCTCGGAAGGCATCACGCGCAGCGCCGCCAAAACTCTCCGTTACCTATATTTTCAGGAAGACGAACACCCGATCACCGCGCAGCTTTTCGGCGCCAACGCCAAGGTCATGGCCGACGCCGCAAAAATGGTCGAAGACCTCGGTTACGACGGCGTGGACATCAATCTCGGCTGCCCCGCAAAGAAAGTCGTGAAATGTGGCGGCTCCGGCCTGCTCCGCGATCTCCCCGGGCTCGAAGAGATCTTGCGCGCGGTGCGCGCCGCGGTGGCTATTCCGCTTACCATCAAACTCCGCGCCGGCTGGGACGAAACCTCCATCGTTGCCGTCGAAGTCGCCCAGCTCGCCGAATCCATCGGCGTCGAAGCCGTCGCCGTCCACCCCCGCACCCGCGCCCAGGGCTACACGGGCAGCGCCGACTGGAAACTCATCGCCGCGGTAAAACAGTCTGTCAAAATTCCCGTCATCGGAAACGGCGATATTCACACTCCCCTCGACGCCGAACGCATGTTCGCGGAAACCCATTGCGACGCTGTCATGATCGGCCGCGCCGCGGCTACCAACCCCTGGATTTTCCGTCAGATGCAGCAGTACGCTGAGAGCGGCCGCTTCGACCTGCCCACGGACGAAGACCGCCACCGGTTACTTTCCGGCTACTACAGGCAAATAACCGCTGCCCATTTGCCCGATGGTGTCGGCAAAATGAAACAGTTCGCTTGCTGGTTCACACATGGCGTGGGGAACGGCACCGAACTTCGTAGAATCGTACATGCGGCGCGAACGCCCAGCGAAGTGCTCGACTCTGTCGAGCACTTCTTCGCGCACCGAACTGTTGTTGCCGAAGATCAAACGGTGGTCAGCAACTTGGATCGCGAAGTGGGCAATGGCGCAGCAGACCGCCGAGCGGTCGATGGCGCAGCGGACTGCATAGCGGTCCGGGGAAGCGAGGCCAGCTCTCATGCTCCAGCTCAGTTCGCTCTCGAAGCAAAGGTCGGAACGTAGAATCGCCGTGCGCCTGCCGCTCAAGGTGCGTGGCCGTGACCGCCGCGGTTTCAACTTCGAAGAAGACACTTCCAGCGAGAATCTCTGCCGCAGCGGCGCCGCCTTCGTCACCCGCTTTGATGTAGCCATCGGTTCGGATCTGGAAATTCGTATCCCGCCCAGCCATTACAGCGCGCGCCGCAACGAAGCCGACTTCGCCACCCACGGCCGTGTCGTCCACATCGCAGCGGCCGCCGGCCCGGGCGAACATGTCATCGGCGTGCACTTCACGGGTCCCCGCTTCCAGCGCGTCTTCCGCTCCGAGTCCGCCGCCTAGCGGGCGCTCTCGTTTTTTGATCGCCATCTCCGATTTCCTGTCTGCAATTCCTGTTTGCCGGGGTTCCGCCCGGGCAATATTGGGCGCTTGCTGTAACTTTTTCGGCGGGAGTCGCTCGAGCGGCGAACCATTCGTCAGGTTAGTTTTTGGGCGCGTTTTCGTCGAGCGCGTCGATGAGCTGGCTGTAGGCGGCGCGGCGCGTCAGGCCGCGTTCCCTGGCGGCGACTTTCAGAGCCTCTTTGCGGTCCAGTTTGGCTTGGTGCATTAATTCTTCGACGCGGGCGGCGATGGACTGCGAGGTTCCGGCTTGCGAGCCGGAAGCGGCGCGTTCTTCCGGTGCGATGATCAGGGTGATTTCTCCGCGCGCAGGCCGTTCGAGGAGCGACTGCGCCAGCTCCGATAATTTGCCGCGCCGGAATTCTTCATGCAGCTTGGTGACTTCGCGGGCCAAGCAAGCATGGCGGTCGCCCAGAATTTCGCGCGCATCATTTACCGTCTCCGCCACGCGGTGCGGAGCTTCGTAGAAAATAATGGTGCGGTCTTCGATGCGCAAATGTTCGAGCGCGCGGCGGCGTTCGCCGCTGCGATTGGGCAAAAATCCCACGAACAGGAACTCTTCGTTGGGCAGGCCGCTGGCTGAAAGCGCTGCCACCAGAGCCGAGGGTCCGGGGATGGGAATCACCGGAATCCGGTGGCGCACGCAAAGGGTTACCAGCCGGTAGCCGGGATCGGATACGAGCGGCGTTCCCGCGTCGCTCACCAAGGCGATTTTTGCGCCTTCTTCCATGGCCAATACCAGCTCCGGAGCGCGCATGATTTCGTTGTGTTCGTGGTAGCTGACCAGCGATTTGTGGATGTCGTAGCTATTCAGCAATTTTTGCGTGTGGCGCGTGTCTTCGCAGGCGATTTGATCGACTTCCTTGAGGATGCGCAGGGCGCGCAGGGTAATGTCTTCGAGGTTTCCGATGGGCGTTCCGACCAAATACAAACATCCCCGTGCGCCATCTTGCGGATCGGGAATGCTGTCATCGCCTTCTTCGCTGATGGCTTCCTCAGCAGGGTCATCGTTTCCCATGGTTTCGTCGCTTGCGCTTGGCCCTTCGTTTACAGCGGAGGCGAGCAGGGAGCTGCATGGCGCGGAAAAGGCCGCAGGGCGCAGAGGCGGTCGCCCTGCGCTGCCGGGGATTACGATGGGGTGTTGGGGTTGTCGTGGCATTAGCGGTCGATGGACCAAACGATTATCGCAGAGATTGCCGGGGACGCGGAGTGCGCGGGAAATTGCCGCGGCGGTGATCGACGGTGGCATATGGCTCTCGTTGCCCGTAGTGAGTCGGGCGCCCGGAAAGGCGCGGAATAGGGCCGCGTACCGAAGAGTCTAGCACCGCGTGGTATACTTCGGGGTTTAGGCTTGGTTCCCGGAGGATGGGCTGTGCCACTGTACGAGTATGGGTGCCAGAAATGCGGGCGTCACACGGACAAAATTGAGCCGGTCAATGGTCCGCACCTCAAGAAATGTCCGCACTGCGGCGGGAAAGTGGAGTCCGTGATTACCGCCCCGGCCATTAAATTTAAGGGCTCGGGTTGGTATGTGACCGATTACGCGGGGAAAACCGCGCTCGGGGAGACCCCGGAGAAGAGCGCTTCGGATAAGGGCGAGAAAGAAAGCTCCGACAAGTCGGAGAGCGGGAAGTCGGAAAAATCCGACAAGAAGGATAGTGCGGCGAGCGCCGCGAAGGACTCGGCGAAGGAATCGAAGTCTTCCAAGGAATCCGCCAAGGAATCGAAGGAAAGCAAGCCCGCCAAGAAGAAATAGTTGCCGCTCCGCGCAGCAAACTCCGACCACCACCAGGGACAAGGGTGGTGTTGTTCGCGAAGGTGTCTTGCCGGCTGGCAAGGAGCCCAGCGCCAGGACTGCCGGGCCGCAAGTTCCCGGCGAACTCTCCGCGTTTTACAGTTTTAGGGTCTTCAGGTAGTTGCGGAAAGGTTCGCCGAGTTCCTTGTTTTGCAGCGCTAATTCGACCGTGGCTTTGAGGAATCCGAGTTTGTCTCCGGCGTCGTAGGAGATGCCATCATAGATGTAGGCCCAGAGGCCCTGCTCCTGCGCGAGGATGCGCATGCCGTCGGTAAGCTGAATTTCGCCGCCGGCACCGGGCTTGGTGCGCTCAAGGCAATCGAAGATGGCGGGCGGCAGGACGTAGCGGCCGGTGATGGCCAGGTTGCTCGGGGCGTTTTGGGGCTTTGGTTTTTCGACCAGATCGCGGATGCGCATGAGGCGCGCGCCGAAGGGCGGCTGCGGGGCGGGTTCGCCATCGACGATACCGTAGAGATGGGTTTTCTCCCGCGGGACTTCCTCGACCGCAATGGCGCCGACGCCAGTCGAGTGGAACACTTCGATCAACTGTTTCGTTGCGGGATTTTCACCGGGGATCAGCACATCGCCGAGGAGTACGGCGAAGGGTTCGTCGCCGACTAAATCCTTGGCGACCAGCACGGCGTGGCCAAGGCCTAGCGGCTCCTTCTGGCGGGTGTAGCTCACCTGCACCATGTCGCTGATGCTGCGCACCAGTTCCGCCAGGTCTTTCTTGCCTTTTTGCTCCAGAAAATTTTCGAGCTCAGGGGAACGGTCGAAATGATCCTCGATGGAACTCTTGCCCCGCCCGGTGACGATAATAATGTGCTCGATGCCGGAGGCCATGCATTCTTCGACGACGTATTGAATCTGCGGCTTGTCGACTACGCTGAGCATTTCCTTGGGCTGCGCTTTGGTGGCGGGCAGGAATCGCGTGCCCAAGCCCGCTGCGGGCAGCACGGCCTTGCGTACTTTACGCGCCGGGGCCAGAGGTGGCGGTGGAGCTGGCGATGAGTTCGTGGTCATGGTTCGGCGGTCGCTCGTTGAGTAAGATTTGATTCTGAAGCCGAAGAAGGATGGCGCATGGAGCCAATGACGACAGTATCTGCGGGCTCGAGTTTTTGTCAATGGAGCGAATCGTGTAGGGTTTCGCGTGCAGCCCGTTTTGCGGTGCCGAGCCAGGAAAAGATTGCGCCGAGACGCGGGGTTGCCGGAGGAGTGCCGAGAAGGCTAGGCGCTCGAGGGGTTGGGATGGCCGCGGAGTGCCCGAGGGGGCGGCCAGAGACGCCGATTACAAAAGCCGAGACGCCGCCATTTCCGCCTGGGGACGGAGCGGGGAGGGCTGGCAGACGATTTCTTTTTCGCTGCCGCAGATAACCATGGAGGCGACTCCCTGGGCGGAGAACTTCGGCAGGTTGCAACGGAACTTGCGGGCGAACCAGTCTTCGGCCTTGCGGATGGCTTCGCCCTGGTTCAGGGCGTTCAGGATGATTTCTTTTTCGCTTCCGTCGAGTTGAAAGTGCAGCGCGTAGATATTGGTCATCAAAACACCCCCGGGATATTGCTGCGATTCCTGCAGCTTTGGTTTCGTCCGAAGAGGTAGTGATTGCGGAGGGCCAAGCGTTTCAGCCGAGCGGCCGCTCGTTTGCCGAAAATCCTCTAAGTTCGAGAGCGAGATGCCGCCGCGGGGCATGGCGAGCGCGGGGGCGCAGAAAGGCTCGCGAAACGGGCACTCGGACTTCGCGCCCGGGCCGGGCTGCGGCATGGTTTTACGGCTGAGGAGAGAGCCGCGCCCCTTCGCCCGGATTTGCCCAGGCCGTCCCAACTAGCGCCACTCGCCCGGCTCGTTGCCCGAGAGGGCGCGGTCGAGGTAGGAAGCGGCGCTGATTAAGGCCAGATGAGTGAGGGCCTGCGGGAAATTGCCGAGGTGCTCGCCGCTGGCGCCGAGCTGCTCGGAATATAGGCCCAGGTGATTGGCGTAGCTGATCATTCTTTCAAAGAGCAGGCGGGCCTTGTCGAGCTGGTTCGAGCGCGCCAGACATTCGACGTACCAGAAGGAGCACGCGGTGAAGGTGCCTTCCGGGCCGCGCAGTCCATCGATGCCCGTGGCCTCGGTGTTGTAGCGGTAGACCAGCGCGTCTTCGGTTAGATCGCTTTCGATTTTCTTCAGGGTCCCCAGCCAGCGGCGATCCATGGGACTGATGAAACGGACCAGAGGCATGAGCAGGGCCGAGGCGTCCACAAAATCCGCGCCCCTGAACGCGACGAAGCTCAGCAACTGCTCGTTCCAAAATTCGTTGAAGACGCTTTCGTAAATATCGGTGCGCAGCTGCTGCCAGGCTACCGGCGCCGGGAGAGAACGCTTGTCCGCCATGCGTAACGCACGGTCGACGGCCACCCAGCACATCACGCGCGAATGCAGGAATTCCCGGCGTCCGCCGCGCACTTCCCAAATGCCCTCGTCGGGGCGTTGCCAGTTCTGCCCGACCCAGTCAATCAGTCCGCTGATACGCTTCCAGCCTTCGTAGGAAGGCGCATTGCCGTATTTGGTGGAAAGGTAGATGGCGTCGATCAGTTCGCCGTAAATATCGAGCTGTAACTGCTTGCTGGCGGCGTTGCCGATGCGCACCGGTTGGGAGTCGAGGTAGCCCGAAAAATCAGGCAGCGAACTTTCCTCGAGATCCTGATTACCATTGGTGCGGTACATGACCTGCAGCGGTCCGTCGCCCTGGCCCTTTCCGATGCGTTCGCGCAACCACATCATGAAGCTACGGGCTTCGTCGCGATAGCCGAGTCGCATGAAAGCGTAGAGGGTGAAAGCCGAGTCGCGCAGCCAGGTGTAGCGGTAGTCCCAATTGCGCTCCCCGCCGACGCGCTCCGGCAGGCCGAAGGTCGGGGCCGCGATGATCGAGCCGTGTTTGCGGCTGGTGAGCAGTTTTAGCACGAGTGCGGAGCGGGTGACCATTTCCCGCCAACGGCCTTTGTAGTTGGATTTGCCGGCCCAGGCGCGCCAGTAGGCGGAAGTTTCCTGAAACCAGGCCTTTACGGTTTCGCTCTCGGCGGCGGTTGCCTGCTCCTGGCGCACACCGCATTCGAAAATAAACGAGACGCGCTCGCCAGCCTGCAAGGAAAATTCGGCTTCGACGTCTTGCCCGACCACGCGAAGCGGGACCGCGGCGATCAAGCGCATCGTGGGGCAATTGCCGTCGGGCAGAAGGAACTCGGCCACGCGTTCGCCGCGCAGCTCTGCGGTGTGACGGGAGCGGCCGTAATTGAAACGCGGGCAGCAACGCAGGCGGAAGGCGACAGCGCCCTTGATGGCGCGCACGGAGCGGATAACGCGATGATGGGTATTGGCGTCGAGGATGGGCATGAAGTCATCGATCTCTGCGACGCCCTCGGCGGACTGGAAGCGCGTGGTCAGGATGTTGGTTTCAGGCAGATACATCTGTTTCGAACGGCTGTCGCGCAACTTTGGCTCTATCGAGAAGTTGCCACCGCTTCTGAGGTCGAGGAGCTTGGCAAAAACAGTGGGTGAATCGAAGTCGGGCAAACAGAGAAAATCGATGCTGGCATCGGTGCCGACCAAGGCTACGGTGTTCAAGTCACCGATTACGCCATAATTCTCTATAGGAAGATTTTTGTCTATTTTCGACTGTTGATCCGCCAAGTTTTTCACCCACGAAAACTGTTTTTTTGTCGCTCTCGGTTCCTGGCCGCGGGTGTCACGCACGTGCGTCGTCAGGTTACCTGGGCCTAGCCAAAAGCGCTGCGACGCAAACCAGCATCATCCGGCATAGTAAAGTGACACCTCTGAACGGCCATGCCAATGGGGACTTTACTGTAAGGCTTTGCCCGCGCGCTCCCGCCGGGCGCCAAAGGCGCGGATCCCCGGGGTGTCCCGTGGGGAAGGCCACCGGCCATTACGGCGCTGCCGGATTCTGCCCTTCCCCACGGGGCGCCAAAGCTAGGGTTAGTCGGCCGCTTGGGCGGCCAGCGCTCCGACGGCGGCGATATTTTGCAGCAGGTCACTCGGGAACTGATGCCGGGTTTGCAGGTATTCTGGTGTGTTGTAGGAAATAGTGGTTTTACCCGAAGGGTCTTCGGCAACCAGAATTTTCAGCGGCAGGTCGATGGCGACGCTGGGAGCGGCGAGCATCAGAGGCGTGCCGCTTTTGGCATTGCCGAAGATGAGTACTTTGGTGGGCGGCATTTTCAGCCCGACTTTTTCGGCTTCGCCGCTGTGATCGATGATGGCGAAAAGTGTCACGTTGTTGGCCCGGAGCATGGACTTGAGCTTCTCGACGGTTTCTGCGGCGCTGTGCGCGCTCGGCACGGTGACGATTCCGTTCCCCGCTTCGTGGCCCATCGCTGGCTCCTTCCACCTGCCTTGTTGCGGGGATAGATGCCGGTTGGGCGCGGAAAGACACGCGAAAT
>JBEKSZ010000086.1:0-22590 GCA_049516615.1 Candidatus Acidiferrum sp. | reverse complement strand
CATAGCGCATCTCCTTCTCTTGCTGCCAAGCTGACTATTTCCCTTGTGAGTTGCAGCAGGCTGCGCGAGCCCTGCGGCCCCAACTGGCTGCGCAGCTCGCCCTGCACCTGCTCCCAGACGGGCGCCACACGCTCGAGTTTGTTTTCCCCGGCCTGCGCCAGACGCAGCCACCGTTCCCGGCGGTCCCTGCCCCGGCGTTCGCGAACCCACCCCTGGCGGCGCATAATCGCCAGCGTTCGCGTCAGGCTAGTGCTGTCCATGGCCAGCATCCCGCCGAGCTCTCCTTGCGACACCTCCCCGGCGCGCGCCAGCACCTGCAAGATGGTCAGTTGCGTGGCCCGCAAGCCCAGGGGACGGAGCGCCTTCTCGTAGCGCTGCGTCAGCGCCCGCGACGCCCGACGCAGGCTTCCGCACAGGCAGGGCAGGTCTGGTATGGTTTGCGCACTCATACTTAGAAAGATGCATATACATCTATTAAGGTTGCACCCCTTTCCGGGGCAAAACCCAGGTTTTTGTTTTGGCCCTCTTCGCCAGGCGCGTTCAGGCCCGTCGCTGTCTTTTGTTTCCCTGCCTCCATCCGGTCAACCCGGCCGGGCGCGGGTCAACTCCCGGTTGCGAAGCTCCTGCCCCGCGGGCGGGCGCGAAATGAACCGCCCCCGGCTTCATGTAAACTAATCCCTCAGCCCATGAACATTCTTGGCATCAACGCCTATCACGGCAACGCCTCCGCGGCGGTGGTCTCTGACGGCAAGCTCGTCGCCGCAGTTGAAGAAGAACGCTTCAATCGCGTCAAGTACGCCGCCGGTTTTCCCGCCGCCGCCATCCGCTATTGCCTCAAAGAAGCCGGACTTACAGCGCGGGAAATTCACCACGTGGCCGTCCCGCGCAATCCCTACGCGCGACTCGCGACGAAGCTCTGGTATGCCATGCGCATGCCTTCCTTTGCCCGCGAGCGCGCCAGGGTCCTTGTGAAATTCACCGGCATCCCTGAAGCGCTGGCTGCCGCCTTGGACCTCGATCCCGCGACGCTTGCCGCGAAATTCCACCGCGTCGAGCATCATCAGGCTCACCTCGCCAGCAGCTATTTTGTTTCTCCTTTTGAAGATGCCGCGCTGCTGTCCGCCGACGGCCTCGGCGATTTCGCCAGCAGCATGTGGGGCACGGGAACCGGCCATCAGATGCACATAGGCGGAGCCGTGGCCTTCCCCCATTCCCTCGGCCTCTTCTACAGCGCGGTCACCCAGTATTTGGGATTTTTGAAATTCGGCGACGAATACAAAATCATGGGCCTTGCCGCTTACGGGGAACCCGCGCAGCTCGACGCCATGCGCGAAATCGTGACCTTCGACCCGCGTTCAAACCGCAACGGCTTTCGTCTCGCCCTTGAATACTTCACGCACCATCGCGCCGGCCCGGAAATGTCCTGGGCCGAAGCCGACAAGACTCCCACGCTCGGCAAACTATTCTCCGACGCCATGGGCCGCAAGCTGGGCGCCCCGGCGCGCGCGCCGGAAGCCCCCCTTGAGCAGCGCCACCGTGATCTGGCTTGCGCGCTGCAGGCGCGTCTTGAAGAAGTCTACCTGGGTATGTTGCGTAAACTGGCCGCGCAAACCCGCCGCAAGAGCGTCTGCCTCGCTGGCGGTGTGGCCTTCAACTGCGTGGCCAACGGAAAAATCTTTGACGCCACCCCGTTTGAACAGGTTTATGTCCACCCGGCCGCAGGCGATGCCGGCCTCGCGGTCGGTGCGGCGTTCTACATCTGGCACCAGGTCCTCGGCAAGCCGCGCTCTTTTGTAATGGACCACGCCTATTGGGGGCCGGGCTATTCGCGCGAAGAGGTTCGCCAGGCCATTGACGCCTCGCGCGCAGGGACCGCCGGCTACTCCATCACCGAACTGCCCGAAGACGAATTGCTGAAGCGCACCGCGGCCATCATCGCCGACGGCCAGATTCTAGGCTGGTTTCAGGGGCGCGCCGAGTGGGGACCCCGCGCGCTCGGCAATCGCAGCATCGTCGCCGACCCGCGCCGGCCGGAAATGAAGGATATTCTCAATCGCCGCATCAAGCATCGCGAAATCTTCCGCCCCTTTGCCCCTTCCATCCTCGCCGAACGTACCGGCCAGTGGTTCGAGAAATCCTATCCGAGTCCGTTCATGACCTTGGCCTATTCCGTTCTGCCCGAGCAGCGCGAAAAAATCCCCGCGCCCACGCACGTCGACGGCACCGGCCGCCTGCAGACCGTGACGCGCGAAGCCAATCCGCGTTACTGGAAATTAATCAAAGCCTTTGAAGATTTAACCGGCGTGCCCGTAGTTCTAAACACTTCCTTCAACGACAACGAACCCATCGTCTGCCGCCCCGAAGAAGCCCTGGACTGTTTCCTGCGCACCCAGATGGACGCTTTGGTCCTCGGCGAATTCCTGATCCGCAAGACCTCCTAGCCGTCCTGCGGGGCCCTTAACCCTCGGCCGCGAGCGACGGCCCGGGCGCGGCAAAGCCAAACCTCCCGCGCGAAGCCGCTTGAACTTCAGGAGAGGTACTTCAAGGTTTGTTTGATCAATTCAGCGGTCCCGGCATAGGGATCCCCGGGGCTGTCAAACTCCATCGAGCAGTAGCCCTTGAAATTGTGGTGCTTCAAAACTCCGAAGGTCTTGGTCATGTTCACGTGAAACGTTTCCCCGCGCCCGCTCATTTCGAGCGCCTTGACATGGCAGATGTTGTAAGCCTCCGCGAACATCGCATCGATCGCGTCGTAGGCCTGGCTCACGGTCATGATCGTCAAACTGTTGGCGAAATCCGGTAGCGCGTGCAGCCACGGCGATCCTACCGTGGCCACCAATTTCGCCACGAAAAACGCGTCTTCAGTGACCGGATTGTCGTTCTCGAGATTCACGACCACGTTCTTGCTCGCGCCATACTCCGCCACCCGCCGCAAACACTCCGCCGCCCGGTCGATGACCGGCCCGGAATCCTTGGCCTCCGCAAGGTGCGTGCGCACGCTAGGCGAGCCGATGGCCACGGCCACATCGATCCAGCTTTTGCTTTCCGCCACGGCGCGCTCGCGTTCGGCCGGATCCGTGGCATAGATACTGCGCTGGCCATCCACGGCGATATTCACCACGCCGACTTGCGCTTTCAGGAATGCCGCACGCATTTCGGCCAGGTACTGCGCTTCGTGCGACCGGAAATGCACGCTCCACGGCTCGATTTTGTTGATTTTGAATTTTTCGACAACGTGCGCGGCAAAGTCCTTCAACTCGAGCTTGCCCGGTGCGGCGCCCGGCGCTCCCGTATCGCCGGGGTCGCGCGGGGTGATGAACTGGCGGAAGGGATATGAGGCGATGGCAATGCGGTCCCGCGCAGCGCCGGGAAAATCGATGTGCGGAGCGGAGCCGCTGGCCGGTCCATCCCCGGCCCCGCGCGCGAGGGCGGCTGCGCCGCGCACAAAATTGCGCGCCGGAGCGAGGCAAGCGCCGGCGAGCGCCGTTCCTGACTCCCAGAGAAAACGGCGGCGAGTGTTAGGCGAGAAAACCATGGGCCGTAACTATACACCGGGCGCGAAAAAAATCGCGACCCGCGGTGGCGCAGTTCTTGAAACGGGCTTGCCGATTATTTTGCCGCGGCGGCCGAGACTTCTTTTTCGATGGGCGCGCCGATGAGGTTGCCCCATTCGGTCCAGGAGCCGTCATAGTTGCGCACGTCCTTGATGCCCAGCAGGTATTTCAGGACGAACCAGGTGTGCGAGCTGCGTTCGCCGATGCGGCAGTAGGCGATGACCGGCTGCTCGCCGCTGATGCCTTTGCCTGCATAGAGCTGTTTCAGCGCGTCCACAGACTTAAATGTGCCGTCTTCGTTGACCGCCTGCGCCCAGGGAATGCTGGCCGCGCCGGGGATGTGCCCGCCCCGCTGCGCCGTTTCCGTCATGCCCGGAGGGGCGATAATTTTTCCGCTGTATTCATCGGCCGAGCGCACGTCCACAAGTTGCGCGGGCGATTTCTTTTCTACCGCGGCCAGGACCTCCTCGCGCCTCGCGCGGATGGCGCTGTTGGCAGCCTTCACTTTATACGTGGTGGCCGCGATTGCCGGCTTCTCGGTGGTCAGGGGACGCTTCTCTTCCAGCCACTTTTTGCGGCCGCCGTTGACGATCAAGACCTTTTCGTGGCCGTAATATTTCAGCTGCCAGAAGGCCCACGCGGCAAACCAATTGTTGTTGTCGCCGTAGAGAACGATGGTGGTGTCCGGAGAAATACCCGCCTGGCCGAGCAATTTTTCAAACGCCTGGGGATGGGCGAGATCGCGCTGCAGGGCGTCCTGCAATTCGGTTTGCCAGTTCCAGGAAATGGCGCCGTCGATGTGCCCCTGGTCGTACGAGGTGGTGTCGACGTCGACTTCAACGAGGCGGACACCGGGATCTTTGGCGTGCGCGGCGATCCATTCGGTGGCGACCAGGACTTCCGGGTGCGCGTACTCAGACATGCTGTTTTCCCCTTCCTTCTTAAAGCTGAGGGAAAAGAGTAGCGCAGGTTCGCCGGTAAATCACCCTCTTTTTTATCGGGATTCCGGTCGCCAGCCGGGCGGTCCTCGATTTCCAAATTACCCTTATATTTTCAACGATTTACGGTAGGGGCAAAGGGGGAATCTACGTGGCCGATTCAAGCTTACCGTCCTTGCTCTCCCATTCGATGCGTACGATCCAGTCAAAGTGCATCCCCTCGGCTCCAAGCCAGGCTTCGAGCGCTTCGCGCGATTCGGCGCGAAATTCGGCAAACAGTTTGCCTTCGAGCATGTTGACCAGGACGCGTTCGGCGCGCGCCGCGCGGCCTTGCTGCATGCGCCCGGCAAGGTTTTCCGCGCCCTGGCGGGTCAGGCAGGCCAAGGAATGTTGCGTCAGGTAGCGTGGCATCGGCGTTCCTTCGCGAGCTCTGAAACCAATCGCTGGACAGGGCAGTCTAGCAAGGCCCCGCGAAATCCCAAAATGAAGACGCCGGTGCTCGCGCGGCTCGACAGGCGGTAGAGAGAATGGACGTTGCGCGGCCTGCAGGTCGGCGCCTGGACAAACCTCCCGCGCGCGGGCTCCTAGACCGGAGGCAGGTTCTGCAACGACACACGAAGCGGTGCACCTCAATCGGGGGGCGCGGAACGGTTTACACTAGGGCAGTGGCAGCTCGAGCGGAGAGCAGGGATGAAGTGGTTCTTTTATCTGGTGCTTGCGGCGGAACTGGCGCTCGGCTGCGCCACCCATGGCGCGGCGCAGCAACATACCTCGACCCTCGAGGGTTTGGTGCTCGGAGCGGACAATAAACCGGTGGCAAACGCGAGCGTGACCTATCAGTCCGGAGGCGGCAGTGCGCCGCACGTGGTGCGCACGGACGAGTCGGGACGCTTCTCGGTGCGCAATCTGCGCGCCGATATTTACGATGTGCGCGCTTCCGCGGAAGGCGTTTATTCGGACTGGAAGAAGAATGTGAACCTGCGCCCCGGACAGATCACCACGCTGACGCTGCGTCTGACGCACGGCAAAGACACCTTGTAGCTCACCCCCCCTTTTTTTCTGGTAACTATCATCCCATGGACTTACCCGGGCTGTCGCATGCACGGAGTTTTTTGCCGCGTCGCAAGGGGCGATGGTATAGTTCCTACCCCGGTGGGCGTATCACCGTGCGGAGGATTGCTCCTTGTGCCAATTTTTTGTTTCTTTGCGTCGCGCATTCGCCGCCGCTGTGCTGCTGCCCGCCGCGCTGGCAATCTGCCATGCGCAGACGGTGCGGCCGGAGGCTGAAAGAAAGCTCGCGCACGATATCTACAAGCAGTTTATTGAAATTCCATCGGGCTTTACGACCGGGGCGACCACGCCTGTTGCGGAAGCCGCGGCGGCGCGGCTGAAGGCGGCGGGATTTCCTGACGCCGATATTTTTGTGGGCGGCGCCAAACCGAGCAAAGGCAATTTGGTGGTGCGCTATCACGCGACAGCTCGCGGGTCCGCAGCGCGCAAACCGCTGCTGCTGCTGGCGCACATCGACGTGGTCGAAGCCAAACGCGAAGACTGGTCCCTCGATCCGTTTCTGCTGACCGAGAAAGATGGATTTTTCTACGGACGCGGGACCGGGGACGACAAGGCCCAGGCCGCGGTGTGGATCGCCAATCTGATTCAATACAAGAGAGAAGGTTTCGCGCCCGACCGGGACATTATCGTGGCGCTGACCGCAGACGAGGAGGGCGGCGGGCCCTTCAACGGCGTGGACTGGCTGCTCAAGAATCATCGCCAGCTGATCGATGCGGATTTCGCGCTGAATGAAGGGGGCTGGGGCGAATCGCTCGACGGAAAAAAAATCTCCAACGATCTGCAGATCAGCGAAAAGTACGTGCTGAATTTCCGTTTTGAGGTGCGCAACAAGGGCGGGCACAGTTCGCTGCCGGTGGCCGACAACGCCATCTACCACCTGGCGTTTGCCCTGGCGCACCTTTCCGAATTCGCCTTTCCGCTGAAGACCAACGAAGTGACCGCGGCCTATTTCGAGCAGATGGCAAAAATCGAAAGCGGAGCGATGAAGGAAGATCTAAGCAGGGTGGCGGGGGGGTCAGAAGAGGCCATGGGGAAAGTGGCGGCCGCGTCTCCCGCCTGGAATGCCACGCTGCGCACGACCTGCGTGGCCACGCAACTCGAGGGCGGCCACGCCATCAACGCCTTGCCGCAGCTCGCGGCCGCGAACGTCAACTGCCGCGTCCTGCCGGAAGACTCCGCGGAATACGTCGAGGCAACGCTGAAAAAGATTGTGGGCGATGCGCAGGTGAGCATTACGCGCCTGTCCGACCTTACCGCGGGTCCCGCTTCACCGATGCGTCCCGATGTGCTGGCCGCGGTGCGCAGCAGCACGGAGAAGATTTGGCCGGGCGTGCCGACCATTCCCATCATGGTGATGGGAGCGACGGACGGGCGCTATCTGCGCGCGGCGGGAATTCCGACCTACGGGGTGCAGGGATTCTTTTTTGACCGCAACGACATCCGCTTTCACGGACGCGACGAACGCATCGCGGTCGCGTCCTTTTATGAGGGACAGAGCTTTCTTTACGAGCTGGTCAAAACGCTGTCCGCGCCGGCCAACTAAGGGACGCCCGGGCGTCTTAAATTCTCTGAAAGCATGAGAACCTTCCCATTGAAGATTTAGAGTGCCGCCAGCGCGGGGACCGTGGACGCCGCGCCTCGCCCGCTCGCCTGGCCCCCTGGAAGACTCTCGACACCATTTTGCCCACTTAAAAAAGCCCTCGCCCGCGACGAAGTCCGCTCGCTGTTCCTTTGATCCAAGATTCAAAAGCTCCCTGGCAGGGACGATTGAGGGAGTGCGCCTGCCCGCGCGGCGACGGCGAGTGGCACAGGGCGTGCATCCCGTAGCGGTAGATGGGAAGACCTCTCCCGACCCTCAGCGATTTCTAATCTTCAGGCGGAGTACACCGCTGCGGCCCGGGATGTAGAACCTGACGCGGTATCTCCGCTATCCCCCTTTTCCTTTTAAGCACAGGTCCAGGAAAAAACCCTAAGCGGCGCGGATACGAGGCCGATGAAAAGAACCGAGAGTGTGCGGAGGTGTTATGTACCGACGTTTGCTGATGGTGTTTCTGCTTTGCGGGGCTGCCGGCCCGCTATTTGCTCAGGACATGTCGAATATCCAAATCCACGGATTCGCGACGCAGGCATTCCTTTATAGCGGGAGCAACAACTATCTGGGGATGAACACCAGCCAGGGGAGCACGGGCTGGACGGAAGCGGCGATCAACATCGTGGATCAGCCGACCGACCAATTGCGCATCGGAATCCAGTTGCACTACACGAGGCTTGGCATTTTCGGCGGCGACGAACCCAGCATCGACTGGGCCATGGGCGACTATCGCGTGAAGCCCTGGCTCGGGATACGGGCGGGAAAAGTAAAAATCCGCTGGGGGCTGTACAACGATACCCAAGACGCCGATCCCGGATATATGTGGGCGTTGCTTCCAGAATCCATCTATTCGATCGATGATCGAGCGACAACGCTGGCGCAGCTTGGCGGGGAACTGTATGGCAACGTGCCGCTATCGAAACATTGGGGCACGCTGGTCTACAGCCTGTATTTCGGCAACTACTACTACGCTGCAAACGATGGGTTTCAGCAAGGATTCAAGGAAGCGGGCATTAGTTTCGCGACCACGCCCGGAGGCAAAACTCCGGGAGTCGACCTGCGCTGGAAGACCCCGCTCAAGGGACTGCTGGTGGGGGCCTCGACGCAAAGAGTGGACGCGAAAGGCACGCTCACGAATGGAACCTTCCGCGTGCCCCCGTACTATTCAACGACCGGCTACGCGCAGTACGACGCGCACAAGATCTTCCTGGCCTACCAGTACGCGCGGACCGTCGCGCGCCAGGACGTCGAGATCACCGGCCAGCCCGCGGCTCTCAGCGAGAGCGATTCACATACCTGGTTCGTGATGGCCGGATATCACGTGACCGACAAGCTGCAGCTCGGGACCTACTACTCGAGCGAACTCGATACCGCGCCGCGCGACAACTCCGACCCCGCGAATTTTGGACGTGACTGGGCGATTTCGAGCCGCTACGATTTCAACTCTTATATCTACGGCAAGCTCGAAGGCCATTTTATCAACGGCGAGGTGTCCGGGTTCTATGACTTCGACAATCCCACCCTGACGCCGCGCACCCGGTTGGTGGTTGCCAAGGTCGGTTTCGTTTTCTAAGGGGGCTCTCCGAGGGCTTAAGGATAGCGGCGAAAAGAACGCGGGAGATAAGAGCGATGAAAAAATCAGCATTGGTGGTCCTGCTTTTCTGCCTGTTTCTCGGGTGCGGCATTGTCAAAGGCCAGGAAGTGATTGTTATCGCCAACAAATCGGTGAAGGCGTCCGATGTCAGCGCGGGGGATCTCAAGGACGTCTTTAACGGGGACAAATCGAGCTTGAGCGACGGAAGCCATGTGGTGCCGGCCACGCTGAAAAGCGGACCGGTACACGAAGCCTTCCTCAAAAAATATGTGGGCAAGGCGGACGCGGCGTTTCGCGCGGAATGGCGAAGTCTGGTTTTCGCCGGCACGGCATCGATGCCCAAGACACTCGATAGCGAGTCGGCCATGGTGGAGTACGTGGCGGCGACGCCCGGAGCCATCGGGTACGTGGGGAAGGATCCCGGAGACAGCGTAAAAAAACTCGCGGTCAAGTGAGGGGCCTATGAATAATCTGGGGATCAAAGCCAAGATTTGGATCTGCATTGCGATTTTCGGCGCGGGGTACGCGGCAATCGTGATCATTCAGCTGTGGGCCGCGTCGCAGACGGCAGCCCACATGGCGGTGGCCTCGGGAACACTTTTCCCCGCGGCGCTCAGCATACAAGACGCGGAAGCGGGCTTTCAGAAGGTTAAAAAACGCTATAACGACGCG
Source organism: Candidatus Acidiferrum sp. (assembly GCA_049516615.1). Classification (GTDB taxonomy): domain Bacteria; phylum Acidobacteriota; class Terriglobia; order Acidiferrales; family UBA7541; genus Acidiferrum. The sequence continues at coordinate 13,170 of JBEKSZ010000086.1, read as the reverse complement.
ATCCTGCTGCAGGACAAGAAATCACTGGCGGCCGCCGAGGTGGATGGCCAGGCCCTGCTCGCGGCCCTGCATTCGGTTGAGGAGAAAACGGGTCTCACACCGGAGCTGCGCGCGCAAACCACCGCGGCGATCGCCAAGTTCAGCGATATTCAGGAGCGTGCCAAACCTCTCTACAGCGCGATGATCGACAAACCCGACAATATTTCGGACGCCAACCAGGCGGCGATCGGGTCGCTGGCGCGCGATAGCAAGGAGCTTGAGAGCGAGCTCGTGGCGCTGCGGGAAAATGTGTCCAAGGCCTTTCGCGCCGAACTCGACGCGGTTACCGTGTGGTCGCAGCGCCAGCGGAATTTCGGGTTGCTGGTGATTCTGATCGCCGTGGTGGTGGGCGGAGCCTTTGCCTCGATGGTGATCGACCGGCAAATCGTGAAGCCGCTCAAAGAGCTGGCCTTGCGGCTGAAGGATATTGCTGAGGGAGAAGGCGATCTGACACGCCGGGTGGATGCAGGTTCGCGGGACGAGATTGGCGAAGTGGCCAAATGGTTTAACACCTTCATGGAGAAGCTGCAGATGGTGTTCACCAACGTGGGGACGAACACCGACGGCGTGACCGCGTCTTCGGCGCGCATGAGCGCGGTAAGCCAGACACTCATCGCCAACGCCCAGGAGACCTCCGCGCAGGCCGGGCAAGTGACGAATGCCGCGCAACACGTGAATCAAAATCTGAATACCGTGGCCACCGGAACGCAGGAAATGACCACGAGCATCAAGGATATTGCGCGCCACGCCTCGGAAGCGGCGCAGGTGACCCAAGAGGCGGTAAAGATCGCCAAGCAGGCCAATTCGGCGATCACCAAACTGGGGGAATCAAGCGCGGAAATCAGCCAGTTCATCAAGGTGATTACCTCTATCGCGCAGCAGACCAATCTGCTGGCGCTGAACGCCACCATCGAAGCCGCGAGGGCCGGCGAATCCGGCAAGGGTTTCGCGGTGGTGGCCAACGAGGTGAAGGCCCTGGCCAAGCAAACGGCCAAAGCCACCGAAGACATCAGTCAAAGGATTCGCAACATCCAGGAGAACACCCAGGGTGCGGTGGACGCGATCGAGACGATTGGCACGGTAATCAACGAAATCAACCGGATCGCGGGCACGATTGCGGCGGCGGTCGAAGAGCAGGACGCGACGACCAACGAAATGTCGCGGAACGTGGCCGAGGCGGCGCGCGCCTCCGAGGAGATCACCAGGAATATCTCCGGGGTGGCGCAAGCGGCGCAGAGCACCAGCCAGGGAGTCGACGACTCGCAGCAGTCGGTGAAGGATCTGGCGGAAAGATCCACGCAGCTGCGCGAGCTCGTGGGCCAGTTCAAATACTAGGCGTCCCTCGGCGCACGCGGGATGTCGTTTTCGGCAGGGTTCAGGGGGCCTGTACTACAACCCTAGTACCGGAAGGAATGAGTCTGGCGGCCCATTGAGCTTACGGGGCCAGGTCGGTAATGTCTGAGGAACGGGTTGGGGGCCGCGCGGGGACAGCGGCTCCGCAAGGGGCCGTGTGCGAGCTACCCAACCCGCCACTTTTTCTTCCCTCTGGCAAAACAGGCAGGATATAAGGCATCAGGGCCCCGGCGACCGCCGGGGCTTTTGGTTTTTTATGGGGCGTCTCAGGCCGACTTCCTATGGGCTTCGGGCGCATTCGTGCATCTTATCGTGTGCGTGGCCGGATTCACGGCGAGCAGGTCATCACTTAACACGCTTTGTTTGTTAGATTTACGAATTGCTAACCGCGCGGACGAGGCAGGGAAGGTGCCAGAAAAATCGTTCACACTGGGGGAATCGTTCGGGCGAGGAAGCAAATGAAGCAGGGGACCGGCCCAAAAAGCGGACGCTTCGGCAGGGCCCAGCAAGCGTGGCGGTGTGGCTCGCGGCGGCTCCTTGCCCTCGCCCTCGTCATGGTTTTGGGCAGTACGGCGGGGCCGGCGGATGCCGGGGGAGTGCGGCTCGGGACTGAGACCGCGCAGGCGTTTGCGCGGTATGTGCGGCTTACCGAGGAGCGGAAGGACGCCGAGTTGAAGCCGGGGAGCGGGGCGCTGTGGGTGGATGGGTTGGCCGAGCCAGGGCGCGGGGCGGCGTATCGGGGTTTACGCAATGGCGAGGTGCGGACCTCCCGGCTCGAGACCCTCGATGGCGGAGCGCCCGTTCCGTGCCCCGGGGGACTGATCCATCACTGGGTAGGCCTCGTGTTTATCCCCGGAGCCAGCGTTGACGATGTGTTGGCGGTGCTTGAAGACTACGATCGGCAAGCCACTTACTATGCGCCGGACGTAGAGCGATCCAAAATCCTGGCGCGCGATGGCGACAGCTTTCGCGTGTTTTTAAGGTTCCGCCGGCACAAGGTGATCACCGTGGTGCTCGACACCGAACATGCGGTGAGCTATTTTCGCGATAGGCCGGGGCTGGCGCACAGCCGGAGTTCGGCGCTGCGGATCGCCGAGGTCGAGAATGCCGGGACACCGAGGGAACGCGAGAAAAGCCCGGGCGACGATGACGGGTTCCTGTGGAAGATGGAGACCTGGTGGCGGGTGAAGGAAGGGGACGGCGGGGTTTATGTCGAGAGCGAGGTGGTGTCTTTGACGCGCGCGATACCTGCGGGCCTCGGGTGGCTCGTGGGTCCCTTTGTGACCAGCATTCCTAAGGAGACTCTCGCGTTTACGCTGGAGGCGACTCGGAAAGCGGTCCTTGGGCAAAAGAGGCGGTGAGGAGTCTCGTGCGGGGCCCCGGTGCGCTCAGAAGCGGCCGCTGTTTGGCCACGGCGTTCGCGGACAGGGTGGGAGAACGCGACGAATACCGCATCGCTTCGCTCGCCGGTGACGCGGCTCCTCCTGCCGTGGCGGTCGGATTCCTCGAGAAAATCTAGCTGAGGCGGTTCAGGCCGTTGAAGGCCGCGGTTTTGTAGCATTCGGCAAGGGTCGGATAGTTGAACACGGTGTTAATGAAATAAGTGACTTTGCCTTTCAAGGTGAACACCGCCTGTCCGATGTGCAGAAGTTCGGCGGCGTCTTCGCCAAAGATGTGCACGCCGAGGAGTTCGAGCGTCTCGCGGTGAAAAAGGAGTTTGAGGCGGCCGTTGGTGTGGCCGCTGATCTGCCCGCGGGCAATTTCGCGATAGTAGGCCACGCCGACTTCGTAGGGGACGTCGGCGTCGGTGAGTTGTTCCTCGGTTTTGCCGATAAAAGAGATTTGCGGAATGGTGTAGATGCCGTAGGGGTAGCCGGCGGGGTCGGTCTTGACCGGCAAATTGAAAGCGCGGGCGCTGGCGATGCGGCCCTGCTCCATCGAAACGCTCGCCAGGCTGGGGAAGCCGATGACATCGCCGACGGCGAAGATGTGCGGCTGCGTGGTGCGGTAATCAGCGTCGACTTTGATGCGCCCACGGTCGTCGCACTCGATGCCCGCCGCCCCGAGATCGAGCGCGTCCACATTTCCCTGACGGCCTACGGCATAGAGCAGGGCGTCAGCGATGATGCGTTTTTTGCTGACGAGATTGGCGGCGACTTTTCCGTCGGGCAGTTCTTCAACGCTTTCGACCTCTTCGCTGAGACGCATGGTGACGCGCTGGTCGCGCATGTGATAGGTGAGGGCTTCGACCATCTCGGTGTCGGCAAATTCAAGCAGGCGGGGGCGCTTTTCGATGATGATCACGCGCACGCCGAGGGTCGCGAACATACAGGCGTATTCGACGCCGATGACACCACCGCCCACCACGATGAAGGTGCGGGGAATTTGCGGCATGCTTAGAATCTGGTCGCTGTTGATGATGTTGCGGCCGTTAATGGGAACCTTGGGATTGGCAGCAGGCTTGGTGCCCGTGGCGATGATGATGTACTCACCTTCGAATTCGCCGAAGCCGTTGATGTTGTCGACGCGGATGTGGTGCGGGCTGGTGAAACGGCCGCTGCCGTGGATTACCGTGACATTGTTGCGTTTGAGCTGGCTTTGGATGACCCCGACTTCATTCTCGACCACGTGCTGCACGCGAAAATTGAGGTCCGCCATGGTACAGACGTCTTTGTTGTTGTAATTGGTGCCGTAAAAATTCTTGTCGTAAAAACCGGAGAGATGCAGGACCGCTTCGCGCATGGTCTTGCTGGGGATTGTGCCGGTATTGATGCACACGCCGCCGATGCTGGCCTGCTTTTCGATGACCGCGACGCGCTTGCCGGCCTTGGTGCCCTGAATCGCGGCGCGCTGCCCGCCTGGTCCTGAACCGATCACAATCAAGTCATACGGCTGCATTCTCGGAGTCCTCCGTGGCCGGTTCTTGAGAGGAAAGCGGGAGCGCCGAAGCCACTAGACTTTGAGTATAAACGACGCCGCCGCCCTTCGGGGCGTGAGTGCCCGCGAGGTCATCACTGCCCGCGGCGACGCCCATGAGGTAGTCCTGGACGGAGAAACGATAGCGACCGCGCGTGGGCTGAGGCCTTGAATATTCGCCGTTTGAGGAAAGAACGCGGGTCTTGCGCGTGTCGGAAAGATAGGAGCAGAGGATTTCGTTATAAATGCGTTGGCAGAGACCGGGATCCTTGAGCGGAAAAATCACTTCGACGCGCTCGTAGAGGTTGCGCGGCATCCAGTCGGCGCTGCCCAGATAAACCTCCGGCTGCCCGCCATTTTCGTAATAGTAGATACGGCTGTGCTCGAGAAAGCGGCCGACAATGCTGCGCACACGGATGCGGCTCGAGACCCCGCGCAACCCCGGGACCAGGGAAGTTTGTCCGCGAACGATGAGATCGATTTCGACTCCGGCGCGCGAGGCACGATAAAGCGCCTCGATGACGGGTTGATCGGTGAGGGCATTCATTTTGGCGATGATCCGCGCCGGGCGTCCGCGGCGCGCGTGGCGAGTTTCGCGCTCGATGAGCGCCACGCAATTTCTGGCCATGTCGCGCGGGGCCACGAACAGGGGCCGGTAGTTCGGCTGCTCGGAGTAGGCGGTCAGAAAATTGAAGATTTCGTGCACCGAGTGCGTGATTTCGCTGTCGGCCGTCAACAGGCTCAGATCGCTGTAAAAGCGCGCCGTCGAAGGGTTGTAATTGCCGGTGCCCAGGTGGGCGTAACGGCGAATCTTGCCGTCGGGGTCGTTGCGAACGATGAGCAGGAGCTTCGCGTGGGTTTTGAGGCCCGCCAGTCCGTAGAAAACCTGCACCCCGACATCCTCGAAACTGCGCGCCCAGCGGATGTTGGTGGCTTCATCGAAGCTGGCTTTCAGCTCGACGACGACGGTGACTTCCTTTTTTCCCGCGGCCTCGAGCAAGGCCCGGGCGATGGGGGAGTCGGAGCTGGTGCGATAAAGAGTTTGTTTGATGGAAAGAACGCGGGGATCGTTGGCCGCGGTTTGCAGGAAATTTACAACCGCATCGTAAGATTCATACGGGTGATGAATCAAAGTATCCTGGCGGCGGATGGCGTCAAACATGGAATCGGCGTCGTGGCCGATGCGAATCTGGCGCGGCGCGAAGGGCAAATATTTGAGGTCCGGGCGGGGAGTCTCTTCGTACAGGTGAAAAAGACGCTGAAGATTGACCGGCCCCTGCGCGCGAAAGACCAGGGATTCGTCGAGTTCGAAGGTGGATACCAGGCGATCCACGATTTCTGGAGGGGCCGCGGCATCGATTTCAAGACGCACGGCTTCGCCTTTGCGGCGCTGCGTGACTTGAGAATCGACGGCTTCAAGCAGGCTGCGGGCCTCTTCTTCTTCCAGATACAAGTTGCTGTTGCGCGTGATGCGAAAGGGCGCGGAGCCCAAAATTTCGTAGCCGCGGTAGAGTTTGCCGGCGTAGCTCGAAATGATGTCGTGGAGAGAAACGTAATCGATGCTGCCCGTCGCGGACGGCACGCGCAGCAGGCGCGGCAAAGCGCGCGGTACGGTGAGCACGCCGAAATACGGCTTGCCGTTGCCGCCCCGGCGTTTGCGCAGGATGAAGGCAATGCACAGCGCTTTATTGAGCACGTGGGGAAAAGGGTGCGAGGGATCCACGGTGACCGGTGTGAGCATGGGGGAAACGCGGCGATCATAAAAAACCCTGGCGGTCTGGCTGGCTTTGGGTTCGAGGCCGGATAAAGCAAGAACGCGGATGTTTTGCTTGGCCAGCGCGGGCAGCAGCTCTTCGTTCCAGCATTTGTATTGATCGCGGACAAAAACCTGCATGGCCGCGGAAACCAGCTGAAGTTCCTGCCCGGCGGTGCGTCCGTCGGAACCGATTTCCGTCGAGCCGTGCTCGATGCGCTGGAGGAAGCTCGAGACGCGGACTTCGACAAATTCGTCGAGATTGTTGGCGGTGATGGCCAGGAACTTGACGCGTTCGAGCAAGGGGTTGCCGAGGTCGCGGGCTTCTTCAAGGACGCGACGATTGAAATTGAGCCACTGCACGTGGCGGTTGAGGAAGTAGCGCGGGTCGTTCAGGGCCATGCGGGTCATAAGGTCAGAGCTCTCGGGACGAAAATAGATAGCTTAGCGTTGTTACGGGGAGATGAACACCACACCAGGTTGGGGATGTTATGCTGCCTGGCGCGATCTTGAGGTGGCCCGGGTGAAGCGAAGAGTGCGTGCCGCGGTCGGAATTTGCCTGGCGGGGATGCTGATGGCTGGAAGGGAAGCTCGAAATTCTTTCTGCGCGCAAGCAGACTCCACCGCGAAGACGTTCCGCGGCGTGGTGAAGCCCGGGGAGCCGGGCCTCGCGGTGCTGATCCGCCGCGCGGGCCACGACATTTACAGGCAAGGATTTGGCCTGCGAGATTTGCGGACGAGAACGCCGATCGATGCGCGGACCAACTTCCGGCTGGCGTCGCTAACCAAGCAGTTCACGGCGATGGGCATCATGCTGCTGGTGCACGACGGCAAACTAGGTTATGAGCAGCGGCTGACGGAGGTGTTTTCCGATTTTCCGCCGTACGGCCAGGGGATTAGCATACGAAACCTGCTGAATCACACCGGCGGCTTGCCGGACTATGAAGATTTGATGGATGCGGTCGAGAAAAAGCGAGGCGCGCAGTGGAACGCCGAGCACCAGATTCAGGATGGCGAGGTGCTGGGACTGCTGCAACAGCAAACCAAGGGGGCCTTTGCGCCGGGAACGGATTGGGCCTATAGCAATTCGGGCTACGTGGTGCTGGGGACGATTATCGCGAGGATTTCTGGCGAGCCCTATGGCGACTTTTTGCGCCGGCGGATTTTTGCGCCGCTGGGGATGGACGGAACGGTGGTTTACGTGAAGGGCAAGAATCAAGTTCTCGATCGCGCCTACGGGTACGCCAGGGAAAGCGGAGGCTTTGCCGAGACCGATCAGAGCGCAACGTCGGCGACGCTCGGGGATGGCGGGATGTACTCCAATTTGGAGGATTTGGCGAAGTGGGACGATGCGCTGCGCCGCCACACGCTTCTCGGCGAAGAGGAGATGAAGCCGGCGCTGACCCCGGCCGTGCTTGCCGACGGGTCGGAGCCGCGTCAAGCGGCGGAGGCCAGCGATGGCGAGGCGCGTCCGGTTTCCTACGGGTTCGGCTGGTTTCTCGACCCGTACAAAACGCCCGGCAGCCACGCGCGGATGTGGCACACAGGAGAGACCAGCGGCTTTAGAACGGTGATGGAACGTTTCACCGGAGAACCGCTAACGGTGATCATTCTTTGCAATCGCACGGATATCGATGCCGGAAAGCTCTCTTTAGAAGCCGCGGAACCTTTTCTTTCGTCCACGCAGAACTGAGCGGGGATCCGTGTTTGCCAAATTCTCTTAACGCTGGGAGAAGCGCCGGCGCCCCGGCAAAAACCCCGACTCTCTGCCGCTAGGACATGCCCGCGAGCTTGCCGAGGCCCTTCATTTTGCCGCGCGCGGTGAGGGCCCCGTATTGCTTCATCATTTGACGCATTTGCATGTATTGCTTGACGACGGAGTTGACGTCCTGAACGGTCGTGCCGCTGCCCGCGGCGATGCGTTTGCGGCGCTTGCCGTCGATGACGCTGTGGTCGCGGCGCTCCTGATTGGTCATGGAGTTGATGATGGCTTCGACTTGTTTTAATTTGCCCTCGTCGACCTTGGCATCTTTTGGCAGATTTTGCAGCGGGCCCATCTTGGGGAGCATGTCCACGAGTTGTTCGAGCGGCCCCATTTTGCGGATCTGTTTCAGCTGATCGCGAAAATCCTCCAGCGTGAAATCTTCCTTGCGCAGCTTGCGTTCGAGCTCAGCGGCGGCCTTTTTGTCGACGGCTTGCTCGGCGCGCTCGATGAGGGACATGAGGTCGCCCATGCCCAGGATGCGGGAAACGATGCGCTCGGGATAAAAGCCTTCGAGGGCGTCGTATTTTTCGCCGAGGCCGACGAATTTTACCGGCGCTCCCGTAACCTTGCCGATCGAGAGCGCCGCACCGCCGCGGGCGTCGCCGTCGAGCTTGGTGAGAATTACGCCGGTGAGGCCGAGACGTTTGTGAAATTCGCCGGCGGAGCGGACCGCGTCCTGACCGATCATGGAGTCGGCGATGAAGAGCAGTTCGCTCGGCTGCAGTTCCTTCTTGAGATAGGCCAGTTCGTTCATCAGCTCATCGTCGATGTGCAGGCGCCCCGCGGTGTCGACAAGAACCACGTCGCTGGCGGAGAGCTTGGCCTCCTTGATGGCGCCGCGCACGATCTCGAGGGGCTTATCGGTGCCCTTGCCGGGCCAGATGTGGGTACCCACGGCCTTGGCGACTTGCGCGAGTTGCTCGCGGGCCGCGGGGCGATAGACGTCGGTCGAAACAACCATGGGGCGATGACCGTGCTGGGTGAGCCATTTGGCCAGTTTGCCGGTGGTGGTGGTTTTGCCGGAGCCTTGCAGGCCGACGATCATCCAGACCGACGGGGGCTTGGAGGCAAAGAGGGGCTTGGCGTGTTTGCCGAGCAGCGCAGCCAGTTCGTCGCGAACGACTTTGACGACCTGTTGATCGGGCGAAAGCTGCATCATGACTTCGGTGCCGATGGCTTTGCTGCGAATGTTGGCGAGCAGCTCGTCGGCCACGCCGACGTTGACGTCGCCTTCAAGAAGGGCATCGCGAATTTCCGCGAGCGCGGCGTCGAGGTGCTCGTCGGTGAGCTTGCCCTGGCCGCGAAGATTCTTGAAGGTGCGTTGCAGCTTTTCCGTTAGGTTTTCAAACATGTGGTTGCGGGTCGCCGAGTTTCACGAACTTCCATTTTAAGCCGCGCGGCGATGAGGGGTCAAACAACAGAGGCCTTGCGTTTCCAAGGATCCAAGCCGGCTTCGCCGCTGCGGTCATCCAGGAGATCACGCCAAATCGCCCGAAGGATGAATGCCCCGTACGCGCCGGCGCGGCGGTTACGCGGCGTTAGAAGGTGAAGCGCGCGCCAACCTGCGCGGCGAAGGGGATACCGACGGTGGTGCCGGGGCCAAAGAAGTCGCCGAGGGCGCCGGCCGGAACCAGCAATTGCCTGGGGCTGGTGACCGGCACAGCGCAGGCCGGCGTGGGACACAGGGCGGTGATGTTCGTGAGACTGTTCACCGGGACGGGCAGCGCGGCGATATTGGTGACGTAGTTGGCGCCGGGATTGTTGCGGTTGAAGAAGTTGAAGAATTCAATGAACGGGGTCAGCGTCCAACGCTCGCGCTGAATGGGGCGCGCGACGCGCAGGTCCATCTGGATATACGGTGTGCCGCGGAATTCGTCGAGGCTGGTCTGCACCCCGTTGACGACGGCGCGATCATCGAGCGTGTCACCGAACCCATTGACATCGACAGGGGTAGTGAGGGTGATGGGGCGGCCACTCTCGGCTTGAAAGAGTGTCGCCAGCTCGAGTCCGCCGGGCGCGAAAAACGTTCCCACGATCACCCCACGATGGGTGACGTCCTCGCCCGAGGGGCCGTAATCGCCGGGGGCAAAGGGATTGCTCGGATTGCAAACGCCGTTGACGTAATCGAAAAGCTCGCCGAGGACGCAGCCCCAGGTCTTGGCACTCGAGAGCGTGTAGTTGGCGACCAGGTTGAAGTGGTGCGCCACGTTGCCTTGCAAGTGCAGCATGAGCGCGTTGTAACTCGAGCGGTTGTCGCTGCGAAAAACCGCCAGGCTCGGAGCGGCGGCGGCGATGGTGAATCCCGCGGTGTACTGGTAGCGACGGTACCCGTGCAGGCCTTCCTCGTGGGTGTAGTCGGCGCTGAGGCTCCAGTTCGCGTTGAAGGTGTGCTGCGCGCCGCCCGTGAGGTGCAGGGCGTAGGGCGTGTGGTAATTCGGATCGATCAGGGCTCCCGGCGCGCCCGCCGCCACGCAGCCGCTGTTGGTGGCATCCGGCGGATTGCGCGGATCGATGCACGGGCCGGGCGGCGAGTTCACGGCCTGAAACGCGGACACCCAGCCATTCTGCGCGAGATCGTTGTAGTACAGCCCGATGCCGGCGCGTAACACGGTCTTGTCGGAGCCTCCTGGAGCGAATGCCACGCCGAGTCTCGGAGCGAACGCTTTGCGGTAGTCGTGTGGCACTCCATGAACGAGCGGAATCCCCAGCGCTTCAAGCGTCAGATAGCTCGGATTGTTGAGTTGACTGCGCCCCGAGGCTTCAAAGAGTCCAAACGTTGTGTCGTAACGCAAGCCGTAGTTGACCGTGAGACGCGGCATGACGCGCCAGGAATCTTCCGCGTAAAAGCCGAGGCGCTGCACGTTCTGCGAAAAGCTGCCGTCACTGGCAGGTATCTTGGAGCACACCGTGCCCGGCGTGATGGCCAGACCTCCCTGTCCCGAGCAATCGAGGTCGGTGGCGAATTGCTGCGGGCTGGCGGCATAAAAGCTGGGGTCCTCTGCGAAGGTGGTGATGTTCTCGGCAGTGCCGGAAAGAGCGCCACTGAGAACCGGCTCATGAATGAAGTTGATGCCGAAACGCGGAGCGTGTTTGCCGGAAGAGTGGCTGACGTCGTAGCGCAGCTGATATTTTTCTTGATCGCGCAAGACGGGGAAGGCGGTGACGGGCGTGGCGAAGGAGTTATCGCCGAAAGTATCCAGCCCCGAAATGGTTTCAAATGTGGAGCTAAAGGGAAATTGCAGGGAAAAACCCAGATGCTGATTGGCGGCTTCGGTGTGGTGAAGTCCGCTTGCTCCGAGCAGGAAACTGCCGACCCAGCTAGGGCTGAATTCGTATTGCTGGGCGATGGCGAGATTGAGGTAGTTCGAGTGCGAGGTGGCGCCGGTGGTCGGCAGGGTGCCCTGCTGGACGAGGTCGTTTTCCGTCAGATAGGTGTCCACCGCGGCGCGCAGGAACCACTGCGAATTCACCGATTGCTGCCAATCTAAGCGAAAGGTGCCGAGGGTATCGTGAAACGGAATGGGCACCAGGCCGGGGACGTTGATGGCACTGACCCCGGGAATGAGGCCCTCGGCGGCAAGCGAGGCCAGAGCATTGAACTGCAAGGCGCTTGGCGGACTGTAGGCGATGCTGGCACGCTCGTGGACGTACTCGAAGGAAGAGAAAAACCACAGCTTGCCCGCCACGATGGGGCCGCCGAGCGCCCCGATATAGTTTTGCCGGGAAAAAGGCTGCTTGGGATTGGGCGCCGGATTCTCGATGGGGTAGCGCGCATCGAGAGCCGCAGCTCGCTCGTAAAACGCGAAGTCGCCGTGCCACTGGTCGGTGCCGCGCCGCGTGGTAATGACCACCGAGCCCGCCGTGGTGCGCCCGGTATCGGCGTCTTCCTGCGCGGTGCGGAAGGCAAATTCCTGAATGGCGTCGGGCGAGAAATTCTGCAGGAAACCGCCGATGTAATCGTCCGAGTTATCGGCGCCGTCGACGGAAAGGTCGTTGTTGAGGCCGGAGCTTCCCCCGCTTGAAACCGCGGTGATGCGGGCTTTGGTGGGGTCGGAAGGCTCGACAGGCTCGGTGCCGGGCGTGAGATAGGCAATGTTCGCAAAGCTGCGCGCGGCAAGCGGAATGTCCTCCAAGTCACGCGACGTGACCACGCCCTGGTGCATAGCGCTCGAGACATCGAGCTGCTGCGTGGTGATCGAAGAGGCTTGCGCCGCGACGGTGACGCTCTGCCGCACACTTTCGGGCTTGAGCCGGACGGCCACTTCGCGAACCGAACTCACGGCCACGCGCACGTCCGAGGCGGCCTCGGCAAATCCCCTGGCTTTGACCAAGAGGCGATAGCTACCCGGAGGAATATCGTCCATGCGGAACGCTCCGCTGGTGTCGCTGGCGGCTTCGCGCTCGAAGGAAAATTCCGCGCCGCGCAGGATCACCCGCGCCGATGGCACCCCCGCGCCACTGCCGTCCTCTACCGTGCCCTGCAATGAACCGCGATAGCTCTGCGCCCGTAGGGCGGCGGTCCCACTGAGCGCCAGAGCTGCCAACATCAAGACGGGCGCGAAGAATTTCGCCTGAAATTCGCGCCGTTCGCCGCGAGTGAACATGAAGGCCAACACCCGAGTTGCCGTTTTAGACGCCTAGTATACGCCTCCGGTTTCACGCTCTGGAGTTTTTGTCCCGCCCGGCGGGCAGCGCGTGAACTAGCCAAGCGCGGGCGCTGCAAAGGATCCCCTGAGCGCCACGCTTTTCTTGACGGGTAAGGCTATGGGGCGGGAAGAGTGATACACCCTGGACGCGCGCGCGCGCGCCGCGCATTGCCACTAAAAACGGAGTGTGCGTCGTTTGCACAGAGCGGATGGAGATTCACACGGAATAGATTTTGAAACGTATGAAGCTTGCAATGGCTTCGCAATTTGCGCAGGACCATTTCGCGTTCTGCTGGACGAATGGCGCGGGCGGGCGGACGCCGCATAACGGTAGGAATTTTCCTTCGTGGTGTCTAATAATGAGGTGCCAAATCCAATTTGGTTGACACTCAGGATTCCGCGAACAATCTTCCATCGTTGCAAGGGCAAGAATGCTTCAAGAATCTACTACAAGCACGTGGGACTTACAGGCTATAGACTCGAGCCCCTCGACCAGTACGAAGATTTACATTCTGTTCCTCTTCGCTGTTTGTATCTTTGCCAGCGTGAAACTCGTGGGTTTATGGTGGACGGCACGGCCATTTCGACTCTCTAAAAAGCGATATTCCACGGCATATCTACAGTCGCTTGAAGCTGGAAAGGCAAGCCTCGGACGGTGGGTTGGGTTCGTGTTCCTTTGGTGGGGGACTTTCGCGTCC
>JBEKSZ010000085.1:0-22761 GCA_049516615.1 Candidatus Acidiferrum sp. | reverse complement strand
AAAGGAAACAGTATCGAGGCCAATGCTAGAAGGATTGAAGCTGCGGTCCTGCGGGAAAAAGCCTTCTGCGAAACGGTTCCAGCCGAGGCGCGTCTCGTTGAGGACAGCGGGCGAAAGCGTGCTCACGAGGGATATAGAAACCAACTGGACACGGGTGGGAGTGGAGGTGTCGTAATTCGGCAAGAGTCCACCGCCAGTGAGGGCCAGAGGAAACAGTTGCAAGCTGTCCCCGATATAGTAGCGCCCGGTCAACTGAGCATTTTGATTCAGCTGGTGGTCGATCTTTATGATGCCATTGTCCACGCGATTAGAAAACGGCGTTGAGAGAGAGGCATTGTTGGAAACCAGCGTTTGACCGTCTCCGGGCTGGGCAACACACGAACCTGGAAGGTTTGGGGCTGGCCACGCTTTCCCGGCGCCGATTAGGCTGGCGATAACCGGGTTGACCGTCCCACCGATGGCGGTGGTGGCGTTGGCGATGTCGGTGGCAGTCGGCACGCACGCCAAACTCGCTTCGGCGCCAGCCTCACGTACGCCTTCGTAGTCGACATAGAAGAAGGTCCGGTCCTTGATGAGCGCGCCGCCCAAAGCAGCCCCAAAGTCGTTGTCGTGAAAGGGATCCTGCGGCGTGCCCACGGTGTCAAAGAAATTGCGGGCATTAAGGACGGTGTTGCGGAAATAATCGAAGACCGAACCGTGCCAATCGTTCGTACCGCTCTTGGTGACGATGTTGATTACGCCCCCAGCGCTGCGGCCATACTCGGCTTCGAAATTTGATTCGATGTGCAGCTCGGCTACGGCTTCCAGCGGCAGGATGGTTGCCGGCGTGCCGAATACCCCGGCTTCGTTGATGGCGGGATCGTTGCGGTAACCGTCGTTCATGTCCGTGCCGTCGAGCAGAAAATTGTTGGAGCGGCCGCGCGCGCCGTTCACGGAAAAGGTGCCGTAGGAGCCGGGCGAATCGGTAATCTGGTCCGGCGAGCCAGCCACGCCGGGGACCAAATAGATAAGTTTCTGGTAGTCGCGGCCGTTGACGGGAAGATTCGCAGCGATTTTGGATTCGATGACGCCGCCCAGGGTGTTTTCCGTGGTGTCCACTTGCGGCAGGGTGTCGCCCTGGACTTCGATCTGCTGGGCCACGTCGCCGGCCTGCAAGGCCACGTCGGCGCGAAGTTCAGTGGAAACTTCCACGGTGAGAGCGCTGACGACGCCGGTCTTGAAGCCCGTGTTGGTCACAGTGACGGTGTATGAACCAATGGGAAGTTCCGGCACGGCGTAACTGCCATCTTCGGCGGTCGAAACGGTGCGGGTGAGGCCAGTGCCGGTGTTTTTTACGGTGACGGTGGCGCTGGCAATGGCCGCGCCGGAGGTATCGGTAACCGTGCCAAGGATGGTGCCGCGGAAGGTCTGCGCGAGTGCCCCGCTGGGCAAAATCAAGATCAGCGCCAGACACAACAGGGGCGCTACATGCAACCTGCAGATTGCACTCTTCATCGCCTTCTCCTTAGCCATTTTGCGAACTTTGGGAAAACCCATGCAAGACCCTCAGGACCCAGTGCGGGAAATGCCTCGACGGCAGAGCACCCATTTCTAATGTGCCAACTACACTAACGTTGGCCCTCGGGAGCGTCAAGAAAACAACGCATGGATTGTTCTAATTCACAACTTTGAGAATTTACATGCACCGGCCGCCCGCTCGGGGGGCGCTTCGTTGCCGGCTTGAGGCGCGTGATAGTCTGGGGTCGGAGCGGTGAAGTGTTCACCGAGGCAGTCGAGGGCCCATCCATGCAGCGCGGGAAATTCCTGATGGCCGTGCTTTTCTCTCTGGTGGGCGGCGCCTCTTGCCCTTTGCCGGCCGAGGCGCCGGAGATTCTTGGTTATCACGCGATCCGCGTCGACAGGAACGGGGACATCGCGCCGTGGTACGGCAACGGCCCCTCAGAAGCCTACGATCACGACATCCGCCTGGTGTGGAATTTCTGGCGGAACATGCGCAACTGCGCGAATGGCGTTCCCTATTACTTGCAGCACCAGGTATGGAAAGCGGGGGAAGACGACCCGCGGGGGCTCGGCGGCGACCAGATCAGCATGGCGCTGTCTTCCTGGAATCTGCTGTACGGCTATCTCGGCGATGCCGAAGTGCAGAAAAACATGGTCTTGCTCGCGGATTACTGGCTGGCGCACGGGCTCTCGAGCGCGGACGCGCTGTGGCCCAATCTTCCCTACCCCTACAACACCGACGTGCACAGCGGTAGGTATGACGGCGATATGCGCGCGGGACGCGGGGTGCTGCAGCCCGACAAGGCCGGAAGCTTTGCCGCGGAACTCGTGGTGCTGTACAAAATCACGGGGCAAGAAAGGTATTTGCAGGCGGCGGTGAAGATCGCCGACACCCTGGCCGGCAAAGTACAAGCAGGCGATGCGCAGCACTCGCCGTGGCCGTTTCGCGTGAACGCTGCGACGGGACTGGTGCATCAGGAGATGAAAGATGGCCAGACATTTGCCGCGGCCTACACCACCAACTGGACGCCGACCTTGCGGCTATTTGCGGAGCTGACGGCGCTAAAAGCCGGAGATGCCGCGAGCTACCGGCGCGCCGCACAGCTCACCGTCGAGTGGCTAAAGACGTATCCCCTCCGGACGAACGTCTGGGGACCATTTTTTGAGGACGTGGGCACGGCGGACTTTTCCAACACCGAGATCAACGCGGACACCCTGGCGTTTTACATCCTGGAACATCCGGAATGGGATAAAAACTGGCAAGCGCAGACACGCGGCATTTTGGACTGGCCGGTGCGCGAGCTGGGCAATCACGATTTTGCGAAATGGCATGTGACGCCGATCAACGAGCAGACCGTCTATCGCGAGCCGGGACAGAGCCATACCGCGCGCTATGCATCGGTCGAACTGCTGTATTGTGAAAAGACCGGGGATTGTTCAAGAAAAGCGCAAGCCATTCGCGCGCTCAATTGGGCGACGTACGCTGTGGATGTGGATGGCGCCAACCGTTTCCCGCACGACGATATCTGGCTGACCGACGGCTATGGCGATTACATCCGGCACTATCTGCGGGCCATGGCGGAAGCTCCGGAACTGGCGCCCGAGGAGCAGAACCATTTATTGCGCACCAGCTCGGTGATCCAGTCGATCAGCTATCGGCCGGGGGAAATAACCTACACAAAGTTCGATGCGGGCTCGAGCGAGCTTTTTAAGCTTGGCGCCGCCCTTCCCGCTTCGATCGCGGGCGGAAGCATGCGTTGGGACGCCCGGAGGCGGGTCCTCCACGTTACCGCCACGAGCAAGAGCGTGACCATCGCCCTGCGGGTCTCCTCTTAACCGGCCGGGCGACGCCGGAGATCAAGAAATAAAACTCAAAAAATAAACTTCGCGCCCAGTTGGAGGATGCGCGGCGGGGCGGCGCTGACGACCCGGCCGAAGGTCGCGCTGTCGATGTTGCCATCGACGGCTTGCGGGCCGAAGAATTGCGCGTGGTTGAAAACGTTGAAGGCCTCGCAGCGGAACTGCAGGGATTTTGCTTCCGTGAGACGCAGATTTTTGAGCAAAGCCATATCGTAGTTGTCCATGCCCGGGCCGAAAAAGAAGCGGCGCCTGGCGGTGCCGGGCGTGCCGAGAGGGTTTTCGCTGAACTGCGAGGCATCGAAATAGGTCTGGTTATTGCGCGGGTTCGCGTCGAGATGCAGAGGACCGCCGCTGTAGTTTGGCTCGTCAACGCCGAAATTGTTGATGCCGTTCGGTTCCGAGCCGAGGAGCGAATTGTCGCCGTTGTTGACGAGGGTGACGGGAAAACCGGAACTGAAACGGGTAATCCCTGAGAGTTCCCAGCCTTGCGTCCAGCGATTGCTGGCGCGCAGCAGCCGCGCCACGGGGAGCTTATAGCTGTAGCTCGCAACAAAGTTGTGCGTAACGTTGAAGGAGGACAGCGCGCGGCTGAGCGAGGGGTTCAGAGGGTTGACGGCTTCGCCGAGGTTCGAGGATTGGTCGAGGGATTTGCTGAAAGTATAGCCGGCAAGGACCGTAAGGCTCTTGCTCATGTGCCGCAGGGTGACTTGCAAGGCGTTGTAAGCAGAGTTGCCGGTGGTGGCCTGGCTAGCGTTGCTGCCGAAACTAGAGCCGAGCGGACCGCGCGTGCCGTTGTAGATTTTTCCCGTGGCCGTCGTGTAGGTGGTGTCTTCGCCAAAAGGGCCGCAAGTGGTTTGCCCGGGCGCGAGGCTCGCGGGATTGCTGAGGAACAGGCACAGCGCGGGATCCCCCGGGTTGGCTTCTTCAAGCACCAGCAGGCGGTGGCCGGCGGTGCCCACGTAGTTGAAGCTGAAGAGGGTGTTGCCGCCCAGGCCGCGCTCGAGCGACAGCGTATATTCCTCGGTGTACGGGATGCGGTTGCTGGTCAAGTAATTGGGCAGGCCGCTGATGGGTTCAAACTGCGACCAGTCGACGCTGGCGTCCGGGTGCCTGGCGCTTGAATTGAGCGGGGCCAGAGTCACGGGAAAATACTGGCCGAGATTCTGGCCGCTCGCGAGGGTAACAAAGGGATTCGTGAATTCCGGGGGTGCGGGGCTCGTGTAGGTCGTGCCGTAGGGAGCGTTGGCGCTCATCACGCTGAGAGTGAGGGCTTCGATGGCGGTGTAGAAGATGCCGTAGCTGGCGCGAATGCTGGTCTTGCCGGGACCGCCGAGGATTTTCGCAAGCAGGCCGTCTCCCCGAGATTCAGGAGACCAGGCGAGGCCGACGCGAGGAGCGAAATCGCGGTTGCCGGGGGGCGCGAGCGTGCGGGAAACGCCGGGGTCGCCCGGATAGAGAATGCCCGCGGGTGCGCCGGGGAAGACCAGAGACTGCTGGCCGGGAGCGAAGGTCGCGATTTGATTGTACTTTTCATACCACGGCTCGATGCGGTCCCAGCGGAGACCGTAATTGAAGGTCAGGGCGCGGGAAAGGCGCCAGCTGTCCTGGGCGTAAAGACCGAAATATTTATTGCGGCCGTAAAAGGCTTGCAGCTGGCTTTGATTGTACTGGCTGGGCGCGCCGATGAGGAAGTCGGCGAAGTCGGAGCCGGTTTCGGTGCCGAAGAAAAGAAAGCTGCCGTTGAACTGCGCGGTGGGGTTGACGTTCAGCTGATCGTAGTGAACTTCGCCGCCGACCTTGAGGGTGTGGGAGCCGAGGACTTTCGAGAAATTGTCCAGCCATTGGTAGGTGTTGCCGAACTGCCTTAGCTCGTTGGTGTTGGTGCCGATGGAGTAGCTGTTAAAAGCGATGCTCTCGACGCCTTCGCTGGCGGGCGAGAGGGGCACGATTCCCGAGGTACCCGCGCCGACCGCAAAGCCCTGAGACGCCAGGCTGACGCCGACCCCGCCGAGGGGTTTGCCGAGATCGTTGGCGTCCCGCAGGTAGCTGAAGTGGAATTCGTTGACCGCCGTGCCGCTGAGCGTCCTGGTATTGCCGAGGCTCAGCAATTGGCTGCGGCCGAGATTGAGGGCGTTGAAGCCTGGAACGTTGGCGCCCCCCTGGGCCACGGGATAGGGATTATTTTGTGCCCAGTCGTCCACGAAATAGTACGCCGATAGCAGCCCCCAGCGGGTGTTGCCGTCGAGGCGATAGGCGCCTTTGTCGTCTCGCAAAGTTTCGTCCGAGCCCGCCGTCGCGAAGGTGCCACTCGCGACGTTGGGCGCCGGGATGTATTTGAGCAAGTTCGTGGCCGGCGCAGACCAGGCGCTCTTGGGGATTACGGCGCCAGGGAAAACGCATTGCGCGGCGCTCGAGCAGGACGTGGCGTACGTACCGCTGGCGTCCGGCCGTTCCTCGCCGGCGGTAAAATAGTAGGGCATTCCCGCAGCAACCGCATAACCGAGTTTTTGCGAGAGCTGGTTTGCAAAGTAAAGACCGCTTACCGTGGCGGGTACCGTTTTTCCGGCGGCATCGGTGGTGACGAAGGCGCTGGCGAGGTCGCTAAGATTACCCGTGCGATCCTGAGCGGAGGGAACGGCGATCTCGCCGGTGTCGATGCCCTCGGTCAGGCGCGTGCCCTGATAGTCGGCAAAGAAGAAGATTTTGTCGCGGACCATTGGGCCGCCAAGCGTGCCGCCAAATTGATTCTGGTCGAACGTGCCACGAGTCGGGGAAAAGAAATTGCGCGCATCGAGATCGGTGTTGCGCAGGAACTCGAAGGCGTCGCCATGCCAGGTGTTGGTCCCCGACTTGGTAATGACGTTGATCTGGCCGCCGCTGAATTCGCCATACTCGGCGTCGAAACTGCTGGTGAGAATGCGGAACTCGGCGATGGCGTCGAGATTGGGCACGACCGCGGCGCCATTGTTGACATCCTCCTCAACGTCGCTGCCGTTGACGATGAAGCTGTTGGCGAATTCCCGTTGCCCGTTGATCGAGATGGTTCCGGGATTCAGGTCGCCGGAGGGCGAAAGCGCGGCGGCGCCGACGTCTTGCACGGTGTCGGAAGTAATGGAGGTCAGCGGCGCGACGCCGGGCTGGAGCGAGAGCAAGTCCGTGAAGCTGCGGCCATTGAGCGGCACGGTGGTCATCTGCGCGCCGGTGATCACCTCGCCCGTTTGCGTGCTGGTGGTTTCCACGTGCAACTGGTCGTCGCTGACCGTAACCACATCGGCGCGGTCGCCGACTTCAAGAAGAGCATCGACGGTCACAGAGCTGTTGGCATCGACGACGATGCCGGTGCGCCGGTAGGGACGGAACTGGGCGACGGCGACATACAGTTCGTAGGTGCCGACGGGCAGCGCCGGGAAGGAATAGAAGCCCCTGGTGTCCGTGGTGGCCAAGTGACGAACACCCGTGTCGGAATTGGTGGCCAGCACGGAAGCTTTGACGACGACGGCTCCGCTCCCGTCGGTCACCGTGCCCGAGATCGTGCCGCCTTCTCCTGCCCGGACGCTGACAACCGCAAGCACGACGACCAGGGCGACGGCCAAAGCGATGGCCGTCCGCGCGAAGCGTCTTAAGAGATGCTTTAAAGATTGACACGGGAACTTGTTGCTGACGACCACGCTGGCGATCTCCCTCGAAAGTGAATTTTGTCGGCCGTGCGTTTTTTGGCTTCCACAGCGTGGCAGGGCTGTTGTTTCCAGTTGCAACCGGTTTGC
This sequence comes from Candidatus Acidiferrum sp., assembly GCA_049516615.1. GTDB lineage: Bacteria > Acidobacteriota > Terriglobia > Acidiferrales > UBA7541 > Acidiferrum. Next base: position 15,637 of record JBEKSZ010000085.1, on the reverse strand, counting down.
AAATGGGAATATACGACAGGACTAGTCCTACTTCAACCGCGCAACATCCAGTGGACAGAATTCGGACCTAAAAGGTCGTATATGCCGGCAAAGGGCGTCGAACGGGTTGCCTTCCCCGCCGGGCGCGGGTGCCGCGCCTCAAAATGGCCACTCCGGATGCTTGACGGAACGGCTCTAGAACCCGGGATTTCCCGACGGCGGCCCGGCAGGAGGCCCAGAAGGCGCTAGAAAAAGCGCTTGCATTACTACTACGCGTGTAGTAGTAATGCACACAGCGATAGGAGATGACCCCGTGGCCGGACCCAAATTGACCAAGCTCGAATTGCAGATCATGGAGACCCTGTGGAGCAATGGCCAGGCGTCGATCCGCGAGATTCAGGAAGCCTTTCCCGAAAAAGATCGACCGGCGTACACGACCATCCAGACCACTGTATATCGCCTCGAAGGAAAAAAGGCCGTGCGCCGCGTCAAGAAGGTCGGCAACTTCCATATTTTTGCGGCCGCGGTTTCGCAAAACGCGGTGCAGCGCAGGTTGATCGACGACCTGCTGAGTCTCTTTGGCGGGCGCTCCCAGCCCGTCATGGCCCATCTCATCGAGTCTGGAAAACTCACCCTGGCTGACGTGAAGGAAGCAGAGAAAATTCTCCGAAATCTGGAGCGCAAGGGCGATTTAGAATGAGCTCGGCATCTTTCTCCGCGATGTGCAGCGCCGTCGCACCGGCCCTTGGCGATCACTTGTGGCAGTCGACCCTGTTTGTCGCCCTAGCCGGGCTCGTGACCCTGGTCCTGCAAAAAAACCAGGCCCGCACTCGTTATTGGCTGTGGCTCGCGGCGTCGATCAAGTTTCTGCTGCCCTTCTCCTTGCTCGTGGCCATCGGCAGGCATTTGGCAGGGCGCGGCGTTTATCGAGCTGTGCAGCCGGAGATCTACCTCGCCATCGAACAGTTCGGTCAGCCGTTCACCTCGCCCGCCCTATCGGCGCCCCGGGTCGCCCCTTCGACAGCTTCCGGCCTGCCGCACGTGCTGCCCATTTTGCTCTCCGCCTTGTGGCTCGGGGGGTTTCTGGTGGTCCTTTTCCTGTGCTACGCGCGCTGGCGGCAAGTTTCCTCGGCGGTACGCAAGTCCGTGCCACTGCGCGCAGGACGCGAGGTGGCCGCCCTCCGCCGCATGGAGAGACTGGCTGGAATCCGCCAGCCGATAAAGGTGCTGCTCTCGCCGGCTGCTCTCGAGCCCGGGATTTTCGGAATGACCCGGCCGCTTCTGCTATGGCCGCGCGGGATTTCCCAGCACCTTGACGATGGCCACCTCGAAGCGATTCTCGTCCATGAGGTCTGGCACGTACGCCGGCGCGACAATCTCGCCGCCGCGATGCACATGCTTGTGGAAGCCGTTTTCTGGTTCCATCCGCTGGTTTGGTGGCTGAGCGCGCGGCTCGTCGCTGAGCGCGAGCGGGCTTGCGATGAAGAAGTCCTGGCATTGGGCAGCGAACGGCGGGTGTACGCCGAGAGTATTTTGAAAGTTTGCGAATTCTGTGTTGGGTCTCCGCTGGCTTGCATCTCGGGAGTTTCGGGGGCCGATCTAAAGAAAAGGATGGTGCAGATTATGTACGAGGATGTGGCCCGCAAGCTGGATTTCCGCAAGAGGTTATTGGTCACTGTGGCTGGAGTGCTGGCGGTTGCCGCGCCGCTTGCTTTTGGCGTGCTGAACGCCGCGCCGGGCCGGGCCCGGTTGCAGGACCCGGCTGCTTTGCCGGCAGCGACATTTGAAAACGTCTCCGTAACCCCCAGCAAACCTGCCGCAAGCGGCCCGAACCGCAGCAGGCTCATGTTTTCCCTCGACGACGGTGGTTTTGCGGCCAAGGGGGTTTCCTTAGCGACGCTCATCCGCCTGGCCTACCACGTTCAGGATTCTCAACTCTCGGGAGGGCCCGACTGGCTCAATTCCGAGCGATTCGATATCGAAGCCAAGATGAGCAACTCGACGGGGATACCTTCGCCGACCGCGCCACCCGGCCCAGAGGGCGACCAGCGCGCGCTACAGTCGCTTCTGAGCAACTACTTCAAGTTGAGCGTGCACAGCGAAGCCAAGAACGTCCCGGTGTATGAGTTGCTCCTCGACGGGGACAGTTCAAAACTGCAGGAGTCTGCGCAGCCGGGTTCGCGGCGCAGCATGCGTTTGGGAAGAGGCGAGCTGACTTCCGAAGGAGCGCCGCTGTCTTTCCTAGTCGAGCAACTGTCGTTGCGGCTCGGACGCACCGTGGTGGACAAGACGGGCCTCAAGGGCAACTACAATTTCAATTTGCATTGGACTCCGGACGCGGCTGAAGACGCGCGGTTAGAAGCAGACGGTCTGCCCGGAGGAGTCCCTTCCGAAGCTTCGCGCGCCGCCGGGGCCTCGCTGTTTACCGCGATTCAGGATCAGCTGGGCTTGAAGCTCGAACCACGGGCCGATACCGTGACCATGCTCGTAATCGATCACGTCGAGAAGCCTGCGGAAAATTAGCGATCCGCGGACGTCTCGTCGGTTCGGCGCGGGTCTCCCGGGCATACCCTGGCACGTCGCGCGGCGGCGAACTCCCAAATCGCGAGGGAGGGGTGCTCGAGTGCCGCGGCCAACGACCGCATGGTGGGTTATGAGGTATCATTGCGTGTGATATCTGAGTCCCACCCGTCTAAAAGTGCCCTTCCTGCGTCGGCGCGCGATCTGACCGAATCGTGAGCGATCCTCTTCCATCGTTGGTAATTGTCGGACGTCCGAACGTCGGGAAATCCACGCTTTTTAACCGCCTCACGGGGACGCGCCGTTCGATCGTCACCAACGAGCCGGGGATCACTCGCGACCGTATTTATGGCCAGGCCGAGTGGCGGGGACGGGCGCTTGAGATTGTCGACACCGGCGGAATCGTGCCCGACGACAAAGCCCTGATACCCACGGAGATCCTGCGCCAGGCGCAGGTGGCCATCAAGAAAGCCGCGCTGCTCGTGCTGGTCGTCGACAGCCGCGCTGGTCTGACGCCGCTCGATGAAGATCTGGCGCGCATGCTGCGCACGACCGGCAAACCCTTCGTCGTGGCTGTGAACAAGGTGGACGCCGTCTCTCAGGAATCGAGCGTGGACGGGTTTCGCAAGCTGGGGGTGCCCGTGTTTCCCATTGCCGCGGAACATGGCACGGGCATTGACGATTTGCTGGATGCCGCGCTGGCGAAAGTGGCGGTGGTGGCCGCCCTCGAGGAAATCAAGCAGCCGGATCGCGTGGAAGTGGCCATCATCGGGCGGCCGAACGTGGGCAAGTCTACGCTGCTCAATCACCTGGTCGGCGAGGAGCGCTCCATCGTATCGCCTATCGCCGGCACCACCATGGACAACGTGGACACCGAAGTCGAGCGCGACGGACACGTGTACCGCTTCGTCGATACTGCAGGAATTCGCCGCAAGGGCAAAACCGTGCTGGTCGCTGAGAAATTGAGCGTGGTCATGGCGCGGCGCGGGCTCGAACGCTGCGATGTTGCGCTGCTGGTTGTGGACGCCGAACACGGCGTCACGCAAGGCGACGCCACCATCGCCAGCTACGCGGAAGAATCGGGCCGCTCGGTGGTCATCGTGATGAACAAGTGGGACCTGGCGGTGGGCGCGGCGGGTTTGGCGTCGGCCAGGGCCGATGCCAGCGCCAGGGGCGAGAAGCGGCGCGTGCCGGGAGTCAAACACAGTTTTGGAGATGCCGCCAAAGACCGCCTGCTCGTCGATTATGAAAAAATGGTGCGCGGCAAATTGAAATTTCTAAGTTACGCGCCGATCGTGTTTCTTTCCGCCAAAACCGGTGAACGCGCGGGCAAACTCTTTCCGCTGATCGATCAGTGCGCGGAAGCCCGCCGGCGCAAGATTTCCACTCCGGCACTGAACAACTGGCTGAAGGAAGAAGTGGACCTGCAGCGCGGGACCACCCCGAAGGCGCGCCCGGTGCGCATCTACTACATGACCCAGGCCAAGACCGCGCCGCCTACTTTTCTGATTTTCACCAATCAAAAAGAGCCGCTGCATTTCAGTTTTCAGCGATTCCTCGAAAATCAGCTGCGCGCGAAATTCGACCTCATTGGCACGCCGGTGCGCTTTATCCAGCGCCTGCGCAAACGCGAGAGGCGCGAAGATCATTCTGCCGAGGAGGAGTAAAGACCCGGGGAGCAGGCCAGGGGAAATGTTGGCGCTCGGAAAAAATCGCGCAAACTGCTAGGATGACTTGTCTCCCTCCGAACAGGAAGCAAAAATGGCCGGTAGCGCTGCCGCTCCAGAGCTCGAAAAGGATTTTTACCGCATCGGCGAGGTCAGCCGCATGACCGATCTGAAGCCTTTCGTGCTGCGCTACTGGGAAACCGAGTTTCCCATGCTGGAACCGGTGAAGAGCGCCAGCGGGCATCGCCTGTACCGCGCCGCGGATGTGGACATGGTGCGGAAGATCAAGCGCTTGCTCTACGACGAGGGATTTACGATTGCCGGAGCGCGCCGCCACCTGCGCGATCCGAACGCCACCGCCGCCGATTCGCAGCACGCCGCAGCGGAGTTTCAGCTCACCAGTCCGGATACGCGCGAGCCCGGCGAGCGGGGTTTGCCGCGCGCGCAACTCCTCAACCGCAAGATGCTGCTCGATCTGCGCGATTCCTTGCGGGCTTTCTTGACGCTTCTTGAACGGCGGTGATAGCCTTGAAGGCCTAGGCTGAACCGCCGCGCAGTCCCGTGATGGGGATCGCCAGGCGGCCGCTCCCGGTCGGGACGTAGCGAAGCCTGGTATCGCGCACCCTTGGGGTGGGTGAGGTCGCTGGTTCGAATCCAGTCGTCCCGACCATTCTCATAAAAACAAGAGTTCACAGACTCACCTGTCGTCGTAGACTGCCTGGTCTCGGATCATTCGATCGGCGTTTTAAATCCAACCAACCCCCGCTTGTGTTATCCGGCCTGCTCGCGGCGCGCTGCAAAATTATCTGAACACTGAAGTAACATGCAATAAGTTCGTCGTACGCTTTCAGGTCTCGACCAGCAGTCCTGATTGCCCCGCCCTGCGGCTTCGAGTCGCTCGTCAACCGTCGCGCCGTCAAAGTAGTTGCCGGCTCTCGCCTCCCGAGCCCTTTCGCGGTGGGAACAATGTCGGCGCGGCGGCCCATGCCGCCGAAATGGTGATGGTCACGGAGTGCGGAGTGCGTCGGCGAGTCTACGAGAGGCCGGAAGCTAACTAATGTGGGTCAAGCGTGACGCGATCTTTCATCACTCTCACTGCCGCTCCTAACACCTTTCCCGGGCCGGCTTCTTGAACAAAAGCAATGATTCGCGCGTTGGCCGGATCCGAGCCGGACTTGAGTTTAAATTCGAAATCCTGCCCGACACCTTTTCCCTTTTCGACTTTGGCGATTCGCCTAAGTTCTTTGACCACAGCGACGTGGGTCAGGTTTTTACCAACATTCTCCCCCGCGGAGACCTTAGATTCTGCGTGATCGAGGGCGATCGCAACGTAGACATCAGCGCTGCGATTGTCGGTGGTGTCGTCGACTTCGATACGCCCTCGAACAACCGCCGGCGTCTCGGCGCCAACAAGAGCGATGTGCACGGGCACCTTGCCAAGGGCAAGGACCTGCAGGAACAGTTGATTTATCCGCTGCGGATCGCCGCGCTGCAGTTCACCGAGACCGTCAATGATTATTTGCGGTGTATAAGCCGTTTTCAGGCCCAACGTGCGAACGTACGCGTTCTGGCGCTCGGTCAAAGACGAGGACGAGTACGGATCTTTCCACCCGCCGTGGTCCCAGTAGTCCACGTGCTCGCTCATAACAATCAGCTGCGCTCCAGGTATCGGTTGCTTGTCCATTTGTTCGAGCAGAGCATCCGCAGGCGGGCACGTCGAGCAACCTTCCGACGTGAACAGCTCGACGAGGACGGGCGATGGATTCTGTACCGGCGTTTCCTGGCCGTACCCAACCCCTTCGCTGAGAAGACTTCCCGCAATCAGCACGGCTACACACGCGCAGGTTATCATCCGCCGCATGGCTCTTATCCTTGCGTTCATTGGCAACCTGCAATCGTTGTCAGTCGTGCGAACCATCGCCGCGCCCTCTCGTGTCCGGTGCCACGTTGCAGGAACCGCTCGCACCGAACTCCTGCACTCTTGCCGGCCATCGCATGCCCCACGCCGGAAGACCGAATTGCGAGCAGGCAGGTCCGAGTTTCATGAGCGGGGCCCCCGTTGGCAGCCTTAGTGCCAAGGGGAGAGAGGGGGCCCTGCCGGTTTACGTGCCCCGGGGAAAGAAAGGGGCGACAGCGAACCGTCGTCCCTTCCTCGACTTGCTCTACCGGGTTAGAACGAGAAGCGGGCGCTCAATTGTCCGCTGCGCGGAGCGACCGTGGTGCCGACGACCGTGGCACCGCCGATCGACTCCGATGCCGTAATTTGTCCAAAGTTGGTCATGCAACCGGTTTGCGTCGGAAGGGTGCCACAGGTGTTAGGTCTGCCCGCGAGGTCATTGTTCGGGGCTTGGAAACTCGGGTGGTTGAACACGTTGACGAAGTCGGCCCGAAGTTCCAAACCGAAACGCTCCCTGAAGTGGAAGCTCTTGGCTAGGGACATGTTAACGACCGTCAGGCGCGGCCCGAACAACGAATTTCTGCCCGAGTCTCCGAACGTTCCGTTCGGCGGTGCCGCGAAGGCATTGGGGTTGAAGTAATACCCAGCGGGCACGTTGGCGAAGGGATTTCCCACGACGTTGGGATACCATACGCAGCCCTGTTTGGTATTGTTGGCACCGCTGCACTGCGAATAGCTGTTGTTGACGGAATCGATCACCGTGAACGGATTGCCGCTCTGGGTGATGAACGTTCCCGACACTCTCCATCCGCCAGCGACAATATCCTCGAGATAACTGTCGTGGAGAAAGGTCTTGTTGCGGCCAAAGGGCAGTTCGTAGGTGACGACGCCCTTCAACGCCTGCGGGATATCGAAGTTCGAGTTGGCGTAGTTCGCCTGCGGGTCGTTTCCAACCTGCCAGTACTGGCTCCCACCACGCTGTCCCCACCCGCCCGAATCCTGATCGTCCAGGAAATGCGACCAGACGTAATTAACCTGGAACGTCAACCCTTTGGAAGAGTGGTGCTGGGCTGTGGCTTGCAGCGAATTGTAGTTCGAAATACCGTCGTACATATTACCGACGATGTTTCCGAACAGTGGGTAGGGGCGTTCCGCCTGGGTCGTCGGCCCTGCCGCCAAAACTGCGGGGTTGGTAATTTGGTTGAGGTCTGTCGGAAATTGCAGGTTACTGCCGTGACTGCCAACGTAGGCAATCGACACCGCGGTATTGCTGCCAAATTGGTGCTCCACGCTCAAGGTCCATTCATTGATCCTCGCCACGGGAACATTGTACGGAACGTACGTGACGCCCTGGGGGGCGAGCGGGGTGATGTATGTGAGGGGCTGCCGCGACGCCGGCGAACCGAGCACGTAATTGAGTATAGGAGCCGCCGTAGCGGACGAGGCATCCAAATTAATCAGGGGAGTGGGTCCGGTTCCGCCGTTCGGGTCCGTGGCGTTGCCTTGGTTGGTGCCAACGGCGCCGTAGCCCAAGGTGCTGCCGGGGGCATAAGTATCTTCGCTGAAGTTGTACGAATACATGCCGAAGCCCCCTCTGACGGTCGTGTTCTTAAACATGCCAGGGCTCCAGGCAAAGCCAACGCGCGGCAAGAAGATGTCGTAGATGGGCTTCTGCAGCGTGTTCCTGTTGTCCTGCCCGGCAAAGTACATTGAACCGAGCGTGCCGTTGTAGGGATTGACGAGGTTCGGATCGAACGTTCCGAGGGCGTTGTGCAGTTCGCTCATTCCGGTGGTCGCCACATACCGCAAGCCGAGGTTGATGGTGAGATTGGGTCGCGCCTTGAAGTCGTCCTGGACAAAGAGTTGTGGGCTCTTAAGCCGCATGTAGGTCACGGACTGATTCGTCGCCTGCCAGTGTTCCACGTCGCCCAATAGGAAGTCCGCGAACGAGGAACCGCCGGTTCCGTTATTCTGCTGCGTGTACTGGCCAGTGAATGTAAACTGCCCGGCGTCAATGTTCCCCCACGGTGTGGTGTTGCCCTCGCCCATCAACACCTCTACCCCGAAGTGCAAGATGTGCTTGCCATGAATCAAGGTAATCACATCTGACGGTTCGTACAGGTTCTCGATGTAGACGGCGTTCGTGCCAGGTCCAATTTGCGCGCAGCAAGGACCGCTGAGGTTAAAGGTCGGGATAATATCGGCTTTCGCGTACTGCAGGCCCAGTGAGGTTTCAGCGTTGTATCCCAAAGATTGCGGAACGAACCAGTTGCCCTGCTTGGTGTAGCCCATGCGAAATTCATTAACGAGTGTCGGACTAAGGGTCCAGGTATCGGAGATCTGCGCGTTATAGCCATCGATGTCTCCGGAAAAGCAGCTGAGCGGGCAGGGAAGGTTACCGAAATTCTCTCCGGGGTTGTTCTTGGCGGTGATGGAAAATGTCACGCGGTTATTGGGGGTAAGGTCGTAGTCGAGGCGTCCGAAGTACCGAAGGTTCGGGTTGGAAGAAGGCGGCGTAAACGAGAAATTGTTCACATCCGCCCCCGGGGCGCCGGTATTCGGCAGGGGATAGAGAGAAAGAACCTTCGCTGCCACGGGGTCAACCATATTCGCGGGAATTATATTGCCGGGAAACTGGGTGCGCAGGCCCCCGACCCCCGCCGAAGCAGGGTTATAGATCGGCGCTTCGGCGCTGAAATCATATTCACCCGGATTGGCGGTCCCCATGCCTCTTTCCGCCAAGGTGGGAACGGTGCTGATTGCGGGACTGTTGGTGCCCTTGTTAACGATTTTATCCCGCACGAAAAAGAAAAACAGCTTGTTCTTTATGATTGGTCCGCCAAGGGAGCCGCCCCACTGGTCGTAGCGCAGGATGTTCTTTGTCGCAGATCCATTGTTGAGGAAGTAGTTGTCCGCGTTCAGGGCATCGTTCTGAAAATACTCGTAAGCCGCACCGTGAAAGGTGTTGGAACCGCTTTTGCTAATTTGATTGAATACCGCTCCGCCGATACCGTACTGCGCGGAGAACGAAGACGTGCTGACTTGAACCTCGGAAATGCTCTCAAAAATAGAGTTGTCGACGTTGCCGCTCACGGGCAACACGACCGAGGCTCCGTCTGCGAGAATGTTCGTATACATCGGCAGGTTGCCGTTGACGGATACGGCGTCACCAGCGTTGTATGGACCGCTGCCTTCGGACATGGGCTGAGAAGGTGCGCTCGAAGCGCCGGGAAGCAAGATCGCGAAGTTGGCCCAGTCGTTGCCGGTGATGCCCGCTCCGATTTGGGGCAGTTCGTCGATGGTCTTCCCCTGCAAAATGGTTCCTTGCTCGCCGGATTCTGTCTGGAGCAGCGGGGGCCCAGAAACCTCGACGTGCACCACTTCCGTGCTCTCACCCACTTGAAGGGTGGCGTCCTCGGTAATCACCGAAACCTGAAGCAGAATGGGCCCGCGGGTAATTTGCTTGAAACCCTGCTTGGTGAAAGTAAGGTTGTAGTTCCCAGGCCGGGTCGAAACAGAGTCGTAAATGCCGTCGGAGTTGGTGATGAAGTCTTTGGACTCACCGGTATCCATGTTGGTAAGGGTCACGGTAACCCCAGCGACGGCCGCTCCCGAGGAATCGAGAACCGTACCGCGAATGTCTCCGGAGTTGGTATTTTGTGCCAGACCACCCTCGGTCAGACACAGCGACAGCGCGACCATGAAAGCCAAACCTAAAGCGTATCTCATTTTTAAATTTCCTCCCCACCACGAGTTAGCTCCCCACGACCGGAGGTCCACCCGTCCCCCGGCTACCTATCCGTTCGTCCCCCGCGCTAAATCCCGTCCGCGTTCGACTCAGACAAACGTTTGCGTTAATGCTTTGTAGCGGTTTGCAATTTATCCGCTGCGATATTTTTACTGTTGCATCGAGCGGTGGTCGCGTGCAATATCCAGTTCGGCGAATTGAGTTATGACCACTGGAACGCACAGATGAGGAAAGTGCCCAACGCTTTGTCGCCCCTCATCACCATCGATCGCAAAATTGCCAAGCCTTTGCATCGTCAGCTCTACGACGCCTACCGCGCGATGATCGTCGAGCGCAGCGTACGCTCCGGTCAACAAATTCCTTCGACGCGCGCGCTGGCGACCGAACTGGGGATCTCTCGAATCCCAGTCCTGACCGCCTATGCGCAACTTCTGGCTGAGGGCTATTTCGAGGCGCGGGTGGGCTGGGGCACCTTCGTGTGCCGTAACCTGCCCGACCAGCCCGCGCCAAGCGACGGACGCGACGCGCCCTCGCGGAAAGCCCGGCGCGGGTCTCGACCGGTCGCGCGCCGTCTTATGCGCTTACAAAGCTTCGAAAATGCCCCTTGGCTGCGCGGTTTGGGGGCCTTCTGCGTGAGCCAGCCGGCCTATGACCAGTTTCCTTTTCAGATATGGTCGAGTCTGGTCAGGCGTCACTGTCGGAATCAAAACGCCAGCGCTCTGCAGTACGGTGACCCCCTCGGTTCCCAGGAATTACGCGAGGAAGTTTGCTCGTATTTGAGAACGGCGCGCGCCGTCCGCTGCGATCCGTGGCAGATCATGATTGTCGCGGGCTCTCAGCAAGCGCTTGAGATCTCCGCCCGGGTTCTCCTTGATCCTGGAACTGCCGTATGGATCGAAGAGCCTGGGTACTGGATGACACGAAAGGTGCTCGATTTGGCGGGTTGCCGAATGATTCCAGTCCCCGTGGATTGCGAAGGACTGGATGTGGCCGTGGGCATCAAACGATGCCCGAAGGCCCGCGCCGTTTATGTTGCGCCCTCACATCAATACCCGCTCGGCGCAACGATGAGCGCATCGCGTCGCCTGCAGCTCCTCGACTGGGCCGAGAGTTCAAACTCCTGGATAATCGAGGACGACTACGACAGCGAGTACCGCTACGACAACATGCCCATCGCCTCATTACAGGGGCTCGATCGGAATTCTCGTGTGATCTATATCGGAACTTTTAGCAAGGTGCTATTTCCATCTCTACGCACGGGCTATATGGTTATTCCCCCCGACCTTGTCGATCGTTTTCTGGAAGTGCGCCGGGCTCTGGACCTCACGCATCCTCACTTGTATCAGGCAGTACTCACGGACTTCCTACGGGAAGGCCATTTCGCGCGTCATCTTCGAAGGTTACGATTGGTGTATAGCGAGCGACGAACCACGCTCGTCGATCGCCTTCATCGGGAGTTTGGATCAAGCCTCGAGGTTCATGGCTCGCATGCCGGCTTGCACCTTGTCGTTACGCTTCCCGAAGGACTTCGCGATCAGGAAATCGCGCGACAGGCCGCGCAAGAAAAGCTTTGGCTAACGCCGCTTTCGCCGACTTACCTGGGTAGAGCGGTTCGCCAGGGATTCATTCTGGGCTTCGGCGGCACCAAGGCCGCGGACATGGCCCATGCCGTTGATCGCCTGAAAAGCGTGCTCATGCCGAAGACTGGCCTGCCACAACAGAGCTGACGTCGAGTGGCCTCTGAGTTCAGGCGTTCCAATCGAAATGCCGAATTTTCATTCCAGTCGTCGCCCCGCATCGTGGTTGTCGCGGGCACCGAACGCGTCGTCGAATTGGGAGAAAAATTCCTGTTCTCGCGATTTTCATCACGGTTGGCCATTGTCCACCGCCTGAGGTTTTCGTTTTTTCATCCTCGCCTTGGCGATGAAACGGTCCACTTCTACCGCCTTACCCCTCGCTGCATCTCTCGCCAACGTTGCGGCGCAAGCGCTCAAGACAGTTGGTCAAAGACTGCAAGACGTTGGGTTATCTGATTTTCTGGTCTTCCGGCAGTTCCCGGTTAATGCTCTGCAAAGTTTGGAATCCGTCTTTGACGATCGTGGTTTTGATATTTTCCTTGCTCACGAGCACGGGCTCAAGCAATATGGCCGGCACTTCTCTCCTGCCATTGCTTATGGCTGCATCCGCGCGCGGGGTTTGCCCCTTCGCGAGGCGCACAGCTTCTTCCGCGGCTCTGGCTGCTTCAATGCCAACGGGTTTATAAACGGTCATGGTTTGCGTGCCCTGGGCGATGCTGATCACCGAAGCCAAATCTGCATCTTGTCCGGAAACCGGGACTTTGCCGGCGAGATTATGCTCGCGAAGGGCCTGAATCGCACCGCTGGCCAAGCCATCATTAGAAGCCAGGACAGCGGCAATCTGCCCGTGTGTGGAATCTATCGCCTGAAGCATGAATAGGTAGGCCTCGGAAGGCAACCAATCCTTGGTGTAGGCATCCGCGACCACCTTGATGTCGCCGCGATCGATGTAGGGCTGCAAGACATGCAGCTGCGCGTCATGCAGCGCTTTGGCGCCTTCATCATTGGGAGAACCGGCGATCAGTACATAATTGCCGGTGGGCGCGTTTTTCAATAGATATTCCGCCTGCATGCGAGCGATGGCGACGCGGTCAAAACTGATGTACAGGTCCACATCGCTGTTCAGAATCAGGCGATCGTAGCTGATGACCTTAACGTTGGCGCTTTTTGCGGCATCGACCATGCGACTGGCCTTGGAGGTATCGTGGGGGAGGAGAACCAGCACTTTGATACCGGCTCTGATCATGTCGCGTACTTGCTGGAACTGAAGATTGTCGTCTCCCCCGGCGTCGCTCGAGAGGACCTCTGCCCCGAGCTGTTTGCTGCGGGCCGTAAAGGAATCCAGGTCCGTCTGCCACCGCTCGCCCTTCATCGCTTCTACGGAAAAGCCGACGAGCAGTTTATTCGCTTCTTGCGCGTGAACGGGTTGCCCGTTCAAGATGAAAACCATGATTGCGAATAATGCAGTTGAGCAGTATCGAAATTTTATCAAGGCGGTATCCCCCACAATTGAGTTGACAATAGCAGCGGCTGGCAAAATTAAACCGTTCTTAGCCGAAGGCTGTGTTCAGCGAAGCAATGGGGTTTATGCAACAGGCTGTGTTGTAGCTAAAAATCCGCGTTCCGACGACGAAACTGCCGGGCAGCCTGGGGGTTCCCAATCTCTTTATGACTCGAATTGAAGCGCGCCAACGTGACGGCGCATCTCTCGCCCGCAAGGTCGCTGCGGGGCTCGTCCGCAACGCGGCCGTCGACTCAGGATTCCCAACCACCAAGCACTGATTCTTGCTGACTGCGAAAGTACATCTGTGGCGTGGTCCCCAGCATGGTCCGGAACATTTCAATAAAGGCGCTCACGCTGTCGTAGCCGACAGCCAGGGCCACCTCGGTTACAGATTTGTTTTGCGCGAGCATTTCAAGCGCAGCGAAGAGCCGTGCCTGCTGCCGCCAGCGACCAAATGAGATACCTACCTCAGCGGAAAATGCCCGCATGAAAGCGCGGCGGGACATTGCAACAAAACGCGCCCAGTCGTCCAACCCGCGGTCGTCGCCGACGTCATCCAGCAGCGCGTGAGCAACCCTGGCCAGGCGCTCGTCTCTCGGCAGGGGCAAACGCAAAGGCTGTGGATCGGGCTGCGCAATCTCATCGCGAAGTACGGTGATCAGGTGCTTTTGTGCCGGGCTAAGCGCGTGCCGGGGATTCCATGCAAGAACACGCTGAACGATTGCAAACAATAACCCTGATGAGCTGAACAGACACGGCGTCCGGGGCAGTCCGCGGCACATCTTCGCAGTCAGGTAAACCATGGAGCCCGCCGCGCCTCCCACAGAACGCGCTTTGTGCACGCAATCAGGGGGAATCCAGGCACAACGCTGGGAGGGAAACATCCACCGTTTACGGCCCGCTTCGACGATTAGCAGTCCGCGGGTTAATGCAAAGAACTGCCCGCGTGCGTGACTGTGCTCGGGCGCCCAATCCTCAGCCGCGCGCCTCTTGAAGGCAAACGCGAGTACGGGTACGTCGCTCTCGACGAGGCGGCGCAGTTCCTCCACATTCTTGGGGGCGGCGAACATGAAATTTGGAAGATCGACCCTTTCCCGATAAAAATCGCCTCTTTCTCGTTAGCAGGCCAAGACAAACGTGGCTAGAGTACGGGGCAGGTGAGCGAAAGGCAAGAAACAGAAGCAATAACACACTTCGAAGAATGTACGGATCGCAACAAATTCAATCATTGTGAAAGGATGCGAGCATGAACGCCGCTGTGCTACATACCATCAATCAACCACCTCACTTCGCGCATTTTCCCGAACCTGTTGCGGAGGAAAACGAGGTGATCGTTCACGTCCGGGCCGCGGCGCTCAAACCCATCGATAAGCAAATGGCCAGCGGCTCGCACTACGCAGCGTACGGCAAACTGCCCGTGGTGTGCGGCGTCGATGGAGTCGGGCGCCTGGAGGACGGTACGCGGGTGTTCTTCGGCGGCCCTCGGCCGCCTTACGGCGGCATGGCGGAACGCACCGTCGTGTCCCGGGCGCGCTGTTTTCCGATTCCCGACAACGTTAACGATGAGATTGCTGCAGCCGCGGTAAACCCGGGGCTGTCTGCCTGGGGTGCGCTTGTCTGGCGTGCGCAACTCGCTCCGGGCGAGACGGTCCTGATCCTCGGTGCAACCGGAGTCACGGGCAAGCTCGCCATTCAAATGGCCAAGCTCCTCGGCGCTCGGCGGGTGATTGCGGCCGGACGGAACGAACAAGTTCTGCATACACTGCACGACCTCGGAGCCGACGCGACCATCCGCCTCGGCGAGCCCGGTCAGGATCTCGCCGAAGTCTTCGCTCGCGAAGCTGGTGAAAACGGCTTCGACGTCATTATCGACTACCTTTGGGGTCCGCCCACCGAAGCGCTCCTGGCTGCCCTTGCACGAAGAGACTTGAAGCCAGCGTCATCCAGAGTCCGGCTGGTTGAGGTTGGCGAGAGCGGGGGGCCCGCTGTTTCGCTGGCCGCCGCGGTGCTGCGAAGCTCACGGTTGGAGATTCTTGGAGCAGGATCCGGCAACGCCGCAGCGTCACCCGAGATATGGATCGAAGCTGTTCGGCAGCTGATGTCCAACATTGGTTGCGGCACACTGCGCATCGACACCGAGCGGGTGCCTCTGGGCGAGGTGGAGCACGCCTGGCATCGCGACCAGCGCGGGCGGAGAACCGTCATCATCCCCTAGAGGGGCCCGGTCGCAACAGGCAAATCCTGTGCGCGGCGACTCGGATTTCCCTGGAGCGTCCCCTGGGTCCGGCGATTCCCGGTGCGTTGCCGGGAACCCCTACCTAATCGCGTTACGTCAGAGTTGCCCGTCACGCACTAGCAACCGGAAATTTGGAACTCTTCGGCTTTCGTGATTCTGCCGCCGCCGGCATCACAATGCCCATGACCCTTTGCAGCCTATTTTGAAAGCACAAAAAACTGATCTCGTTCGTCTATGATCCTCTTGTTTTCATCTATCAAATAAAGACTGGCTCTCACCATGGTAACCATCGTCCCAGCGGGACCCAGGGCTATTTTGAAGGTGCTCAATGTCAGTGCGTTGCGCTCATCTCCGATTGTTGAAAGCACCTGAAGGCTTCCGGGCTCGATTAGCCGCGCGGCCTTGACCTTGAGTTCCATGTATTTGTCGATGCCGGTAAATTCGGCGGTACCGGCATTAGGCAGCGTACTGGTTACCAAAGCATGGACGTTTGGAGCCAGTAGTTCTCT
>JBEKSZ010000084.1:0-22864 GCA_049516615.1 Candidatus Acidiferrum sp. | reverse complement strand
ACTCAATCAACATCACCATCGATGGCTGCTGCGACCATACCAAAATGGTTCCCAATGAAGAATTGTTTGACTACTACCTGCAGCTCGTCCGAGATGCCGGTTTGCTCGTGTATGGGCGTAAAACCTACCAATTGATGGTTCCCTATTGGCCTGAAATCGCAAAAAACCCGTCTGAGACAAAAGCGGATAGGGAGTTTGCCCAGGCCTTTGACTCTGCCAACAAAATTGTCTTCTCACGATCGTTAGAAAGCGCTGAGGGTAGAAATACCAGAATTGTTCGCAGCGACCTTCGCGACGAAATAGTTAAATTGAAGGAAGAAGAAGGCAACAATATGCTCGTCAGCGGCGTAGATGTGTCTTCACAACTTATAGAACTTGGCCTGGTTGATGAATATCGTTTTGTCGTTGCGCCGATCCTTGCAGGAGAAGGGAGACGGTTGTTAGAAGGTGTGAGTCTACCGGAGAAATTACAATTGAGACTTGTCGAGTCGCACGTTTTCAAAAAATCGGGATGGATTGCCCTTCATTACTTAAAACAATGACAGAAATATCGGCGACGCTCGGCTGCTTCCCTGCTAGAAAGTCAGGCATGTAATTCACATTGGAAAGGCGAAAAAAGATGAGCCCGAACTTTTTGGAGAAGCACAGCACACGGCGCGAAATGTTGCGGAATTCCGCCGGGTTTGCCGGAAGCGCCCTGGTGGCCCAACTGTTTCCAGCAAGTCCTTTGAGCGCCGGCGTTGCTGGCCTCCGGCAGCAGGCCTCAACGCCTCCAACTGACTCTCTGGCAGCGATGCGCGCGCAGATGGGCAGCGCACCTATCCGGTCGCAAACGCTCGCGGAAAATCTCACCTTGCTTTCCGGTCCTGGGGGAAATGTTGTGGTGTTCAACGGGCCTGACGGAAAAATCGTGGTCGACACGTTTCTTATGCCGGCCTGGCCGAAGTTGAAAGAAACGCTCGATGGACTAGGCAATGCGCCGCTGAAGACGGTGATCGACACACACTGGCATGTCGACCACACGGACAACAACGCCAATCTGCGCGCCGCGGGTGCCACAGTGCTGGCCCACGAAAACACCAAGACGCGCATGGCACAGCCACACGACAGTGCCCTTTTCGGTTTGCACTTTCCGGCATCGCCTGCGGATGCACTGCCGCAGCAGACATTCAGCACCAGCCAGGAACTGCAGACCAACGGTGAAATCGTGATGCTGCGATATTTCCAGCCGGCGCATACCGACACGGACATCTACATTCACTTCCAGAAGGCCAACGTGCTTCACATGGGCGATACTTTTTTTAACGGCTTTTACCCGGTCATCGACGCCAGCACCGGCGGAAAAATCGACGGGATGATTCTCGCCGCCGATAACATTCTCCCCTTGGTCGACAACAACACTAAGATCATTCCGGGGCATGGCCCGCTGGGCAACAAAGCTGATCTGACCAAATACCGCGACATGCTCGTTGTGTGCCGCGATCGCGTGCAAAAACTGAAGACCGCCGGCAAACCGGTCGACGAAATCGCGGCCAGCAAACCGTTCGCGGATCTGGACGCCACGTGGGGCAAGGGCTTTTTCAACGGCGAGGTCTTCGTGCAGATGATTTATTCGGCACTTTGATTTGCACCCAGTTCGTGGCTTAGATCACTGCTCTCCGAGTTGGTGTTGAGGAGATTTTGCGCTGCGAAGGTGATTTGACGGTGTGGCTTAAATCGTAAAGCGGCGCGAGCCGCCGCGCTCCAGGAGGTCACAGCTTCTTCGGTCGCGGATTTCCAAACCGCCGCTTCAGGATGATTCTTATGCAATTTTCCTTGATATGCTCATCAATAACGCAGCGGCTCTCAAGCTGCAAAATGTTCAAAGGCAAGTGAGTGCGTGAGCGCGTTTCGAACCGTACCGGGATATTTGCCCGCGTATTTGACCAGTTTTTGTTTGTCTACCCCCTTGAAATCGATCTCGTCGAGATGTGGTGTGAGTCCTGTCTGTAAGGAGAGATAAATCCAGTCCAGCAGAGCCTTCTCGGGTTCAGCAATGCGGTATTTCGAGTAACGAGTCTGTTTCTCGACATAACCCCAGAAGAGCTTTTTTGAGATGGCTCTGAATGTGATCGCGAACTCCGGCGTTCTGTATTCCTTGGGCTTACTTGTAGTTACGCATGTCAAAGTCACTGGGCTCTGCGTACTTAGTCCCCAATGATTGAGCGCCGATTCAAGGGACACATAGGAATTCGGCTTGAGAACAGCGATGAAGTCATTCGCCGAATGATCTCGGACCAATTTATTCAGGTACACTCCGTCAGCCACTCGAGTGATAAGACCACGCTTTCCCAACCGGGATAATGCTTTCGAAATGGAACCAGCAGGGAGATTAAACTTGGAAGCTAGCTCGTCCGCTAAAAGGACATCCGTTATTCGAGCTTGATCCCTGAGAACCTGGGACCAATCCAGCCGTCTTGTCTTTAGGTCTGTCATAGCCATTCCTTGTACAAATCTCTGAGTGCATTTCTAAGGGGTTCGAATCGGGCTGCCTCAAGAGTTGAGTAGATGTTTGCCGGCAATACGGGTTTGAGTTCCAAGCGGCAAAGGCCCACAGCAATTCGATCTATTCGGTTTGAAATGGTTCCTGCATCAATCTCGTTTCCGAGGATCGTATCCTGAAGGTGGGCCCGCAAGTTGGGGCTGAGCACAGCTCCAGCTTCGTTGAGCAGCTGAATGTCATAAGCGTCTCTAGCTTTGACGGAACGCCGCATCAGAAATGCTTCTGCTTTTTGAAGGAGAAGGAGTTCCTTAGTCACCGACTTTACAACCGCTGAGAGACCGGATTCTCCTTCGACGGGGTGATTCTCAATTTCGCTCTCGATTGCCGAACCCAGGCGCGTCAGGTCAACTCGAAATAGTCGCCGGTCCGCCCCAGCCGTCACAAAAATCCTTCCTTCCTTACTGTTAGAAAGGTCTAGTTGAAAATGAAGGCGACCCAACTCCATTATCTCTGCGACAGGAGTTAGGTCGCGTTGTAAGGATGAGATGATCCCCTCGGGCGAGGGAGGCACGCCGGCACGATACAGCAGGTCAAGGTCAGCCGAATGTCGCACACTGTCGTGGTACAGGACGAGCGTGGCGCCTCCGAAGAGAACAAACGCGTCGGGGAAGTCGCTGAAAATCGTTACCGCCGCATGTTCCATTAGCGTGTTGACCTCCGCCTGTTCGCGCGTGAACCCCTTGTCTTCGTATTTGGCAATTTGCTTTGCTATCTCCACGATTAGCCCTCTCCGCTTATGTTAGCAT
This sequence comes from Candidatus Acidiferrum sp., assembly GCA_049516615.1. Taxonomy (GTDB): domain Bacteria; phylum Acidobacteriota; class Terriglobia; order Acidiferrales; family UBA7541; genus Acidiferrum. Next base: position 19,576 of record JBEKSZ010000084.1, on the reverse strand, counting down.
AATCCTAATAAGGGACATATACGTCGTTTATGAGATTTGTCAATAATACTATGCTTTCTAAAACAGACATAACAGTCCTTTTGGGGGAACAAAATGCGCTACCTGCCGGATTACGGGATGGCGGGGTATATAGTGCGTGTTGGAAAAGTATCAGAACGAAATTGCGCGCAGATTCCGAGTTCTGGAAAGCCTTTCTGGCAATCCTGAACGCCTTGTGTGCGCGCGACGACGCGTTGGCTCTCGGCATCTGTTCCGAAGCGACCAGAGGTATCGACTGATTTCCCAAGCCGACCGATTCGCCTTGAATTGAAATCGGATTGTGAAAATTGCACTAAGGCAGCGATGTTATCAGTCTGGGCCACCTAAATTGCAGAGCGTGCGGACCAAGCGGAAAAACCAGCGGACAACGGAAGGCAAAGAAATAACGAAAACGCGTGTCACAGTTATGGCACAGTTTCGCAAACTGGCCGTAAGTTATTGAAAAGTAGCGGGCGAGCCTGTAAGCCGGATTCTGTGCAATTCGCGCGTAGCTTTCCCGACTTGCGTCGCGTAGCTAGCGGCGAACTGCGGCGATCATTCCTCTAGGGCCCGCCTCGCGGCGGGACTCTAGCAGCCTACCCGAGGGTCCAAACGAGCCGGGCTAGCTCTCCCCTCCTATTTGGCCTTGCACCACGCGGGGTTTTCCGTGCCCCCGATATTGCTATCGGAGCGGTGGGCTCTTACCCCACCTTTTCACCCTTACCGGCAAACATCGCAAACCCGAAGATGTCTCGCAGGTTTACCTGCGAGATATCACCGTGCGGCGCTAACCGGCGGTTTAAGTTTCTGTGGCACTATCCGTGAACCGTGGCACAGGCTTTAGCCTGCGCTGTTTCTTCGCCGCGCAACTCACCTCGCGCCCGCAAAGCCGCCGCGCAGACCGGAGTCTGTGCCACTGTTCCCCTGGCGTTACCAGGCGCGTTGCCCATTCCTGACCACGCGGCCGCGAACGGCCGCGTTACTCAGGTGGTGTCCGGACTTTCCTCCCGCTCACGTCTGCCGACGAGTCACCTCGCGACAACCGCAAGCCAGCGATCACCCGGCTCACCCGCCATGTGGAAGTATATGCGGTCTCAAGAAAGGGTTCAATTCTTCCAAGAGTTCCAAGCGAGGTGCCCGAGGCAATCGTCGCAAATAGTGCAGAAAAAAAGCGCTCGCGTTTCTCGGTGCCCTGTTTGGTACAGCCTTCGGTGTCGTCGGCTACTTTCTTGCGACGATTTTGGGCTGCGCGCAAAAGGAGGATCGAGCAGCGGCGACACCGTGGCAGGAGGCGGTCGCGACGGCCGGGACCGGGAGACGATCACCTCCTGGTTTTGCTGGACCGCGGGAACAATATACTGCCGGGCCTGTTCGCTTTGGCCTTCGTAGCCGTTTATGGAACTGGCGATTTTGCTGCTGACAAGGTTTTCGTCTTCCCAGTCCCGAGCGGCGTCGGGACGCGAGCTACAGTAACTTCTCAAATTCTGATTCGTTCAACACCGTGACCTTAAGCTCCCGGGCCTTCTCGAGTTTGGAGCCAGCGTCGGCGCCGGCTACCACGTAATCGGTCTTCTTGCTTACCGAACCGGAGATTTTGCCGCCGTGCTGCTGGACCAGTTCGCCGGCGGCTTCGCGCGTGCGATTTGCCAGCGTGCCCGTGAAGACGAAGGTTTTCCCTGCAAACTTGTCGCTTTTCACCGTACGTTTGGCGGCTCTGGGGTTGACCCCGACTTTCGCCAGCTTTTTGATGAGTTGGCGGTTAGCCGCCTCGGAGAAAAATTCGGCGATGGCCGCCGCCACTTTGGGTCCGACCTCGCCCACTGCGGTGAGCTGCTCTTCGGTGGCTGCGGAAAACTCTTCGAGCGTTGAAAAATGCTCGGCCAGGAGTTGCGCGGTGCGTTCTCCGACAAAGCGAATACCCAGCGCGTAGATCAAGCGCGCCAGCGGCTGCTTCTTGCTGGCGGCGATGCCGTCGAGCAAATTCTGCGCGGACTTTTCTGCCATGCGCTCGAGATTGGAGAGGTCATCCAGTTTCAGCTCATAGAGGTCAGCCACATCCTTCACCAGGCCCTTGTCGACCAGTTGATCCACAATCTTGTCGCCCAGTCCGTCGATGTCCATCGCGTGACGCGCGGCAAAATGCAGCAGCGACTCCTTGCGTTTCGCAGGGCAGGCGGCGTTGACACAGCGATAGGCAACTTCATCCTCGCCTTTATGAATGGCGCTGCCGCATTCCGGACATTTCGCCGGCATTACAAAAGGGCGACGGTCCTTCCCTTCCTTCACAACCTTCAGGACATGCGGAATGACTTCGCCGGCGCGTTCGACCAGCACGGTGTCGCCAATTTGCACGCCGAGCCGATTGATTTCATCCATGTTGTGCAGCGTGGAACGACTTACCGTCACGCCTCCGACCTGCACAGGTTCGAGGAACGCCACGGGCGTCAGCGCACCGGTACGCCCCACCTGTACGCGGATGTCATTCACCACCGTGCTTTCCTGGCGCGCCGGATACTTGTAAGCAATCGCCCAGCGCGGAGCTTTTGAAGTGAAGCCCAGCTCGTTCTGAATGGCGATGGAATTCACTTTTACAACCACGCCGTCAATTTCGTAGGCAAGTTTTTCGCGCTGCGGATCCCACGCCTCGCAATAAGCAATGACCGCGTCAATCGCGTTACACAATTTCCAGTCGGACGACGAACGGAAATGCGCCTTCTTCAATGCCTCCAGCGACTCGGAATGTTTCGCAAACGGAACTTTCCCGCCCACGATGAGGTAATAGGCAAAAAACTCCAGCCGCCGCGACGCGGTGATGGAGGGATCGAGCACCCGGACGCCTCCCGCAGCTGCATTGCGCGGGTTGGCGAATATTTTTCCGCCGGAGAGTTCCTGCTGGCGGTTCAGCTCTTCAAAGGACTTCCTCGGCATCATAATTTCGCCGCGAACCTCGAACGTTCCAGGCACTTTGGCTTTTTTGAGTACCGCGGGATCAAGTTGCAGCGGGATCGAGCGAATGGTTTTGGCATTCAGGGTCACATCTTCGCCAGTGCGTCCGTCCCCTCGCGTAACCGCACGCGCCAATATGCCATTTTCGTACTGCAGCGAAATGCTTAAGCCGTCGAATTTGTGTTCGGCCACGTATTCAATTTTGTCCTGCCCGCTCACTTCCCGCGCGCGCCGGTCGAACTCGCGCAGGTCGTCGTAGGAATAGGAATTGTCAAGGCTGAGCATCGGACGCGAGTGCTGCACGGTCTCAAAACCGGAGCGGGGCGTGCCGCCGACGCGCACGGTCGGAGAATCGCCGGTGATCAGCTCGGGATAGGCGGTCTCGAGCTCTTTCAGCCGGGACATCAGGCGGTCGTAAGCGGCATCGGAAATCTCCGGGTCGTCCTGAACGTAGTATCTGTACTCATGATGGCGCAACTTCTCGCGCACATCCGCGATCTGTTTCTTGACGGCAGTAGGGGCGGCCTTGGCCATGGGTGGCGGTCCTTGAGCAATTCTTGATAAATCAGTTGCAGAACGATAGCTGAGATTGCGCCTATATTATATAGAATGAAGGTTTGCGATCTAGCTGAGGAGCCCTGGCCCACGATGACGGCGAACTTGCGAAATGCGCTTTTGATTCACAACCCGAACGCAGGTAATGGCGGCAACGGCCGGCGACGACTGCTCGACGACGCGCGGAGAACTTTGGCCGCCGGCGGCATCGACGCGGAGTTGGCGGAGACGCGCGGCCCCGGCGACGCCACCGAAATTGCCAGCCGTGCCACCACGGAAGGCCGGCAACTGGTAATCGCCTGCGGCGGCGATGGCACTTTGAACGAGGTCGTAAACGGACTTGCGGGCCATCAGAACGGTCATCGCGTCCCGCTGGCACTGCTCCCCGGCGGAACCGCCAACATTCTGGCGAAAGAATTGGGCATCCCCTGGGATATTCCGGGAGCCACGCAAAAACTTCTGCAGGGCGAAGTGAAGGAGATAGCGCTGGGGCTGGCGACCCCCCTGCAGCAACCCGATCGCAGAAAATTTTTTCTGAGTGTCGCGGGAGCCGGACCGGACGGGATGATCGTCTATTCCGTGGATCTCGATTTGAAGGCCCGTGTGGGCATTTTGGCGTACTGGTGGCAAGGCGCTGTTGAAGTAATGCGCTACAAATATCCGCATTTTCGCGTGGTCTCGCGTGGCCAGAGTATCGAAGCCACGCTGGTGGTCGTGGGTCGCACAAAAAATTACGGCGGACCCTTCAAGATCACCACGCAAGCCGATTTGTACGAAGACCAGTTTGAAGTGATGGCCCTGACTACGCAGAGCGGGTTCAAATATTTGAGCTATATGCCAGCCTTATGGATGGGGAAACTGCGCGGGACCGAAGGCGTGCACTTTTATAAATCGGATTCGATCATTTGCGAGCCAATGGACGAGAAACCGGTCTATGCGCAAATCGATGGCGAACCGCTGGCGCGCTTACCCATCGAATTCAAAATTGTCGCGCGCGCGCTGAAACTCCTGGTCCCGCGCGTGGCCACGACGCCAGCGCTGGGGCTCGCGGCCAAGGCTGCGAACGCCGCCTGAAGCGATGGTAGATTTGAAGGCGACGTAAGTCCAATGAGCATTCTGACGCAGGGATTGGCTTCGCTCGCGCTGGTGCGGGCCGGATGGCCGCGTGCGCCCAGGAAGTTTTGGATCGTCGCCGTAGCCGCGGGCGCAATTGCCGATGCTGATTTGACGAGCGCGTGGTTTGGCCCGGCGGCCTGGTTGCAGTGGCACCACAGGTATACGCACTCGCTCCTCGTAGCTCTCCTGCTCGCTGCGGGATTCGCGGTAAGCTACCGGCTAACCGCCAAACATTCTTTGCGCGACAAATTCTCCGCGACAAATGCCTTTGCACTGATATTCGCAGCCGAATTGCTGCACCTGCTGCTGGATGTGTGCGGGTGGGAGGGCGTCGCGCTGTCGTGGCCTTTTTCATCGCGGCTCTTTGCCATGGATTGGGCGGCAAATTTGGACCCGTTCATGGTTGCCGTACTTTTGAGCGCGCTCCTATTTCCGGAGTTGCTGCATTTGGTCACTACAGAGATCGGCGCGCGAGACCAGCGACCCCGGGGCAGGATCGGCGCGCGCATTGGATTTGCCATCATTCTTTTCTATTTGGGAATGCGTGCCAATTTTCACAGTAATGTACTGGCGCTAATGGACGCGCGGACCTTTCGCGGTGAGGTGGCCGAACGGGTCGGGGCCTTTCCTGAGCCACTTTCGCCACTGACCTGGCACGGTATCGTCGAGAGCCAGAGCGCGTTGCACACTTTGACGGTCATAACAGGCCCTGTCGGATCGTTTGACCCTGAAACAGCGGAAACGCTGTTTAAACCACAGCCCTCCCCGGCCCTCGACCGGGCGGGAAAGACGGCATCGGCACAAAGTTTTCTGCAAACAGCGCGATTTCCGAAGGCTTCGCTAGAAAAGACTGCAACAGGGACGCTGGTGGAGCTTCGCGATTTGCGTTATCAGGCGGCCGGGGCGAGAAATCACGAAGTGCTTGCGGTGATTCATCTGGATGCGGACAACCGCGTCGTGGCGCAAGAACTTGTCTGGGCTACCCAGTAAATCACCGGAACGCGAAGACCGCTCGCAAAGAATATCCCGTTACTGCGCAGGGGTTTCCGGCTTATGCCCCAGGATCAAACGTGAAAACAGATAACTCGCCGCTACAAATAGCCCCGCGCCGATCCCTACCTGTAATTTGTGCTGCGCCAGGTATGGCAGGGCCTGTTCGCCAAACCGCACGGCAAGGAAGCCCACGGTGAAATACCTCAACAGGCGCGCGGTGGTAACCGCCAGAGCGAAGCTGGCCACGGGAACTTCAAACACTCCGGCAGCGAAAACAAATATCTTGAACGGCGTGGGCGGCGGCAGCAGCGCCGCCATCAGCATCCCAGCGAAACCATTTTTCTTGACCCACCCTCGAACGGCAGGCCCGTGCGCCCCGGCGTTTTTGTGAAAGAAAGCCTCGCCGCCCCTACGCGCAAGGTAGTAGAGCAACACGCAGCCGAGAACGGACCCGACGGACGCGGCCACGGCATAGAGCGGCATGCGCGCCGGACGCTTGATCGCCAGATCGATTAGCAGCAAATCGTTGATAACCGGAAAACTAAGCACCGAAGAATCCAGGAAAGAAATCAGGAATAAGCCCGGCGCACCGAGAGAACCGGCAAAGAGAATGACTTTTTCTTTCCAGGCGTTGAGCTTGTGCAATGCCGGTCCTTTTTGGACTGTTCGGTCTCAGAAGAGGGTTTGAACAGCTTCCTGAATCACGTCGTAGGCCCGATTTAGCTCCTCAGGTCTGATTACGTAAGGCGGCAGGACATAAACCACGTTACCGAGAGGCCGGAGCAAAACGCCGCGTTCGAGGAAAAAATTGTACAGCTGGGTGCGCATGCCGGAAAGATAGCCGGGATCGTCCGCGCGCAGTTCAACGGCCCCGATGGTACCGATTTGCCGGGTGTCGCCGACCTGAGGCATTTCCCGCAATTGCTGCAGACGTTCCGCAGTGATACGCGCGATGGTCGCGATGCGGTCAAAGACAGGCTCATCGGCAAAGATTTGCAAATTTGCATTTGCTGCGGCACACGCGAGGGCATTCCCCGTATAGGAATGGCCGTGATAAAAAGTGTGCGCGCGATTTTCGCTGTGAAACGCTCTGGCGACTCGCGCGGTGCAGAGCGTCACGCCCATGGCCATGAAGCCACCGGTGATGCCTTTTGAGAGACACATCAAGTCCGGCACGACTCCGGCAACATCACAGGCGAACATCTTTCCCGTGCGACCAAACCCGGTCAACACTTCGTCGGCGATGAGCAATACCTCGTGACGGCTGCACAACGCGCGAATCCTTTGCAGGAAGTCCGCGGGATGAACGATCATTCCGCCCGCGGCTTGCAACAATGGTTCCACGATTACCGCAGCGATATGCTCGCCGCGCTCGGCCAAGAGAGTCTCGAGTTGCTGCAGGCACTCAATGTGGCAAGATGCGCGCTGCAACCCCATCGGACAGCGGTAGCAGTAAGCGGAATTTACGCGATGCACGGGAAACCGCATTCCGCGAAAGGGCTCCGTAAACGGCGAGTCATCGCTGGCGGACATGGCCCCCGCGGTGTCGCCGTGATACCCATGCGCGAGCGCCACGATCTCTTTCTTCTGTGGCCGGCCGTCATTGCTGAACGACTGCACCGCCAATTTCATCGCCACTTCCACGGCGGTCGATCCGTCGTCGGAAAAAAACATATGCGTCAGTTCCGGCGCGACCCATGAGCGCAGCCGCAGCGCCAGTTCTTCAGCGGCGTCATGCGTAAAACCGGCAAGAATCACATGTTCAAGCTTTTGCGCCTGTGCCGAAATCGCCGCGGCGATCCGCGCATTGGCGTGTCCGTGAAGGTTTACCCACCAGGAAGAGATCGCATCGAGAATGCGCCGCCCATCCTGAGTGTAGAGCCAGACGCCTTGCGCCCGCACAATATGCAGCGGCGGCGGATCCAGAGCGGAATTTGTAAAGGGATGCCAAATGCGCAAGGAAGAAGCCATCGCTAAATTTACTGCGAAAAGGCCGCACGATCGAAATGGTTCAGAAACACCTGCATCAGCGCAGTGCGATGCAAGTTGGGCAAACGCGGAATTTCGCCGATGACGCGCACGTGACCAAAGCGCTCGATGGTCTCGCGGTTTTCGCGGTTCTGGTCGCCAATAAGCACCACGCCATGCACCGGCAGTTCCGCCGCGTGCAGCGCGGCCAGCGTGAGCAGCGTGTGATTGATGGTGCCCAGACTGCTGCGGGCGGCGAGAATCACCGGCAGTTTCAATTTGGCCATCATGTCCAGCACAAACTGTTTCGGGTTGATGGGCACCAGAACGCCGCCAACTCCTTCGATCACCAGCCAGTCGTTCATCAAGCTGGTGGGCATGTTGATGCGCGCGAGATCGATTTCCACGCCCGCCCAACGCGCGGCCAGGTCCGGGGATACCGGCGGAACAAATTGATAGACTTCGTCGAGCGTACGGTCTGTACCAATGCCCGCAAGCCTCATCACCGTCGAGCGGTCCGAGCCTTCCAGCGTGCCGGTTTGAATGGGCTTCCAGTACACGGCGTCGAGCGCCGCGCACAGCAGCGCTGACAGCGTGGTTTTGCCCACGCCGGTGTCCGTGCCGGTCACAAAGAAGTGATGCCTCATGATTTCCCTGCGGAGGCCCCTGCCGCCACCGCGTCGTGCTGCGAGGTACGCCACCGTTGCAGAGACTCCGCCAGACGCATCAATTCGCTTTCTGCGATTGCCGCAGTAAGTGAAAAGCGCAAGCGTGACGTGCCCGCAGCAACTGTGGGCGGACGAATGGCGCGAACCGCGAACCCGTGTTGCTGCAGGAAACTCGCGGCGGAAAGGGCTTGCTCGTTTTCGCCAAGGATCACTGGAATAATTTGCGTCGTCGATCCCGCGGTGTCGAAATCGTGCGCGCGTAGCGCCGCGCGCAATCGCTGGGAATTACCTTCGAGCTTAGCGCGCTCGGCGTCCATTCCCCGCGCCAAACGCAGGGCCGCCCCAACCTGCGCGGCCATGTAGGGAGGCATTGCGGTAGTGAATATGAAAGAGCGAGCGTGATTGATCAGGTGCTCGCGGAGCAGAGCGCTGCCGCACACAAAAGCTCCCGCGCTGGCCAGAGCCTTCCCGCAGGTGTGCACCCGGGCGACGATATTTTCCGTTTTGCCGAAACTCGCCGAAATACCGCGGCCGGCGGGTCCCTGCACCGCAGTGGCATGGGCCTCGTCGAGGATCACGCCCGCGCCGTAGCGCTCGGCCAGCCAGAAAAGTTCACGCAGCGGCGCAACATCGCCCTCCATGCTGAATACCGTTTCGGTCACAATCAGTCTGCGTCCGCGGGCCCCCTGGTGTTCCCGCAGCGCGGCTTCCAGCATCTCCAGATTTGCGTGGGCGTAAATGCACTTGTGCGCGCCCGACAAACGAATGCCATCGATCAGGCTGGCGTGATTCAAGACGTCGGAAAAAATAACATCTCCGCGCCCAGCCACGGAGGTCAACAGCCCGATATTCGCCGCATAGCCGCTGCCAAAATACAGTGACGACTCGCTGCCGGAAAATTCCGCAAACTCATTTTCCAACTCATCCCAAATCGCGGCGTGTCCCGAAAGCAAGCGTGACGCCGTGGCGCCAACGCGCGAAGCCCGCGCGACCGCAACCATCACAGCTTGGCGCAGCGCGGGATGTTGCGCCAAACCGAGATAGTCATTTGAACAAAAATCTGCTCCCTCCATCTCCGCGAGCGTCCGCCGCTGGCCGCGCGCTCCCAACGCGCGCAAGCCGCTTTGCAACTCGTTAGAAAACTTCTGCTGAAACTCAGCTGGCATGCGACTCCAGAGGTTTGAGTCCGAGACTAAGGAGCAGCTGCTCGTCTTCATCCGGTTCCGGATTTGGAGTGGTCAAAAGCTTTTCGCCCACAAAAATCGAGTTCGCGCCGGCCAGAAAGCACAGTGTGACGGCTTCGGGAGAGAGCTGTTTGCGTCCTGCGGCGAGTCGCACCCGCGATGCGGGCATCAGCAAACGCGCCGTAGCGATCGCGCGCACCATCTCAAGCGGGTCCAGCGCCGGCATGGCCGCCAGCGGAGTTCCTTCCACACGGACAAGCATATTGATGGGCACGCTCTCCGGGTGCGGCTCGAGCGCCGCCAGTTGCTGCAAGAGCCCGATGCGATCCCCCTCGCGCTCTCCCATGCCCAAAATTCCGCCGCAACAAACGGTGATTCCCGCCTGCCGTACGGCGGCAAGCGTTTTCAAGCGATCCTCATAAACGCGCGTGGTGATGATCGAGCCGTAAAATTCCGGCGAGGTATCCAAATTGTGGTTGTAGGCCGTCAGCCCGGCCTCCTTGAGGCGGCAAGCCTGCTCCGCAGTAAGCATTCCGAGCGTGCAGCAGACTTCCAGGCCCAGTGCAGAAACTCCGCGTACCATCCCCAGAACATTTTCAAATTCTCGTCCCTGCGGCGCTTGCCGCCACGCAGCGCCCATGCAAAAGCGCGTCACGCCGCGCGCAGCCGCCTCTTGCGCCACATCAACAACGTGCTGCGGATCGAGCAATGCTTCACGAGCCACGCCGGCATCGTAGTGCGCGCTCTGCGGACAATACGCGCAGTCCTCAGGGCATCCGCCGGTCTTGATGGAAATCAACTGGCAGGTCTGGATGCGATCGGCTTGGTGGAATTGCCGGTGCACGGTCTGCGCGCGAAAAATCAACTCCGGCAAAGGCGTGCGGTAAATGGTTTCAACTTCCTGGCGGCTCCAATCGTGCCGGATGCTGTTCGCGGGGTCGGTTTTCGTGCCGGCCGCCGACGCTGACGCTGGTTCGGTACCCATGGACCTCCGTCCATTTGCGCGGAAATGATGCAGGCATGTTACCACCGCTTGGCGCGCGGCGCTTCCGCAGTAATCGCAAGATTTGCGTTAAACCTTAACGCGCCTTCTGTTGGCCCGAAATAGTACCGAAGCCTGAGCGCGCCCGCTCATTGCGGCAGTTGATATACGATGCGGCCAGCCACAACGGTTGTCAGCACCTGCGTCTGGGTGTACTGCGCCGGCGGAATCTTCGTCAAATCGGCGCTCAGAATGATGAAGTCGGCGTATTCGCCGGATCGTAGTTCACCTTTTTTGCCCTGCATGAATTCCGCGTAAGCCGAACCCGTCGTATACGCGCGAATGCACTCTTCAAGACTGATTTTTTCCTGCGGCTGCCAACCTGCAAGGGAATTGCCGCTGCCTGGATTGCTGGGCGTATCATTCGCCCCGCCGCCGGAGGCCACGTCCCCAGTCTCGGCAGGCAAGGCCCGAGTCGTGCACGCATAAAGGCCCCGGAAGGGGCTCAAGACTTCCACATCGTAATCCGTGCCAAACGCCAGGCGCGCCCCGGATTTTTGCAACGTGTTCCAAGCGTAGGCGCCTTTGCTGCGCTCCGGGCCCAGCCGTTGTTCCGCCCAACGCATGTCCGTGGTTTCGTGGCTCGGTTGCATGCTGGCGATCACGTTCAGCGCCGCAAATCTGGGAAGGTCTTCGGGACTCACAACTTGCGCGTGCTCGACGCGATCGCGGCGGTCACGCGGCCCGTTCGCCTTGGCCACAGCTTCGAAAATGTCCAGCGCGGCGCGATTGGCCTTGTCGCCAATCGCATGGAAACCAATCTGGAATCCGGCCTTGTCGCGTTCGATGGCCATTCTGCGATAATCGTCGACGTTGGCCGTCAGGATCCCGCTGGTGCTCGGCTCATCGCTGTACGGTGCCAGCAGCGCTGCGGTATGGCTGCCGAGGGCGCCGTCGAGAAAGCCTTTCAGCATGCCGGTGCGAAGCAGGGGGTCGTTTACTCCACCTTCGGCCCGCATGTTGCGCAGATCTCCGAGGGGCGTTTCAAAAGGCAGCCATTCCGTAATGCGTACCGTGAGCCTTCCTTCGTCCTTCAGCTGGTGATACAGCGCGAAATATTCCCAGTCGGAATTGTCCTGCACGCTCGTGACGCCACTCTTGGCCACCTCGGCAAGCACCATCTCGAGCCCCTGGCGGATTTGCTCCGAGCTCAGCTCCGGGATTTTACTCCTTACCATGTGCATCGCGCCGTCTTCCAAGAGCATTCCCGTGGCTTCGCCGCTGGCATCGCGCTCGATTTTCGCGCCCGCGGGATCGGGGGTGGTTTTCGTAACGTTGGCTATCTTTAACGCTACAGAATTAGCCACCGCCACATGGCCCGAGATATGCGTAAGAAAAACCGGATTATTCGGAGACACGACATCAAGTTGCTGACGTGTGGGAAAGGCCTTGTCGGGCCAAAGCGTCTGGTCCCAGCCGCTGCCCGTAATCCATTCACTTTCTTTGTGCTGGGCCACGGAAGCGGCCAGCCGCTTCTGCAGTTCTTCGACGGACGCGACGCCGTTGAGCTGCACGGAGAGTTTGTCGATGGCCGCGCCGCCCAAATGCAAGTGTGCGTCATTAAAGCCGGGCATCACGAAACGGTTATTCAATTGAACCGTCTCCGGAGTATCGCCCGTTGAACATTCCAGCATCACGGTGGAAATGTCCCCGACGCATGCGATTTTGCCGTCGCGCACGGCCATAGCGCTAGCCCATGGATGTGCAGGGTCGTTGGTGTAAATACGACCGTGCAGATACAGCGTTGTGCGCAAAGCGCTCGCGGGCTGCGGCTCCTGGGCATGAAGAGAACGCAGGCCGACGGCGAGCGCCGTAAGTCCTACACACGCCGCAGCGACCAGCAGCTTTTGCCGCGCAGCTCGCATGCCCTTCGCCAATTCCCTCATCGCGCAGCTCCCTCCGCAATTCCAGACGCGCCCAGCAGCGTCAACAAGGCCCGCTGCAACCCGATTTCGCGGCCCGCCGGGTCATACCATTCCTGCAAAGAGTGCGCCCCCCCGCCATTGCCCCCGGCCCCGATAGAAATGGCGTCGATGCCCAAAGAAAGCGGGATGTTCGCATCCGTGCTGGAACGCTCCGGGCGCGAGGGATTGCCCAGATACTCGTCGGCCAGCCGCAACGCGGCGAGCAAAGGTGAATCTGCGCGTAACTCCCCGCCAGGCCGGCTCCCCAACAGCTCCACCTTGAACTCCAGCTTCCCTCTCGTACGGTCACGCGAGTTATCCATTTCATCGCGCACGCCGGCAGCGATGCACTCGCGCAGTACCGATTCCAGCCGTGCGAGCTCTTGCTCGCTTTCGCTGCGAATGTCGACCTTCAGGCGGGCTTCGTAGGGGATCGAATTGATGCTGGTGCCCCCCTCGATTTGGCCAAGATTAAAGGTCGTACGCGGGCTCGCGGGCACCTTGGTGGCGATGAACCGCACGCTCCCGCGAACCAGAGCATTGATGGGATTCGGCATCCCGAAATCCGACCAGCTATGCCCGCCCGGTCCGGTAATCACCGCTTCCATGCGGCGGGATGCCAGCGCTTTCGTGGTGACGTGGTCCGTGCTCGAACCGTCCAGCACGATGACCGCTCTGAGGTGCGCGCCGTAGGCATCGATCAGCGCGCGCATTCCCCGCAGATTGCCTTCGCCCTCTTCGCCGACGTTGGCGACGAACAGCAGGTTCAGTTGCGGTTTAAGGTGCGCCGCCTGCACGGCGCGGGCAACGGCGACGAGCGCAGCGAGCCCCGTGCCGTTATCCGAGATACCCGGAGCGAGCCAACGATCATTTTCGCGATGAACCTTTACCTCCGTCCCCGCCGGGAAAACCGTGTCCAGGTGCGCGGAGAGCATCACCGTATCCCGATGATCGCCGTTCGTTTTGTTGTTACCGGCGTTCGCGGACGGGCTCGCTCCCGCGAGCTTGGCGATCACATTTCCCGTCTGGTCGATTTCAGCGTGGAATCCGGCCTGCTCGAACAACGCCTTCACCGCAGCGGCGCGAGCCGCCTCCTGGAAAGAAGGCGCGGGGATTTCCGTCAATCGAATTTGCGTTTCGTTGGTCGATGGCAGGTTCTTTTTCAGCCAGTCGAGCGCAATTCGCACTCGCGAGTCTTCCGTCAGGCCGGTGCTGGCCTGCGCAGAAGGCGCGGCGTAGGTGGAAATGGTGCGCGCGGGCATCGTTAGGAGAATAACCCAAAGGATGGCTCGTTTCATCGGGGAGATGCCTGGACACGTGCGCATTTTGTTCTGGGGCACTAGAAAACAACAAATTGCTGGCTCGAGAAGTTTACATCAGCTGCCAGCGGCTACAACGGCTTGCAGTTCTTGGTCGGTCAGCACGCGGGAAGAACTTTTCGCAACTTCAAGGATCCGCGCCACGACGGTCTCGCTGGCCGGTATTTGTCGCGTCTCCAACCAGTACAGGACGTTGGACTTGCCGCTCAGCGGACCAATTTCGATCGTTTGCTTCATACCAAAAAGAGACGCTGGGACGCCGCTGTAAACCGCATCAGCCAAGGCGGAATCGCCCTTGTGCAGCGCTTTGACCAGGGCGGCGGCGTGCACGCCCGTGGCGGTGCGAAACGCGTCGCGGCCCAGCACCGGGTAATTTGGCGGGATGGTCGTGTGCGTGGCTTGCGCGACGGTTTCGCAATACTCCTTGAGGCGCGACAAGTCGCGATCAACGAGATTCAGCAGGCGCAGATTCACGAGCATCAGTTCCATGGGAGTATTGCCAACGCGCTCGCCAAGCGCATTGGCTGCGGCATGAACCTGATGCGCCCCGGCGGCGTAAGCCGCCAGTGAGTTGGCGATGGCCAGGCCGCGGTCGTTATGCCCATGCCAGTCGACGCGAAGGTTCTCTCCGCTCGGGTTTACGATTTCCTCGAACGCGAATTTAATTAAATTGAAAGCTCCGGCGGGCGTGGCGTGGCCGACCGTATCGCAAAAGACCAGAGCTTTAGCCCCGCTGTTTAAGGCGGCGGTATACAGGCGTTTTACGGTGTCGGGATCGGTGCGCGTCGTGTCTTCGGTGACGTACATTGCCGGCAGATTGTGCGCGACAGCGAAGCTGACGGCTTTTTCCGTGGTGCGGCAAAGATAATCGAGGGTCCAATCCTCCACCAAGCGGCGGATCGGGCTGGTACCGAGAAATGTCGCCGCTTCGATGGCAATGCCCACGCGCTGGGAAATCTCGGCAATGGGACGGATATCGTTTTCGTGCGTGCGGGCGGCACAATTTGGCCTTATGCGCATGCGTTGCGTGGCTATTTCCCGAGCTAAAGCTTCGCTGTCAGCAGCTGCCCGCGGGCCCGCGCCAGGCAGGCCGATATTGACGGAATCGATCCCCAGCGCTTCCATCAGATGCAGTATTTTGATTTTTTCCGCGATACTCGGATCGCTGACCGAAGGGTTTTGCAATCCATCACGCAGCGTCTCATCGTTCAGCAACACGCGCGTGCCCGTCGGAATCGCCGGCGGCGTGACCGCGTTCCAGTCGTAGATCCACTCAGAAGGATTGCCAGTCATGCTGCGATTCTACGCCAAAAGCAATCGCCGAGATTGCGCGGTTTCTTGCGGGCTGCGCAAGCGCTCGGCACGTGTCGGCCAGGCCTTGGAGGCGCCTGCCAGCAAGTCCTCTACAGGCGAAACGATTCCTCCAGGTGGACTTCGACCATCGTGAGCCCTTGCGAGGGCACCGTTGGTCCGGACTTGGAGCGGTCTTTGAGGGCAAAGAGGCGCTCAATATCAGGGGAGGTTAGTTTGCCGCGGCCCACATCCAAGAGCGTTCCGACGATTTTGCGCACCATGTAACGCAGGAACGAACGACCGTGGACAGTGAAGACCAACTCCTCGCCGTCGGCGCTGCGCGCCAATGCCGCGGAATAGATTTCGCGCTCCATGGAACGGTCTTGATCTTCCTCCTCGGAACCCGTCGAAGCCGCGAAGGAGGAAAAATCGTGGACCCCCACGAAGCGGGTTACCGCGTCGCGCATGGCGGCTTCATCGAGCGGAAACGGATAGTGCAGCACGTAACGGTGCAGCATCGGGGGCACGACTTTGCCTCGATATATTCGATAGCAATAGGTCTTGCCGTGCGCAGACCAACGCGCATTAAATTGCGGACCGGTTTCTTCCGCCTGCATAATCCGGATGGTCGGCGGGAGAATGGCGTTGAGCGCGCGCTGAAATTCCTGTGCGGAAAGTGTTGATTGCGTGCGGAAACTGCCGACCTGCCCCAGCGCGTGCACTCCGGCATCGGTACGCCCCGCGCCATGCAGCGTGATGTTTTCCTGTGTCAGGCGGCGCAGGACGCTGATGATTTCGCCTTGAATCGTCGGTTTGTTTTTCTGAATCTGCCAGCCATGAAAATCCGTACCATCGTAAGCGATGGTGAGCTTGATGTAGCGCATGCGCGAGTGGCTCATTGGGGCATAGGTGCTGCAAAACTTTCTCGGCTGCGACCGTGACGCCGAACCGCGGAGCCGGCGAATTCCCGCTCTGCTCTGCGACCGCTATGTACTCTGTGTGGAGATCACCCGCTCCGCGGAAGTGCCATCCGCTGAAAGCTGGCGGAGACGGGCGATAGCATTACGGCGCGGAACGCACGAAGCGGCTGCCGGGCTTCACCGCCGCGCTACCTGCTCTGCAGAGCGGGCAGTCTTCGGGTTGATAGGACGGAATCTTCAGGGCCAGCAAGGACTGCGACTCGACGGGAAACTCGATCTCACCCGCGCTGCGATCAATTAGCGCGCCCACGGCCACCACTCGGCCACCGGCCTCTTCGATAACCTGAATGGTCTCAAAGGTGGAGCCGCCGGTGGTCCACACATCCTCGACAACCAGAACCTTTTCGCCTGGTTGAAGTGAAAAACCACGTCGCATGCACAAGCCACCCCCGGCATCGCGCTCCACGAACATGGCAGCCACGCCCGTCTCGGCGCCAAATCTAGGAGCGGGCAGCGCTCGCGCAACTTCCTGCCCGATGATCACGCCGCCCATCGCGGGCGATACCACGGTCTGAATCGTGGCGTCGGAAAACACCGCCGCCAGCGCCTGGCCGAGTTTTTCGGCATAGCGCGGATAACGCAGCACCAGGGCGCACTGCACGTACATACCGCTGTGCAACCCGCTGGACAGCTCAAAATGACCGTGGCGGATGGCGCCTGCGGACTCGAACATTTTGAACAATTCTTCGTTATTCAACATACCCTTCGCTAACCGGAAGACGCTGCTAAGCGTCGAATCCTCAGCAGCCTAGCCGCGGGATGTGGTGTTGTCAAGGCAGACGCGTTGTCAACGCCAACGCGTGCCTGCTAGACTGACGAATCGATTTCCGTTCGGCGAAAAACTAGATTGGGGCCTTATTTCCGAGGCTGAGCAATGCAATTCTCACTTTCCGTAGCCGTGTCTACGATTTGGTGAAACAATTTCGAGTCTAAAAGCGTTTTAACAGCAGAGACGCGACGGATGTCCCATAGGGCCTAAGATTGTCCCGCCGGGACATACCAACGAGGGTAAGGAGCACCATGACGAAGCTGTACGGGCGGGCGGTGTTGGCGATGGTCTTGGCAACTTTGGTGGCTATGGGGCCGGTTTCTCCGGCATTTGCGCAGGATCCACCGGCGCAAGCGCCGCCGAATCCGCCGATAGGGCAACAGGATCCCGACAAGACCAAGAATGAAGTGGCCGTGCCTCCGCCCGCCGCGCCGCAGCCGCAGGCTCCGGCGATTCCCGTGGCCCTCGGACTCGGCAAACACGACTATTCCTACAGCCCGCGAGTTTTCCCCACGCTCCTGGCGCCCTACCGTCCCATCCCCATAGAGCACCCGGAACTCTCGAATTCGCCAAGGGTCGATCAGCTGATTCACGACGGAAAACTGCAAATTACGCTGCAGGACGCCGTGGAACTGTCGCTGGAAAACAGTTTGGACATTGTGATTCAGCGCTACACGCCATGGCTCGCAGACACCGACATCCTGCTGGCCAAATCCGGAGGCTCACCGCGCGGGTTTCTGAGCGTTGCGGCGGTCCCCGGCAGTGTCGCGTCGGACGTGGTGGCCTCGTCGGCTAACCTCCCGATTCTAAACCTGGACCCGGTGCTGACTGGCTCGGTTTCGATATTTGACGGCAACACGCCCATCAACAACCCGTTCATCTCCGGCACCGGAACAACGGACGAAAACGCCCTCATCGCGGAAAAAATCCATTCCTCGTCGTTCAATTTCGGGTACGCGCAGGCCTTCACTTCGGGCACCAGCTTTAGCGCCACTTGGGACAATACCCGCGGTTCAACCAGCCCGACGGCCAATCTTTTCAATCCGTCCGTGTCGTCGACGCTGACGGCCACGGTTTCGCAGCAACTTCTGAATGGCTGCTGTTTTGAAGTGAATCGCCGCAACATCATCATCGCCAAGAATAACCGCAAGATCGCGGACCTGGTGTTCATGCAGCAGGCCATCACCACCGTGACCAACACCATCACCGCGTACTGGGAACTGGTCTACGCGCGCGAAAACGTGAAGGTCGAGCAACAAGCCGTGGCGGTTTCCCAGAAACTTTATAACGACAACAAAAAGCAGCTGGAAATCGGCACCATGGCGCCGCTCGACGTGACGCGCGCGGAATCGGAGTTGGCCAGCGATCAAGGGAACCTGCTGGTGGCGCAAACCACGCAGTTGCAGGACGAACAGGTGCTGAAGAACGCCATCTCCAAGAATCCGCTGGCCCCCAATTTGATCAACGTAGAGATTATCCCCACGGACTTGCCGGCTCGCCCCGAGAACATCGAAGCCGCATCGTTTGAGGACGCCATCAAGGAGGCGTTTACCAAGCGCCCGGACGTCCTGCAAGAGGTATACAACCTGAAGAACGCGGACGTGGACGTGAAGGCCACGGCCAACGCGCTGCTGCCGCTGCTTACTTTGTCGGGGCAGTACACCAGCAACGGACTGGCGGGCAACGCACCGATTGCGGGAACTTCCGTGACCACCATTGGGGCCGGAACGGTTCCGATCGTTGACGCTAACGGCAATCCGGTGACCATCACCGGGCCAGGTGGCGTGCAAGTCCCGATCTTTGAACCGACGGTGACGACCACCACGCCGCTCACCGGAGTCAGTCACGGAGGATTCGGAAACGTGCAGAACCAGATATTCCGCAACCAGTTTCCGGGCTATGCCGCTTCGTTGAACCTTACCTTGCCGCTGCGCAACCGCGCGGCGCAATCAGAGAACGCTCGCGCGATTTTAACAGCCCGGCAAGTTGAAGCGCAGACGCTGCAGATCAAGAACGCCGCGCTGCTCGATGTGCGCAACACCTTTATTGCGCTGGAACAGGACCGCGCGCGCGTGGATGCCGCCGTCAAGGCCCGCCAGTTGCAGCAGGAAACGTTTGACGCGGAGCAGAAGAAGTACGCGCTGGGCGCATCGACCGTGTATCTTGTGATTCAGACGCAGCGCGACTTGGTCACTGCGCAGGGCACGGAGTTGCGAGCCCTGGCGGACCTGGTTGAAGCCAAAGCCAACTACGAACGCGCCGTAGGGCGTACCCTGGAAACCAATCGCGTGACCATCGCGGGCGACCGGCAGTTTGAACATGACACGCTCATCCCGGGCACGCGCGACGGCAAGGTCATCGGTACGGACAAAATCTTCTCCAGTCCCGGCGCCGCCGAAGGCCAAAAATAAATCTCCCGCGGCCTTGCCGGGTGCCGGGCTTCAGCTCGACGTCCGCGTGCTTTAGCGGGAAGCTTGCGGGTCTCTGCAACGAACACATCGTGAGCGACGGATTCCTTGCCCGCCTGCGGCCTTTGGCATAGCATCGAGACGTAGGAATAAGCGGCCGGGCCCCATCCCGGCGCCGACAAAAGCTTGCCCATGAGCGATCAACTACGCGAACCAGGGACGCAAGTAGTTTCCGAGCGCACGCCCAACGCGGCGGAAACGCGATGGGAACAAACTACCCTGCAACACACGCTCGACAAGAACCCCGAGCGAGAAAAATCCTTCACCACTATTTCCGGGCATCCCATCCGCCGCTTGTATACCGAAGCGGATTTGCCGGACTGGAATGCCCAAGGCGACCTGGGTTTTCCCGG
>JBEKSZ010000083.1:0-23264 GCA_049516615.1 Candidatus Acidiferrum sp. | reverse complement strand
GCCGACTCGCCTATTGCTTCTTCCGGCCCATGGAACCTAAACTACGTCTCAAGCCGGGAGAGGCGTTTCACCTCGGCACAGTTCACCGCAGCGCCGGAAAACACGGCGCTTGTAAGTTGCATCAAAAATGAATACTTATCCGGCGTTCGGCTTTGGACCGGGGAGTGCATATATTCAAGCAGGAGTTGGGTGACGGTCGAGGTACAGGTTGTCAGAATGGCCGTTGACCTGGGCAGGGAGAACAAGCAATACTTCCGGCCCAAAGCAAGTGGCACCATCAGAATCACGCCGCAAGCTGCAAGCGGCGGCTAGGTCCAGCAGAGGTACAAATGGCAAGGCCGCAAATGAAAAAAGCAGCACTCGCGATACTGCTCTCGGCGATCTGTGTCGCGCCGCTGCCGGCGGCTCCCGGAACAACTCCGGTCAGCCATCGTAAAACCGCCTATCGCGGTGTTCCCACATTCGCCAATTCCAGTGGGGACGATGTGGCCGGCTTTGATGATCCGCTGGTGCGGGCCGCGCTGGTTGCAGGACTCGGGCGATATAACGGCGCTGTGGTGGCGGTGAATCCCAACACCGGCAGAATTCTTTCCGTAGTGAATCAGAAAATCGCTTTCGGCGAAGGCTACATACCGTGCTCCACGATCAAGCCGACCATCGCATTGGCAGCCCTTGAGGAAAACGTGATTACCCGCGACACCATGCTGCGCGTGGGCCGCAGGCAGTACATGAATTTGACCGAAGCCATGGCGCATTCCAACAACGTGTTTTTTGAAGAGCTGGGTCGCCGCATGGGCTACGACACGGTGGCGAAATATGCGCGGCTCGTGGGTCTCGGCGAGCTGGCCGGCTACAACCTGCCCGAAGAGCATCCCGGAGCTTTTCCCTCGGCGCCGCCGGCGTTTGGCGGCATCGCCCGGATGTCCAGTTTTGGTGAAGGCATCCAGATGACGCCGCTGCAGCTGGTTTCCTTGGCGGCCGCGTTTGCCAACGGCGGAACACTTTATTATCTGCAGTATCCCCGCACACAGGCGGAAGTGGACAGTTTTCAGCCGCGCATCAAACGCGATCTGAATATCGCGCCCATCCTTCCGGAAATTCGCGAAGGCATGCTGGCTGCGGTTCTCTACGGCACTGCGAAATCGAGCTTTGATCGCGAGGGAGACGAAACCTCGCTGGGCAAGACCGGAACCTGCGACGATCACGTTACTCCGTCGCGCCTCGGCTGGTACGTGACCTATGCCGACGAGCTGCATCCCAAAATTGCCATCGCCGTGCTCCTGCGCGGCAACACCCGCCGCGTCAAGGGTCCCACGGCCGCCGAGGTCGCCGGCCGCATCTACCGCAAGCTACGCGAAGAAAATTACTTCGCCAATCCCGCGCCAACCACTGCGGTGGCGGCCAGCATAGCCAACGTAACTCGTTAGAAACGAAAGCAGCGTTCTGCTGCGCACACCATTCCGCGCAATACCGCCGTGTGGGTCAATGCGTGGTTGCGGCGTATCGTTGAATGAGTTGACTGGCAAGTTTCCCGCCTTCGTATTCAGGGATGATGACCTCGTCGGCGCCCGAAGTGCGCATGGCTTGGGCGTAGCGCTCCTGGCCGGCGCGCGTGAATATTTTCAGTTTGGGGTTCATGGCTTTGGCGGTGATGGTGATGTACAGGTTGTCGGCGTCGTTGTCGATGACCACGCAGATGCCGCGGGCGCGCAAGATACCGGCTTCTTCGAGGACGCTGTGCCGTTTGGCGTCGCCCTGAAGAACCAGCACATTTTCGTGCAGCAGCTGGCGATACAGACCCTCATTGGATTCGATGAGCACAAAAGGAATCTTGGCCGAACTGAGATTCTCAATCAGCGTGCGCCCCACCTGACCATAGCCGCAGACGATGAAGTGATCGCGAATGCGTTCAAGGTTCATTTCGTTGAGCATGGATTTCCAGACCTCCCGGCCCTGATGGCCGATGAATGTGAGCAGGATGCGCTCGGCAAACCAGATCTCGAAGGCGAACACGCCGAAGGCCACGAAGATGGAGAACCACTTGGTGGCCCGCCCGACACGCAGATATTCAATGGCGTGAGGATGCGAGACCCAGAACATGGCGTCGGTAAAGCGCAGGTGCTCGAGGCGCTGATAGACGAATGCGCAGCCCACCGCGAAGGCTGCAAAGAGCAACACCGGCACAACCAGCCGGCGCAGGATAATCAGCAGGGCACGGTCGAGCTGGAGCCAATGCTTCAAGTGGCTCAAGTGCGCGGTGCGGAAGGGCGCCGCAGGGAAGAGCTGGTGTACCATGCGTGGGCCTCCATAAATCTGGCTAATGATATCGCATATTTTAATAAAAACAATTAGAGATATGGTCCGGGGGAAGAAACCCAGGGCCGGCCCCCGACTGGCGGAAGAGAAAAGGCGGAAGAAAAAAAGACCGTCAGAGGCAAAGGTGCCGGAGATTCAGGTACGACAGCCGACCACAATCTCCGGGGTATGCAAGCCCCGCCGGCGGCTGAGCCCTGCGACCCTGGCTCGCGCAATGCTCGAGGCAAGTCTGCGCGCGATCGGGTGGCGAGTTCAGTAGATGATGGGAAGGCGGAAGAAATCGGTTGTGGGTTCGTCGGTCACGCGCAGGACAAGCAGGGTGCGGTCGTCATGCGGGGCCCAGCCGGGCCCGCTGTGGGCCTCGGTGGCGGCGAAAATTCTGTCGGCGATGACGCGGGCATTGTCCGCAGGAGCGCTCTCTGCGAGCACCCTGGCGAGCCGCTCCGCACCGAACTCTTCTTCGCGGGAGTTGTCAGACTCGACGATGCCATCGGAAGCGAAGACCAGCACGTCGCCGGGCAGCAAATCGAAGACCTCTTGCTCGTATTCGGTGCCCGGAAATAGCCCGAGCGGCACACCTTCCAGACGCAGTTCCGTGACTTGGCCGTTGCGCAGCAGCAGCGGGTAGGGACAGCCAGCGTTGGCCAAGGTAAGACGGCGCGTGGGCGCGTCGTAGACGGCGAAGAGCATAGCGATAAAACGGGCTTCGAGGCGGCCGCCCTGGAGGCGATCGTTTAAAGTGGCGAGCATTTCGGCCGGAGGACAGTTATGGACGACGACATGTTCGCGGAGAATGCCGATGGCCAGCGCGCCATACAGCGCTGCGGCGGTGCCTTTGCCGGAGACGTCGCCAAGTGCCATTGCCAATTTTCCTTCGCCGTACGGGAGGAAATCGTAGAAATCGCCGCCCAGATCGCGCGCCGGGGTGTAGGCGGCGGCCAGGTCCAGGCCGGGAACTTCGCGCGCGCCGGTGGGCAAGAGCTGCATCTGGATATCGCGCGCGGTGTCGAGATCGTTCTGCAAGCGCAGTTGGCTTTCACGGGCTTCTTCATAGAGGCGGGAATTTTCCAGCGCCACGGCGAGAAAGGGAGCAAGGGTGGTGAGCATGCGTTCGTGTTCGGCGGTGAAGGCATGCGGCAAGGCGCTCTCGAAATCGAGGACCCCGACCAGGCGATCCTGGCGCAGCAGGGGGACGACGAGTTCGGAGCGGGCATCAATGCCGGTTTCGGAGCGAATGTAACGCGGGTCCTTGAGGACATCATTAACGCGCAAGGTAGCGCGCTGGCCGGCGGCCGAACCGGTGAGTCCTTCGTGCAGGCGGAGACTGAGGCGCGGCGGAATAGATTCTTCATATCGCACGGCGAATATGGTCCGCAGCAGCTGGGCCTCCTCATTCCAGATCATGACGCTGAACACGTCGTAATTGACGAGGCGCTTGATGCGTTCGGCGATGGTGCGGAGAAGGACGGTGTGGCTGGTGTTGGGACTAAAGTCGCGGCTGATTTCCTGGAGCAGCGCGAGGGTCTTGGCTTGTTCCGGGGCGGGAGCCAGGGTCAGCAAGCTGGGCGGCAGGGGATCCACATCTCCTAGTGGACCAAAAAGCTCGCGTCTTGTGTAGTCATCCATGGCGGGAGGTCAACGTCCGTAATAGTCGTTAGATGCGGACGGACGCGGGAAGTCGCGGCCTTCCGCACCATGAGTACGCAATTGGCGCTGACCGACACTGCGGCAGCTCTAGGATTCGGCTTCAGCAAGCGGGACGTTCCTACATCCACAACCCGCACTCGAGGGCATTGTCAGCGAACTTCCCAGGTGTCGCCGGCGCGGAGGAGCTTGTTGAGGTCGCCGGGGCCCCGCCTGGCGATGACTTCCTTGATCTGCTCATTCAAAACTTCTTCGTAGCGGGGCTGATCGTTCCAGTTGCGGAGGACGCCGATGGGCGTGGGGAAGCCTTCGCGTTTTTCCATTTGGGCAAGGGCGAAGGCGTAGACCGGATTCGGATTTGTGGCGTCGTGGATGAGCAGGTCGTTTTCCGTGGTGCCGTTGCCGAGTTGTACGACTTCGAGGTCCATGCCGATTTGGCGGATGCCTTTGTCTTTATTCTTGCCAAAGACCATGGGCTTGCCTTGTTCGAGCTGAATGACGTGCTCGCTGCGGGCATCGCGTTCGGTGAGGGAGAACCAGGCGCCGTCGTTGAAGATGTTGCAGTTTTGCAGGATTTCGATGAAGGCGGAGCCACGATGGGCGGCGGCGGATTTAAGGGTGTCCTTGAGGTGCTGCTGGAAGACATCGACAGAGCGGGCTACGAAGGTGGCTTCCGCCCCGATGGCGAGGGCCAGCGGATTGAAGGGGCGGTCGAGTGAACCGAACGGAGTGGACTTGGTCTTTTTGTTCACTTCGGAGGTGGGTGAATACTGGCCCTTGGTGAGGCCGTAAATCTTGTTGTTGAAGAGCAAAACCTTCAGACCCACGTTGCGACGCAGCATGTGGATGGTGTGGTTGCCGCCGATGGACAGGGCGTCGCCGTCGCCCGTGGCGACCCAGACTTCGAGGTCGGGGCGGATCGCTTTAATGCCGGTGGCTACTGCAGGCGCACGGCCGTGAATGGTGTGGAACCCGAAGGTGTTCATGTAATAAGGGAAGCGGCTCGAGCAGCCGATGCCGGAGACCACCACGAAATTTTCGCGCTTGATGCCGAGTTCGGGGAAGACCGCCTGCACCGCGGAGAGGATGGCGTAGTCGCCGCAGCCGGGGCACCAGCGGACTTCCTGGTCGGTTTGGAAGTCCTTCTTTGTGAGAACGGGCAACGTGGCAGTGGTCATTTTTTCACGGCTTCCTTTTTTGCGTTTCCCTTATTCGTGCCTACTGCGCTCTGCTTACTTGGGCACAGCGGCTGAAGCCCCCGGCCCCTAAAGGCCGAGTACCTCTTCGATCTTTTGTTCGAGTTCCGCCTGCTTGAAGGGCCGGCCTTGAATTTTGTTCAAGCCTACGGCGTCGACGAGATATTTGGCGCGCAGGACCCAGAGCAACTGACCCATGTTTAATTCGGGCACGAGGATTCTCTTGTAGCGCTTGAAGATTTGCGCGAGGTTTGCGGGCAGAGGGTTGAGATGGCGCAGGTGCACATGGCCAATGCGGCGCCCCTGAGCGCGCTGCGCTTTTACCGCGGCGGTGATCGCGCCGTGCGTAGAGCCCCAGGCTACGATTAAGAGGTCGCCTTCTTTATCGCCAGCGGGAACGGCGGCGGGGATGTCCTGGACGATGCCGGCAACCTTGGCGGCGCGGATGCGCACCATGTTTTCGTGATTGAGCGGTTCGTAGTTGATGTTACCGCTGACGTCCTGTTTTTCCAGGCCGCCGATGCGGTGTTCGAGTCCGGGCGTTCCGGGAATGGCCCAAGGCCGCGCCAAGGTGTCGGGGTTGCGCTTGTAGGGTTTAAAGCCTTGGGGATCTTTGGCGAAATTCACTGGAATCTCGGGAATATCGCTAAGCTCTGGCACGCGCCAAGGCTCCGCACCGTTGGCCAGATAGCCGTCGGAGAGCAGAATAACCGGAACCATGTATTTGACGGCGATGCGGCAAGCCTCGATTGCGGCCCAGAAGCAATCACCGGGCGTCGACGCCGCGATAATCGGAATGGGAGCTTCGGAATTGCGCCCGAACATGGCTTGCAACAAATCTGCCTGCTCGGTTTTGGTGGGCAAGCCAGTCGAGGGCCCGCCGCGCTGCACGTTTACGATCACCAGGGGGATTTCGATGGCTACAGCCAGGCCCAGGGCCTCGGTCTTTAGTGCCATGCCCGGACCGGAGGTGGTGGTCAGCGCCAGTGCGCCAGCATAGGCTGCGCCGATTGAGGAAGTGATGGCGGCGATTTCGTCTTCGGCCTGAAAGGTCATCACGCCGAAATCTTTGTACTGAGAAAGCTCGTGGAGAATGTCCGAGGCTGGAGTGATGGGGTAGCTGCCCTGGAAAAGTTTCAGGCCGGATTTTTGCGAGGCGGTGACAAATCCGAGCGCCAACGCCTGATTGCCGCTCATGCTGCGGTACAGTCCCGGCGACAAGTGCGCCGGCGGAATTTCATAGCTGATCTGAAAGGCTTCGGTGGCTTCGCAATAGGAGTAGCCGGCTTTCATGGCCAGTTGGTTGGCTTCGACGAGCAGAGGCTTTTTGCTGAATTTATCGTTGATCCAGCGGACGGTGGATTCCATCGAGCGGTTGTACAGCCAATAGCACATGCCCAGGGCGAAGAAATTTTTGCAGCGGTCCATGGACTTGGCGTCCAGGCCAAGATGTTCTAGAGCGCGGCGCGTGAGGCGTTCAAGCTCGACGGGGAACAGGCGATATTTGTCGAGGGAATGATCCTCGAGCGGATTGACGGTCATCTGCGCTTTGCGGAGGTCATTTTCCGTAAAGCTGTCGCTGTTGACGATCAGGATGCCGTTGGCTTTGAGGTCGCCGAGATTCACGCGCAAGGCCGCGGGATTCATGGCGATGAGCACGTCGATAGCGTCGCCCGGAGTATTGATGTCGTCGGAAGAAAAATGCAACTGGAAGCCGCTCACGCCGGGCAAGGTTCCTGCGGGGGCACGAATTTCGGCGGGATAGTCAGGGAAGGTGGCGATATCGTTGCCGTACAGCGCCACGGTGTTCGTAAATTGGCTGCCGGTGATCTGCATGCCGTCGCCGGAGTCTCCGGCGAAGCGAATGACCGCACGGTCAATCACCTCCGGCTTTGTTTTGGGCAACGGAATGTCGGTTACGGTAGCCATATTTCCCCAAGTCCTCGTTCGGGCCGCGCGAAGGTACGGCGGGAAACCTTCCCGCCTTGCACCCGGAGGCAGCCATCGTCTTTTGGAAAAAGCGCGGTGCGGCGGGCTTGCAGGACAATGCAGGGGCGTACCGCACGAATCCTAAGCTAAAGAATACCATATCGTTGGATGCGCGGCGGGAGTGAGGAGAGCATCAGCACCGCGATGTGTCTTAGGAGAAAGGCCCGCAGCGGTCCGCAGACCGACAAGCGCGCGCTAGGGCCCACGGGAGGCGCGGACGGGCGTCGGGGGAAGGTCGC
Organism: Candidatus Acidiferrum sp.; assembly: GCA_049516615.1. Classification (GTDB taxonomy): domain Bacteria; phylum Acidobacteriota; class Terriglobia; order Acidiferrales; family UBA7541; genus Acidiferrum. The sequence goes on along the minus strand of JBEKSZ010000083.1, from coordinate 15,880 downwards.
GTCGACGTCAGGCGCTTGCGGCGCTCGCGGCTTCAAGGAAGCGCTGACGGTAGAAGATCAAGACGCCCAGCATCACGGCAGAAAATGCGAGAGCGATGAAGACGCCGGCGAAGCCTTGGCGCGCATAGTCGGGCGCTTGCATGGCGGGGGACGGGAGGTGCATGGAGTTTAGCATTTCGGCCATGGCGGAATTAAGAGCGTCGCGGCCGTTGGGGTTCAATAGTCCGGCGGTGCCGCTGGCCAGCCAGAACAGGTACAAGGCAATGGTGAGCGGATAACTCCAGGGCTTCAATTTTAGGAGGCCCGTGCCCGCCACCACGTACAGGAGGCAGCTCAAAAAAAAGATGCTGCGGCCCGTCACACCAGAAAACACATGGCCGAAGAGAAACACGGGCATGTGGAGCGGCAGAAGTACAGCGAACCCGGAGAACACGCCTGAAACGACGAGGAGCCAGGCGAGCACGGCGACGGGAACGGGACAGCGTGGTTTCCGGGGAGTGCGGGAATCGATAGCGATACCCTGGCCGGCAAACTGGGCCTTGATCGCCGGACGAGTGAAGAGGATGAGCCACCAAACGCCGACCAGCATGGGCAAACCATACAAGACCAGGGCTATCCCGCGAACGATTCCTAAACTCACCTCGGGAGCGCCGGGTTCGAGGGGGATACGCATGAGAAAGACGAAGCCGATCGTCGACGCGCCGAAAAAGGCGCTGCTGCCGGCAAAGATCAGCGCCGAAATGCGAGCCCAATTTCGCAGGCGGATCAAAGCAACGCCGGTAACCACGCCAAAGATGGCCACCCCGAGGAAAACCAAGACCATGGTGAGCATGGCCGTTCTTACCAGCGTGGGGATTTCGGGCGTGGACCGCGAGCCCGCCAGGGCTAAGCCGAACAGGGAAATTCCGAGACCCAGAATCGTGAAGGCACTGCCCAGGAGACAAACCACCGCGGCGGCGATGACCGATCCCGAGGCCGGGGAACTTGAAGACATAAGTGATGGACTTATATCATTTTTGGACGTACCGCAAAACGCCGCACGCGGGCCGACGCGCCAACCGAGACGGCAGCCAGTATCGGCGTTTAAAACCCTGCAAGCGCACGCCCTTGCCGCGGCGCGTGACCGCGTGGCGGGATTTTCGCTTGACGTTCGCCTTGTGTTCGCCTAGAGTGCTTCAAGGAGTTTCGCTGGCTATTCGCGCCCGGAGGCACACATGGCTCTGACCAAGCGGCAAAAGGAAGTACTCGATTACCTGGTTTCTTTTGAGACCAAGCACGGCTACGCGCCGAGCTTTGAAGAGATCGGCAAGGGGCTGAAGCTGACGTCGCTGGCGACGGTGCACAAACATATTTCCACGCTGGAGAAAAAGGGTTTTATACGCCGAGGTTACAACCAGAGCCGCTCGATCGAGATTCTGCAATTGCCGAAGTCGGTGCGCGAACAGGTCATCGAGCGCAAGGTGCAGGAGTTGCCGCTGCTCGGCCGAATCGCTGCGGGGCGGCCCTTGGAGGCGGTCGAAGAGCGCGAGACACTGTCACTCGGCGATTTTGCGCGCGGGGGAAACTCTTTTGTGTTGCAGGTGAAAGGCAGCTCCATGATTGAGGACCACATCATGGACGGCGACTTTGTGGTTTGCGAACAGACGCAAGTCGCCAATGCGGGAGACATCATCGTGGCGCTGATCGGCGGCGATGAAGCCACGCTCAAGCGCTTTTATCGCGAGCCAGCGGGAAAAATCCGCTTACAACCCGCCAATTCGGAAATGGAACCGATTTTCGTCGCAGCCAGCGACCTGAAAATTCAGGGCCGCGTCATTGGTGTGCTGCGCAAGTATTAACCCCCGGCAAGCCAAGTTCCGCGCTGATTAACGTCCCTTGCGCGGCGTCGCACTCCTTAGTCCTCTCTGCTTCATCCAATCACGGGCATGAGCTATGGCTATAACTCCGCGTTACCCACAGGTTTCGCCAAAGAGTCGACTGCGCCGCAACCCGTTTCTTCGCGAAATACGCCCGTTGTTTTGAAACCTTCCGCGCCCCAGATCGGGAGAGTGCTGCTTGCGATGGTCTGCACGCTGGTACTGCTGTTCGGCGATGTGCCCTGCGGCCGGGCGTACGCCGTGTTGTCGCACGAAGCGATTATCGATTCCGCGTGGGACAGCGGCATTAAGCCGGTTCTGCTCGCTCGTTTTCCGCAAGCCACGCCCGAAGAACTGAAGGTCGCGCATGGCTACGCCTATGGCGGCGCGATCGTTCAGGATATGGGTTACTACCCGCACGGCAGCAAACTGGTGAGCGATTTAACGCATTATGTGCGCAGCGGGGATTTTGTGTTAGCCCTGTTGCGGGATGCCCAGGACCTCGACGGCTACGCGTTTGCGTTGGGCGCACTCGCGCATTACGCGGCGGATAACGACGGTCACAAAATCGGCACCAACCGCGCGGTTCCCGTCCTGTATCCCAAGCTGAAGAGGAAATACGGCGACAGTGTTACCTACGAGCAGGACCCCCTGGCGCACGTAAAGACCGAGTTCGGTTTCGACGTCATCGAGGTTGCGCAGCAGCGATTTGCTCCGAGCAGCTATCACGATTTCATCGGGTTCCAGGTGGCCGTTCCGCTGCTCGAGCAGGCGTTTCAGGAAACGTACGGGCTGAATTTGCACAGCGTTTTGGATAATGAAGAGCGGGCCCTCAATTCCTATCGGCGCGACGTCAGCACGCTGCTTCCCAAAGCCACGCGCGTGGCCTGGAGTCTGAAGAGCAAGGAGATCATGAAAGACGATCCGGGGATCACGAAGAGGAAATTCCTCTACAATCTTTCGCGCGCCAGTTATGAAAAAGAATGGGGGCGCGACTATCGGCCGCCCTCCTTTGGCGACAAATTTCTGGCCTTGGTGGTTAAACTGATTCCCAAAGTTGGTCCACTCAAAGTGCTGCAGTTCCGAACCCCCACGCCGGAAACGGAAAAAATGTTTGAAGCCAGCTTCAATGCCACCATGGACCGATACCGGGGACTGCTGTCCCGGCAAGGCGCGGGGACGCTCGAACTGAAGAACGACAACTTTGACACCGGCGATACCAGTGGTCCGGGAACATATTTCCTGAACGACGACGCCCACGCCAGGTTGCTGGACCTTTTGGCCAAAGAGAATTTTGTTACCGCGCCGCCCGACGTGCGCGCGGAGCTGCTGGATTTTTATAGCCAGCCGGATGCGCCGTATGCCACCAAGGCGAAACCGAAGTTGTGGGCCACGGTGCAAAGCGAGCTGCGACAACTGAAACAGGCGCCGCCAGCTGTTCTGAACGCGGCCGGCTCCACCGCAGGTAATCCCGGCCACCGTTAAAAAACTGCTCACCGCCATCCAAAAAATTGACGGGGCCTCGCGCCGCGTGCGTGAAACAATGTAAGATTCGCGCAACGCCTTTGCGTCAGGAAGTGGCGTCGCGCCAGGCATGAGCCCACGACCAGGTAAACTGCAGCCGATCAAAAAGGTTCTCGCCGCCAACCGCAGCGAGATCGCCATCCGCATTTTCCGCGCCGCGAACGAACTAGGCCTGCGGACCGTGGCGATTTATTCGCAGGAAGACCGTCTGGCGCTGCATCGATTTAAGGCCGACGAGGCCTATCAGATTGGCGCGGGCAAAGGGCCGGTGCAGGCCTATCTGGATATTTCCGGGATTGTGGCGCTGGCCAAGGAAAAAGGCGTGGACGCCGTTCATCCAGGCTACGGCTTCCTGGCCGAGAACGCGGAATTTGCGCGGGCCTGCGCGAAGGCCGGCATTATTTTTATTGGGCCGACGCCCGATTTGCTGGATTTGCTTGGCGACAAAACCGCCGCGCGAAAACTGGCGGCCGCCGCCGGAGTGCGCGTTCTTCCGGGCACGGAAGATCCCGTCACCTCTCCCGAGCAAGCGCAGAAAATCGCCAAGAAGATTGGTTATCCCGTCATCGTGAAAGCGGCAATGGGTGGCGGCGGACGCGGGATGCGCGTGGTACATGACGCGTCGCAGTTGAATGCCTTGCTCGAGGAGGCGCAAGGTGAAGCGCGCTCGGCATTCGGCAATGCCAGTGTGTTTCTTGAAAAGTATCTGCCGCACGCTCGCCATATTGAAGTGCAGATTCTCGGCGACCACCATGGGCACTTGCTGCATCTTTACGAACGCGACTGCTCGGTGCAGCGGCGTCATCAGAAGGTGGTGGAGGTCGCGCCGGCCGTAAACCTGCCCCCCGGGGTTCGCGAGGAATTATGTGAGGCGGCGCTGCAGCTGGCGCGCAAGGCCCACTATCGCAACGCCGGCACGGTGGAATTTCTCTACGATGTTGATGAGCGCAAGTGGTATTTCATCGAGGTCAATCCGCGAATTCAAGTCGAGCACACGGTAACGGAAATGATCACCGGCATTGATCTGGTGCGCTCGCAAATTCTCGTGGCCCAAGGGCATGAGCTGCACAAGGAGCCGCTGAATCTGCCGCAGCAGGAGAATATTCCGCTGCACGGCGCGGCGCTGCAATGCCGCGTGACCACGGAGGACCCCGACAAGAATTTCGCGCCGGACTACGGAAAGCTGTCCACCTATCGTTCGCCAGCCGGGTTTGGCATCCGCTTGGACGGCGGCACGGCTTACGCTGGGGCCCAGCTGGCGGCTTATTACGATTCGCTGCTGGTGAAAGTGACCGCGTGGGGTTCGAACCTTCCCGAAGCCTGCCAGCGCATGGACCGGGCACTGCGCGAGTTCCGCATCCGCGGAGTAAAAACGAATATTCCCTTCGTGGAAAATGTGGTGAACCACCCGAGTTTTCGTTCTGGAGAGGTCGCTACTTCCTTTCTTGAGGATCATCCGGAGCTTTTCAAATTTCCCAGCCGCGGCGACCGTGCCAGCAAGGTTCTTTCCTATCTCGGCGACGTGATTCTGAACGGTAATCCGGAAGTGAAAGGGAAGCCCGTGCCGTCGGAATTTGAGCCGGCGGTACTGCCCGCCCTGCCGGGCATCGAGCCGCCGCCCGGCACGCGCCAGTTGCTCAAGAAACTGGGCGCCAGGAGATTTGCGGCTTGGGCCCGCAAAGAAAAGCGCCTGCTGATTACCGACACGACGTATCGCGACGCGCACCAGTCCCTGATGGCCACGCGCGTGCGCACGCACGATCTGCTGGGCACGGCGAGCGCCATCGCGCAGCGGGCGCCGAATTTATTCAGCGTGGAAATGTGGGGCGGCGCGACATTTGATACGTCGCTGCGCTTCCTGCACGAAGATCCCTGGCAGCGCCTGCGCGCGCTGCGCAAACGCATTCCCAATATCTGTTTCCAGATGCTGCTGCGCGGCGCCAACGCCGTGGGCTACGCTTCTTACCCCGACAACGTGATCAAGACGTTTGTCCGCGAAGCTTTTGCGCAGGGCATCGACATTTTCCGTATCTTCGATTCGCTGAACTCCGTCGACAACATGCGTGTGGCCATCGAGGCGGCGCTAGAGACTGGCGGCATCTGCGAACCCGCTATCTGTTACACCGGGGATATTCTCGATGCCAGCCGGCCAAAATATTCGCTTAAATATTATGTGCAGCTGGCCAAGCAACTGGAAAAGCTGGGCGCGCATTTTCTGTGTATCAAGGATATGGCCGGATTATGCAAGCCCTACGCGGCGTTTCAGTTGGTAAAGCGTTTGCGTGAAGAGATCGGCCTGCCGGTGCATTTCCACACTCATGACACAAGCGGTCTGAACGCCGCGAGCATCCTGATGGCCAGCGACGCGGGCGTCGATGTCGCCGATGCCGCGGTCGCGGCGATGAGCGGCGGCACAAGCCAGCCGAACCTCAACGCCATCGTCGAAGCGCTGCGCAACACGCCGCGCGACACCAAGCTGGACACGGAAATTTTCAACGAGTGCTCCGACTATTGGGAGACCATCCGCGGCTATTATTTGGCCTTTGATTCGGGCCCCAAGTCTGGTTCGGCGCGGCTTTACCAACATGAGATTCCCGGCGGGCAATACACCAATTTGCGCGAACAAGCTACCGCGATGGGCCTCGGGCACCGTTGGCGCGAAGCGGAAAAAATGTACGCCGAAGTGAATCAGCTTTTCGGGGATATCGTTAAGGTTACGCCCAGCAGCAAGGTCGTCGGGGATATGACATTGTTCCTGATGGCTAAGGAAATAAAGCCCGCCGACATTCTGAAGCTCGATCAAAACCACGACATTTCGTTGCCCAACTCTGTCGTGGAGATGTTCTCGGGCGTTCTCGGAGTACCGCCCGGCGGTTGGCCGCCCAAGTTGCAAAAAATAATCTTGCGTGGAGCGGCGCCGCTAGAGGGGCGCCCCGGCGATAATCTTCCTCCGGTCGATTTCGCCGAAGAGCAAAAGACGCTGGAAAAGAAGACAGGGCACACCGTCGCGCTCGACGATCTCCTCGATTATCTGCTGTATCCTGAAGTGTTCTTGAAATTCGATAAATTCCGCCAAACGTACGCGGACGTCAGCGTTTTGCCCACACCGGCGTTCTTTTACGGGCTAAAATCCGGTGAAGAAATTACCGTGGACATCGCTTCGGGCAAGTCGCTGATTATAAAATTTCTTACCATCAGCGAGCCGCACCCGGACGGGACGCGCACGCTTTTTTTCGAGTTGAACGGTCAGCCGCGCGAGGTAAACGTCCGCGATCGCGCGCTGCGCGTCACGGAACGCGCGCATCCCAAAGCCGATCCGGCCGATGCCGGACAGGTTGCCGCGCCGACTGCCGGTGTGATCGGGGGCATCGCGGTGCAGGCCAATCAAGCGGTCGAACGTGGCGCAAAACTTCTCACTCTTGAGGCCATGAAGATGCAATCGAATATTTACGCGCCGATCTCCGGGCGCATCACCAAGCTGCTGGTCGCGCCAGGGCAGCACGTCGAACCTAAAGACCTGCTGCTGGCCATCGCCACGTGAACCCCGGCCAGCTTCGCAAACACGAGCAATTTCGTTCGCGGTTCCTTCGCAATCAGCGCGACTTGATCGTTTACACTCCGCCGGGTTATGAAGAACAGCCCGGGCGGCGCTTTCCGGTTTTGTATCTGCACGACGGGCAAAATCTTTTTGACGGCGCGACTTCTTTCATTCCCGGCCAGGACTGGCATGTTGGGCAAACCGCCGACTACGCCATTTCCGCGGGTCTCGTGGAACCGCTCTTGATCGTGGGTTTGTACAACACCAAGCAGCGCATTCGTGAATATACGCCGACGCAAGTGCCCAAGCTCGGCGGCGGCCGCGCCGACCGCTATGCCAAATTCTTGATCGAAGAGGTAAAACCGTTCATCGAAAGAGAATACCGTGTGCAGTCCGGAGGGCCGGCCACAGGCATCGGCGGTTCATCGCTCGGCGGTCTCGTGTCGCTTTATCTTGGATTAAAACTCCCGCACATTTTCGGAAAGATCGCTGCGCTCTCGCCCTCGGTGTGGTGGAACCAGCACGTCATGCACCGCTTTGCCGCCGCCGCGCCGGTTGAACCGCGCCCGCGCATTTGGCTGGACATCGGCACGCGTGAAGGTCCGCGTATTCTCGACGACGTGGAAAAATTTCGCGATGTATTGCTCTCCAAGGGTTGGCAGTACGAACGCGACTTGCACTACGAACGCGTCGAAGGGGCCGAACACAACGAAGCCGCGTGGGCCGCGCGCGTCGGGCCATTTCTACAATTTCTGTTCCCCGCAGCTTAGAGCGCAGTATACTGCGCAAGATTCGCGGCGCGTTTGAGCAGCTTGTGGGCATGCTCACTCGCGGGCCGGCGAAGCGCTTTTCACGGAGTCCTGCATGCCGGAAAGCCGACCACTTAGCATTCTATGCGTCAGCTCCTATGAAAAGGGCCAGGAATTTCTGCGCACCTGCAAAGCCCTGGGCTGCACCGTGCTGTTGCTCACCGTAGAGAAACTACGTCAGGCCAACTGGCCCTTCGACTGCATCGACGAAGTTTTTACCATGCCCGAAGACCTGCCCCTGCAAGCCATCATCTATTCCGTGAGCTATCTAGCGCGCTTCCACCAGATCGACCGCATCGTGGCGCTCGACGAGTTCGATATGGAAAATGTTTCCGCGCTGCGCGAACACCTGCGTATCCCGGGCATGGGCCTCACCACGGTGCGCTATTTCCGCGACAAGCTGGCTATGCGCGCCCGGGCCAGGGAAGCCGGTATCCCCGTTCCAGAGTTCGTGCACGTCCTTAATCATCGCGAGCTCAGCGAATTCATGGCTCGCGTACCCGCTCCCTGGCTGATCAAACCGCGCTCGCAAGCGAGCGGCATCGGCATGAAGAAGCTCCACGACCCATCCGAGCTGTGGTCGCTGATCGAGCAACTTGGCGATCAACAATCCTTTTACTTGCTCGAACAGTTCGTTCCCGGCGCGGTTTTTCACGTTGACAGCGTCGTCTCCGAGAAAAACATCCAACTTGCCGAAGCCCATGCCTACGGCACGCCGCCGCTCGACACCTCGCACCAGGGCGGGGTGTTCACCACGCGCACGCTGCCGCGCCATGCCGCGGAAACCAAAGCCCTCCTCGATCTCAATCGGCAGCTCCTCGATGGACTAGGCTTCCTGCGAGGAGTGACTCATGCGGAGTTTCTAAGATCGCACAGCGACGGCAAGCTTTATTTCATCGAGGTTGCGGCACGTGTGGGCGGCGCCTACATCTCCGATATTGTGGAGGCCGCCTCGGGAATCAATTTATGGCGCGAGTGGGCGCGCCTTGAAGTCGGCGCGGGAAAGACTTCCTACCAATTGCCCGCCATCCGTCGCGACTATGCAGGCATCATCCTCTCGCTGGCGCGCCAGGAAAATCCTGATACTGCCGCTTACAACGACCCCGAAATCATCTACCGCGTAAACAAATATCACCACGCCGGGCTGATCGTAAAATCCTCCGACCCCGAGCGCGTCGGGGAACTGCTGGACGCCTACGCCCCGCGCTTCGCGCGAGACTTCCTGGCCACGCAGCCGGTGCCTGAAAAGCCCAGCTCCTAAAAACGGTTGCAACACCGGCCAAATCCACAACTTAAAGAGGGGGCCGGAACCTTCCCGCTCGTTTCTAAGGGGCGCCGAGAGTACAGTACGGCTTCTGTACCACAGTGCAGTTACTTTCCGGCCACAGCCGGTACATACTCTATTTGCTGTCTGCAAGCCATCGGCATACAGTTTGCCTTACCCCGGTCCGGAAACTTGCGTGGGGTGCACTTGTCCCTTGGGAGGTCCGATGTGGGGTAACACGAGGAAACCGGATACGCCGTCCAATGCGCAACCGGAGCCAAAAAATTTATCTACGAATCAGCCGCCGAAGTCCGCTCCGGCGACTTGGGAGGAAACGAACGCTATGAGTACAGATGCCCTGCGTCCACTAGGAGCCCCCAGCGGCGCAACCGCGCGACTGGGCGCCAGCCTGCATGTGAAAGGTGAAATCTCCGGCAATGAAGACTTGCTGGTCGATGGCTCGGTCGAAGGACTGATCCAGCTCGACGACCGCAAGCTCACTGTGGGAGCTACCGCAAAAGTTACCGCCGATATCATCGCCCGCGAGGTGGTGGTGTTCGGCACGGTGAAGGGCAACCTTCGCGCCAAGGACCGTATCGAGATCAAGAAGGATGGCTCGGTCAACGGTGATTTGACCACCGCGCGCATCATGATCGAAGACGGCGCCTATTTTAAGGGCTCCATCGAAATCGACAAGACCGCCGAGAAAGACGCCAACGCCCACGCTTTTGCGCGCAACGCCGCGCCGGCAGCGGCCGCCACGAAGACTATTTAAGCTTTCTTCCCGGCGATTTTGCACGGAAGCAAAAGGCGCGGACGCCCTCCGCGCTTTTTGCTTTCTAACGCCCTCCCGCAAATCCAAATGCCGGCGTTCTGGAAGCGGCACCCGCTTTTAGCGATCTAGCTCCCGGGTCCGGCTGGTGGAATTTCCTCGACAGTATAGAAAACCGGTAGCCCGCGCTGACGCGCGATGGCGACGTCGTGGTCGGCGCCTTTGGACTCGCCCGGCACGCGGAGCACGGCGTCGCAACGCTGCAACAACCGGTGCGCGACCGGATAAAGGAATTCTTGGTAGATCGAATCGCCGACGCCCTGTGAACCCGCCTCACGGATCACGGGTAAGGCGACCCATTCGCCGATCATCGGCAGGTGCCCCGCTCTATAGACGGGAAGCGCGTATTCCTCGAGGGCGCGCAAGTTCTCGGCCATTTGCTCTGGAGCGTCGTTGGTTCCCGAGCGGTATGGACCGGCGATCAAAATGATCAACGGCTTTGCGATTTGCGACATGAAGTGTCTTCCTCCGGTAGCCTCCGATTCTATCGTGCAATTTCGTGCATATTCAAGATATTTCGTGCTAGGATTGCTGAGGAAATCATCCCTCCCGAGGATTAAAGTTTGCTTACAAAACATCGCAAACAACTGATTCTAAATAAATTAAAATTTGAAGGACAGGTCATTGCAAAGAGCGTGAGTCATGAGCTCGGCTTGTCGGAAGACACCATTCGCCGGGACCTCCGCGAGATGGCCCAGGAAGGCCTGCTGCAGCGAGTCCACGGCGGCGCCTTGCCGGCCTCTCCGGCGGTGGTCGACTTCGCCGGACGGGAGCGGCTCGCCAGCGCGGCAAAGGTGGCCATCGGCCGGGCCGCAGCGGCCATGGTCGAGAGCGGCCAGGTCGTGATTCTTGACGGGGGTACAACCACGCGCGAGCTGGCCCGGCATCTCCCGCAAGATCTGCGGGCGACGGTCGTGACCCACAGCCCCACAATCGCGATGGAGCTGCTCGCGCATCCCGGGATCGAGGTCATTCTCATCGGTGGCCGCTTGTTCAAGCATTCCGTCGTTACGGTTGGCGCGGCAACGGTCGAGGCCATTCGACAGATCCGGGCCGACACGTTTTTCCTTGGCGTCACCGGCATACATCCGGAGGCCGGCCTGACGACCGGCGACTTCGAAGAAGCCCACATAAAGCGCGCCCTCATTGCCGCCGCTGCGGAAACCGCTGTTCTGGTTTCCAGCGAGAAACTGAACGCGGCCTCGCCCTACTTGATCGCGCCGGCTACCGACGCGAACGTCATGATTGTGGAGAGTGCTGTTCCGAGAAAAGCTACCGATCCCTTCGAAAAAATGGGAATCACCGTGATACGAGCCTAGCCGTCAAAGCGCTCTCTGCGGCGGAAAGGGGGGAACCGCTGAGAGAAGGCGGCGTGCGCATGGCAACTTCTCGGTCAAGGCCGCCCATGCAAAGAGATGCGATGCTCGGCTAAAGCGTGTGGAACAGACGGGCCCAGCGCACCGTCCTCGGATGCAAGAGGGCATTGCCGTAGGCCAAGAATCGTTCGCGTATCTGTCCAGGCTGCCACGCATCCGGACTCGCATCGAGCGACATATAAATCATTTCTGGCGTGCCGATAATGTCTTCGCGCGGCACACAACCCCAGAAACGGCTGTCGTAGGAGTTCTCGCGGTTATCGCCCATCGCGAAATAACATCCCGCGGGAACCACGTAAGGGAATTTCACGTCTGCCATTCCCGCAGGAGTCTGTCCGAGCGGCGCAGGCTCGCTAGCGCCGGTGGTGTAGTTTTCCTCGAGCTTCCGGCCATTGATCCACACTGAGCCGTTGCGAAGCTCGAGCACGTCTCCGGGCAAGCCGATCACGCGCTTGACCAGGTCGGTTTGCCCCGGCGCGTAAGGGGGCGTAAAAATGATCATCTGCTGCCGCTTCGGATTGCGCCAGAGCGGCACATGCCAATTGGTGAAGGGCACGCCGGCGTCGTAGCCGATGCGGCTCATGATTAAGTGATCGCCGACCAGCAGCGTTTTCTCCATTGATCCGGAAGGAATCACCCGCGCTTGTCCCACGGTTCCATTAATCAGCAAGAATGCCAGTCCCACCCAAAACCAGGCCATCGCCTCACGCCGAATCTGCACGCTCATCGGCACTTTGCCATCCCACGGTTCACTTTTAACTTTCACGTTGCACCTCTTGGCCGCCCTGCGCCGCTGCCCTGACGGGCATGTTCACATGTTAAACTATTCGACGGGCCCGTAGCTCAGCTGGATAGAGCATCTGCCTTCGAAGACTCCACGCACGAAGAATCAACAACTTACGGGAACTTCTACGACAATCGCCCAAGCGGAACCCGGCAAACGCTCGCGAAGCCGGACTGGAACTGGCCCCGAAAAGGAGATGTCCGGTAAGGTGACTACACAGCCATGAGGAAGTTCCCCGTGTTAAGCTTCTCTCCTACTGCCCCAATGGCGGAAGGCAAACGCAAAGATGTCTGTGCTTGCCCGATATTTGGGCCGACTTGAAGAGTTGTTCAGCCAGAGAAAATGCTGGATTGCGCGCGTATCTTACGAATCAAAGGTGAAATCTCCGTGAGCATGATCGGGCACCTCCGAGCGGTCACTCCAACCCAATTGAGAACTCTAAAAAAAGATCCCAGTTCGGTAAGGGAACTTCTGCGCGGAAAGTTAACCTACGCCTCCGGCGACGTCAAAACCGCCGCCCTACTAAGCATCGAGGAAATGGCGATGCAGCGTGTTCTGAAAATGGCCAAGCAAGCGGCGGCTGCAGGGGACGCGGGGGACTCGGAGGCTAACAGCAAATTGCGTAAACAAATTATCGCCAAGCTAGAATCAGCAGGCGTCACCGTTGATTCTGGCAGTGAAGAAGGGCTGGCACTCGAAAAATCTTGGCATTCTCTTCACTACCTCCTTACAGGAACAGCTTGGGAAACTGACACTATTTTGGGCAAAGTGATTCTCGGTGGTACGGAAATCGGACCGGATATGGGCTATGGACCTGCCCGATATCTTGAACCAAATGAAGTTAAGAAAGTGGCGAGAGCATTGAAAACGGTTTCAAAAAAAGACCTAATGTCGCGTTTTAATTTGGAGGCTATGAAGGCAGCAAAGGTCTACGCATGCCGAGACGAGGGTGAATTACAACTGGCCCAAATGTATTTCACGCAAGTGTACAACTATTACGAAGGAACCGCAGCGCGCGGCGACGCGATGCTCTTATACCTCGATTGAGCGAAGCAAGTAGGACCGCATTCTAGCCGCCCCTGATACAGCCCTGAACCCGCAGGGCTAACCAGAAGTTGGTGGGCGGTTCTTTACGAGTCGAGCGCAGAAAAATCCACCCACGGTAGTAGCGACAGTCAAAATTATTATCCAATTCCAGAAGGATTCCAGATGCGACGCGAACGCACCACTCGCCGAAATTGGAACGTCGTTGGGAGCTTGCCAAGCCGCCCAGGTTCCACCTAAGAGTAGGCCGGCTACAAGTGCACACACCCACACACCTGGGTTAGGGCGGATAGCCTCAATAGTGACATAGCGCAGCCGATTCCGGCCGCCCCTACCATAGCAACGAGACGCCACTTACCGATGCTCAAATATTGGAGCACGGGTGTGACGAGCCAATACCGATAGAGGACCGCGATTAGAGTGGTGATGACGAACGTTCTGGCGACGGTGATTCTGCTAGGCACGGGGCCAACCCTGATGTAATTAGACACCGCGGAGACAGGGAATCGTCAATGATTCGGCACATGCCTGGTAAACGACAAATCGGGACGTGACGACTCTCACGTATTTGATTGGACAAGAACGGAACCCTCTGAAGTTGTCCCCTTGGCTGAGACAAGCAGTTAAGACACTCTTTACCGTTCGCTGCTTTTCGATTGTTCTGCCCATTCCGTCTGTTGCAACCTGCGACCCGGCTGGCGAAGCAGAGGCGGGCTCTGCGGGAGCGCACCCCGCCAAGGAATAGCCAGCTGGAAACTCATCGTACCGATGAAGGCTGGGGCGGTCCATCCTGGGCTGCCCCGGTTCTACTATCGGGCGATAGATTTCCCCATGCCTCGGAAAACTCACTTCTCCGCCTCCACGGCGAACGATGTCGCCGATTCCGAAGCGCTCGCAACAAGGGATCGCTCGAATTCTACGGGTGGAAGATAGCCCAAAGCCGAATGTAGCCGTCGGCGGTTGTACACCTGTTCCAAAAAATGTGGGATTGCGGCTCGCGCTTCTGCCAAGTCACGATATTCCTGCCGGTATACCTCCTCGTATTTCAGGGTTTTCATGAACGACTCCGCCACAGCGTTGTCGTAGGGATTGCCGCGGCGGCTCATGCTGATGCTGATTCCGTACTCCAGGAGCAGCCCCGTGTACTCGCAGGAGGCGTACTGCACTCCGCGATCGGAATGATGCACCAGGCCGGGTCCAGGTCGTCTTCGCTGAAGCGCCATGTGCAGTGCCTGCAGTGTCAAGCGGCTCTCCAGAGTGCGTTCCAGAGCCCAGCCGATCACGCGGCGGGAAAAAGCGTCCAAAATCACCGCCAGGTACACGAACTCCGCCAACAACCGGATGTAAGTAATATCCGCCACCCAGAGTTGATCAACCGCGGTCAAGGTCATCTCACGCGCCAGGTTCGGATATACCGGCAGGCGGTGTGCCGAGTCCGTGGTAACCACGAATCTTCGCCGGCGCAGGCAGAGTAGGTTGTCCTCGCGCATCAGGCGGTAGACGCGCTTGTGATTCACCGTCCAACCGCGACGTCGCAGTTCCCAGGTCATACGCGGCCAACCATAGCTGGGAAACTTCACGGCCACGCGTTGCAGGGCGTCACGCAAGTCCACATCCGCTGCTTCACGCGGCTGGGCTCGGTGCGAGCGGTAAAACCCGGCGCGGCTGACGCCACCCAGCTGACACATGCGTTGCACGCTCAAGGCTTGCTCTCCGGGCCTTTGCCTTTCGATTTCTTGATAGATAGCGGCGGTCCGTTCACGGCCTGCAGTTGCCGCTGCTCCTCGATGCGCTGTAAGCAACCCTTTAAAAAATCAATCTCCAGCGTCTGCTGGCCGATCTTGCGCTCCAGCTGCGCCACACGCCCTTCGTCCCAGCGCCGTTGTCCCAGCCCCGGAAAGGCGTTACCTGGCCCGTCCCGGAATTCCCGCCGCCAGCGGTGCAGCACGTTGGGATTCACCTCGAAGGCGCGCGCTACCTCGGCCACCGAAGCCCCTTTCTCCAGCCTCTGCAATGCCGCCAGCTTGAATTCCCGAGTAAACTTCCGTCGTGACAGTCCCATGACTCAAATCTCCGTTCCCTGGGATTTTCACCCCATTCGCTGATTTTTGAGTCTTAACTGTTTGTCTCAATTTGGGGGACAACTCCAAAGAGTCTTCAGTGTTTTCCATGTGAGATAGACGTAAATTGCCGTGATGATGGCCAGCAATAGGTTTGCATAGCGGTTTAGCCAGTCGAGGACAAAGGTGATCCAAGCCATAAACAGATCCTCAATACGATAATGCTATAATAGCAAACAAAAAGCGAAATCGATAAGCACGCAAGGCATGGAATGAGGGAAAGGGAGATGGTTGCCAGAGCGAAGAACCCCGACCGGGTATTGGACAAGGTGCGAGAGGCACGCTTCTTTCTCGTTCAAATGGCCAGCTATGAGCAAGCGCTCGACACTGAAAAGTTTCTCTATTGTCTTAGTGCTTTCATGTCTGCCTTTCGAACGATCGCTTTCAGGCTCTACGGCGTCACCGAGAACCGAAATGGCCCGGGAGCTAAGCGTACTCTTAAGTGCCAATTGCACGGCCATGCGGAAATAAAATTTCTTATTGAAAGAACCAATGTTGAGCTTCACGAGGACGGCGTTGTAGTGTTTCAAAGATATACGACGCAGGTTTCTAGTCCGGAGCCTTCGCGTTGGAGACGAGGGAGTCCGCATGACGGCAATCGGTTTCGCTCTAATTTTGGCTCGCGTTACAGCGAGGCTGTCATAGTTCGTCAAGCCGCAGGCTGGCAGTTCGCCGGAAGTTCTCAAAACCTAATCGAGTTGTGCCACGATGGGATCGAGGCAATGGAGGGATT
>JBEKSZ010000082.1:0-23346 GCA_049516615.1 Candidatus Acidiferrum sp. | reverse complement strand
CATGCCTCACGACGCGGCTTGATCATGATGGTGAACAAGCGGCGGCGTTTGCTGGACTATCTTAACCGCCGCGACCCGGTAAGGTACCGCGAGATTGTCGATCGTCTTAGTTTGCGCAAGTAACCCCGCTCTTGAACACGCTGGAGTGGGTTTTTTTGCGTTTTCGCACAATCACAATTGTGGGGCGGCTTCCGGGGGATGTTCGGAAGCAGGCTTTCGTGGTGTAGCTGTTCCGGCGTAGTTGGGAAATTCGCTGGGCTTTTCCTTCTCTTCTTCCAAATGAAAGTTGCCGAAGTGTTTGTTTGGCGCGCCGCCTGGCGGTGCGCTTACCTGTATAGCTGCTCCGCGTGAACGCGGCGCCAAAGGAAATGATCTATGTCTGATAAAAATACCATACCAGTGCCACACAGCGTGACCGTAGAAGTAGGCGGGCGCCCGCTGATTTTGGAGACGGGGAAAATTGCCAAGCAGGCGAATGGCGCGATTGTGGCGCGGTATGGCGATACGGTGGTGTTGACCACCGCTTGCATGGCTACGACCATGAATGACCGTGACTTTTTGCCGCTGACCGTGGACTACCGCGAGAATACCTATTCCGCGGGAAAGATTCCCGGAGGGTTTTTTAAGCGCGAAGGACGGCCTTCGGAGAAGGAAGTTTTGACTTCGCGGTTGATTGACCGGCCCATGCGGCCGCTGTTCCCCGAGTCCTGGCGGAATGAAACGCAGATTGTCTCCATGGTGCTTTCCGCGGACAGCGATAACGATCCGGATGTGATTGCCGTGACCGGTGCCTCGGCGGCAGCATACTGCTCGGATTTGCCGTTTCCTACGCCGATCGCCTGCGTGCGCGTGGGCATGATCGACGGCAAATTGATCGCCAATCCCACCGTCAGCGAACAGAAAAAGAGCGCGTTGAATATCGTGATCGCCGGGACGGATACCGCGATTGTCATGGTGGAATCGGGTGCGCTGGAGGTTTCTGAAGAGTCGGTGGTCGAGGCGCTGGAGTTTGGACACGCGCAGATCAAAAAGATCGTCGGGGCCATCAGGGAGTTGCATGGCAAAGTGAATCCCAAGAAGGTGACGGTGGCGCCGTTGCCGTTCGACGAAGCGTTGTATAAGGAAATTGAGAAGAAGTGGGGCGCGAAGCTGCACGACGCGCTGGACACCCAGAAGCATCCAAAGAAGGAAAGCTACGAACTGGTTGACAAGATTAAGGACGAGCTGAAGGCTTCGATTCCAGAAGAGGATGAAGAGAAGCTGAAACTGGCGAAGCGCGCGTTTGAGAGATTGCGCGAGACCATATTCCGCGATGACGTGCTGAACAAGAAGCGACGCCCGGACGGCCGGGCCTTCGATGAGATTCGCTACATTTGGTGCGAGGTCGGAATTTTGCCGCGCGTGCATGGTTCGGCTTTGTTTACGCGGGGTGAGACGCAGGCTTTGGCGACCCTTACCTTGGGCACCAAAGAAGACATGCAGCGGCTGGACCTGCTGTTTGAGCAAGACCAGTTCAAGCGTTTTATGCTGCATTACAATTTTCCCCCGTTCAGCGTGGGCGAAGTGAAATTTCTGCGCGGACCAGGGCGTCGCGAGATTGGTCACGGGGCGTTGGCGGAACGCGCGCTGGTGAACTTGTTGCCGTCGAATGAATCATTTCCGTACGCGATGCGTCTGGTTTCCGACATCTTGGAATCAAACGGCTCGTCATCCATGGCTACCGTTTGCGGCGGATCGCTGGCTCTGATGGATGCCGGCGTGCCGCTCAAGGCGCCTTGCGCAGGTATCGCGATGGGCTTGGTGGTGGAAGACGACAAGAAGTATTCGATCCTGAGCGACATCGCGGGCGCGGAAGACCACTACGGCGACATGGACTTCAAGGTTGCTGGAACGCGTGAAGGAATCACTGCGCTGCAGATGGACATCAAGGTGCTCGGCGTCAGCATTCCGATGATGCGCGAGGCTCTGGCGCAGGCCAAGAAAGCGCGTTTGCAGATTCTCGACACCATGGAAAAGACGCTCAGCGCGGGCCGCGGGCAGATTTCCTCCTACGCTCCGCGTTTGTACAAGCTGAGTATTCCGCAGGACAAGATCCGCGACCTGATCGGGCCGGGCGGTAAGAAGATCAAGTCGATCATCGAGCAGACCGGCGTGAAGATCGACGTGCTCGAAGACGGCACGGTGCACATCTTCTCGACCAGCGGGGCCGGCGGCGACGCGGCGTTGCAGATGGTGCGCGACGTCACGGCCAGCGCGGAAATCGGCAAGACCTATCTCGGGAAAGTTGTGCGGCTTGCGGAGTTCGGGGCGTTTGTCGAACTGTTCCCGGGCACCGACGGCTTGCTGCACATCAGCGAAATTTCCGAGCATCGCATTCGCGATGTCCGCGATGAATTGAAGCTCGGCGACCAGGTGCTGGTCAAGGTGCTCTCCATTGAAGGCAACAAGGTGCGGCTCTCGCGCAAGGCGTTGATCAAGGAAGCGCGCGAGAAGCAGCAGAAGGCGGCAGGAGCATCGGGCGCCGCCGCCGGCGGCGATGGCGGCGCGACGCAGCACGGCGGCTCTGAACGTGGGGCTGAGGGCGGACACGAAGATGCCCCTGTCGGGCATTCCGGCGACAACGAGTAATCTGTTTTTTTCAACGAATCTAAAGCACCAAAGGCCCGGCGAAGTAGCCGGGCCTTTCTTTGCCAGCTCGCGCGAGCGCGGGACAAATACGATGTAGGTTGCTCGGCCCCGATTCTTCTAAGTTGTTCCTGTGCGACACCTTGCCGCGAACCGGGGATGCGCGTCGCGGCGCTAGTTCAAGACCGCGCAGGCTTTGGGGTGGTGCACGGCGTCGAGGGCGCCCCAGAGAGCGTCCAGGGCTTCGTTGGTTGTGGCCAGGATTTCGTCTTCGTCCTCGGTGGCGTTTTCCAGCAGCCAGTTGCGCCAGGCGGCACGGTGAGCGATGTCCGCTTCTTCGTGCACCTGGAAATAAGCGAGGGCTTGCGGCTGCGTGACGCTGTAGAAACTCCTGAGGCCCGCGATTTTCGTTGTGGCGATTTCGGGGACTTGCGCTTCGTACGCGTAGAGCGCGGCTACGGCCTCGGCAATGCTGCGGTCGCCGCAGATTTCGCGGAAGGTGCGCACCACATTTTGCGTGCCGGGGAGCGCAGGGCAGCAGGTGATGTCGTCTTCGCCGACGCCGAGAGCGGCGGCGAAATCGCGCCAGAGCTTGGGGTGCGAAGCGGCCGGATTTTCTTCTTCCGCGAGATTTTCTTCCACAATCCGGCGAATCGCGCCCTCCGTGCGCGCGGCCAGAACACGCAGGTGTTTCGGGAAAGCTTCCACATGACGGTAATACTGGGCGGCATAGAGTTGCAGATTCTGCTTGCTGAGCTTGCCGGCCTGCCAGTCCTGATAGAACGGGTGATTTAGGAGATTTTTCTTCGCGATGGCCGCGTCGATCTGTTCGAGTAAATGCAAATTCGCCATGGTGCACCTCCGTAATGGCGCGATTTTAGGCCTCGCGCGTGCCCAAAATTCGGGTGGCGCATTGTAACAAAGTTTGCGCAGGATTGCTTTAGAACTGGGTGCGCGAGCTTTGGCTGAAGTGGTGGCGGGCGGGAACGTTGCCGAGCTTAGAAGATCGGCCCCATTTACGCGCAGGGAAGCCTTGCGCAGCAGGACGCGTGCACAATTCTGCCCTAGTAGAGGATGCGCACCAGGGCGCTGGCAGCCAGGCCGAGGGTGGCTACGGCAGCGTAAGTGGCCGAGGCTAGCTTCCAGGAGATGGTCTTGCCGATAACCGCGAAGGAATAGACGCTGTAGATGCCCAGGGTGCAGAGGATGCCGACCACGTAGGGAAGGGGGACGCCGCGAGTCATGGCCAGGTAGGCAATCACCACGTCGAAGGCCATGGGCACGGGCAAGAAGGCGCCCACAAGGCAGATGGCCACGCTGCCAAGAAAATTCGCCTGGCCAGAAAGGGCTTGTTGCGGAGCGATTTCGATCGCCAGAGCGCCGAGCGCGGCAGCCAAAATCATCAGCGGAAGGCCCACGCGCGCGATATACCAAAAATTCTGCGCGTAGGATTTGACGGTTGAGACCAAGGCCTGCATCCATGTTTCGCGAACCGCCAGGTCGATCGGGCAGGCGAGCGCGAGTTCCGCCGCGGCGTAGCGCGCGCCGACGAGCGGGGCGAAAACGAAAATCAACAGCAAAGTGGTGGCCAGTTTGAGCATTGCGATGGGCAACGGGAAAAGTGCGAAGGTCATGGCCAGCACGACGACATTTAGCGCTGGCGAGCTGAACATGGCAGCGAGAACGGACTCAGTGCTCATGCCCGAGGCGTAGAAGCCGCGTCCAATGGGCGCCACGCAATTGGCGCACACGCCGAGTGGCATGCCGGCCAGAGCGCCAATCAGCGCATTCAGTGGCGCAAAACGAGTGCGGCGGTAACGGAGCGTAGAAAGAAAAGTCAGGGCCGCTGCGCCAAAAAAGAAGCCGAAGGTCATGCCAATCTTGTTGGCGTTCAGCCAATTCAAAGACGTGCGCCAGACGCGCTCAGGCAGCGGCATGCTGCGATCGACGGGATAAAGGGCGTCGAAGGTGATGGCTCCCGTCGCCTTGACGTGGTTGCCGGAGTGATATTTCTTCAACAGCGCCGGGTAGCGCGAATCGATCCAGAAAAAGCCGGCGATGCCAATCATCAGGACCATGGCAATAATGCGCCTGCGCCAGTTTGCGGTGCGGACAGCGGCTAGCGGGTCGCCTAGCGCGGCAGTTGCGACGGACAATGTGCCTCCGAGGAAAGCCAGACTTGATTGGCGAAGACTGTAATGCAAGGGCGGGAGCGGCAACATAGTAGGAACGCATTAGAAGCCGCGCGTAAGCCTCCGGAGACGGGGCGCTCCGCGTGACACCTTGCCGCGAGCGGCCAGAGCACGGGTCCAGAGACCCGCCCTTACGGCTGCGCGGTTATGCGCTGGATGTCGGCTCCGACGTCTTGTAGTTTTTCCACGATTTGTTCGTAGCCGCGGTCGATGTGATAGACGCGGTCAATGATGGTTTCGCCCTGGGCTACTAACGCGGCTAGGACCAGGCCCGCGCTAGCCCGGAGATCGCTTGCTTGCACGGTGGTGCCGGTTAGTTTCGCGGGGCCACGGACCACCGCGCGGCGATTGTCGATAGCGATGTGAGCGCCCATACGCAGCATTTCGCTGGCGTGCAGGAAGCGGTTTTCGAAGATAGTTTCCGTGATGATGGAACTGCCCTGGGCTTGCGTGGCCAAGGCCATGTATTGCGCTTGCATGTCAGTAGCAAAGCCGGGGTATTCGAGGGTGGTCATGTCCGAGGCCACCAATTTTTTCGCGCCGCTGACGTGCAGTGTGGTGTTGTTGACGATTTCAACCGGGACGCCGGTCTCGGCTAGCTTGGCGATGATTGCGCCTTGATGGTCGGGGGCGCAATTGGTGATCGTGAGGTTCCCGTTGGTGATGGCCCCGGCTACCAGGAACGTACCGGTTTCGATGCGGTCGGGAATGATCGTGTGGTCGGTGCCCTGAAGCTCTTTGACACCCTGAATTTTCAGAACGCTGGTGGTCTCGCCGCTGATCTGCGCGCCCATTTTGCGCAGCAGGAGGACCAGATCGGTGACCTCCGGCTCGCGCGCGGAATTCTCGAGAATGCTTTCGCCGTCGGCGAGGGTGGCTGCCATCAGGATATTTTCCGTGCCGGTGACCGTGATTTTGTCGAAGACGATGTGCGCGCCTTTGAGGCGTCCGTGATTGGGGACTTTGGCTTCGATATAGCCATTTTTGGTGACAACTTCCGCGCCCATTTTTTCAAGGGCACTCAGGTGCAGGTCTACGGGCCGCGCGCCGATGGCGCAGCCGCCGGGAAGGGAGACGCGGGCCACGCCTACCCTGGCGATTAATGGGCCTAGCGTTAGGATGCTGGCGCGCATGGTTTTCACTAATTCGTAGGGGGCTACTTCATCGTTTAGCGTGGTCGCTTGCAGGACGTAGTCACTGGAAGGGAATTCTTTAACGGAAACGTGGACGTGCATGAAGGTCAGGAGCTTGCTCATGGTGATGAGGTCGCGGACCTTGGGGATGTTGTGAACGTGTAAGGGTTCGGAGGTAAGCAATGACGCAGCCATGACCGGCAGGGCGGAATTTTTTGCGCCGCTGATGGCCACTTGGCCCTTGAGGACTCTGCCGCCCTTGATTCGAAACTTGTCCATGCTGTGTCTACGTCCTGTTCTTTGGATCCGCGTTGGGTTTTTAGTGCGCTGCTTGTAAGGCAGCTGGCGGTCAAGTAAAAGGCGCGGCTCTGAAGACCTCCGCGCCAGAAATCTTTAGACCTGCATGGCCCGGCGCAGGTGGCCTTTCGCGAGTTGCAATTTTTGTTTGGCCTCCTTGGCGGTGAGGTTGTGTTTCAGCATTAAGAGCGCGATGCGCAAATTGTGTCCAGACTGACGCAGAGCGTGTTCAGCCGAAGACAGAGGGGCACCGCTGGCGTCCGCAAGAATCCGCACGCCGCGGCCCGAAAGTTTTTGGTTGTTCATCACCAGATCGATCATCAGGTTTTCATACGTGTGACCCAGACGCACCATCGCAGCGGTTGATAGCATGTTGAGCACCATTTTTTGCGAAGTCCCCGCCTTCATACGGGTGGACCCCGTAAGGACTTCGCAGCCAACCTCCGGCGCGATGGAGATGCCGGCAAGTTTCGCCAGCGGCGAACGGCGATTGGCGGTCAGTGCGATTGTCTTGGCGCGACGCTGGCGCGCGAACTCCAGCGCGGACAAAACGTAGGGCGTAGTCCCGCTGGCGGCGATGCCGAGCACAACATCCCGGCTACGAAGCTTGATAGCGCGAAGATCCCGCACGGCGTTGCTGGCCGAATCCTCGGCACCTTCGACCGCCCCCGTAATCGCCTTTCTCCCGCCCGCGATCAAGGCAATCACGACACCCGTTCCGATTCCGTAGGTAGGAGGCAACTCGACCGCGTCGAGAAGCGCGAGGCGTCCGCTCGTGCCGGCGCCGACGTAGATCAGCCGCCCCCCTTGGCGGATGGCCCGCACGGTGGTCTCCACAGCCGCGGCAATGTGCCGCAACTCGTGCGCTACGGCGCGCGCGACTTTCCGGTCTTCGCGATTGAGCAGGCGCACAATTTCGAGCGCGCTCATGGAATCGAGATTTCTAGACGCGGGATGGCGCTGTTCCGTCAGCCGGGTTTCCTCTGGCCGGGAAGGCATCCCTCAATTATAGCCGGGCCGGAAAGCAATTCCGGTGCGCATACCGAGAAACCACGGCCACGGGCGACAAAACATTAACACCTGCAACGAAACTGCCCCATTCCTTTTAGGGCGCGCTATCGCGAATCGGCTATGATGGAAAATAGCCGGGTTTGCGGATGGTTTGGACTGGAACCGCGGGCATCCTATGTCCATGGACGTACTGAACAGGCTGTTTGAGGCGCACTTTAAGGCGCCCGTCGAGCGGGCGCAGCCGCTGCAGGGCGAACTCGGTGGTTCGGGGCGGAGAATCATCAGGCTCTCGAACGAACGCGCCACGGCGATCGGCGTCTTGTATGGTGTGCGCGAAGAAAACCGCGCGTTTCTGGAATTTTCCAAACACTTTCGCAAGCATGGTCTGCCAGTGCCCGAGATTTACGGCGAAGATCTTGACCAGGGCGCGTATCTTGAAGAGGATCTGGGCGATACCACGCTGTTCGAGTTTCTTTCCAAAAATCGCCATGGCGAGCACATCGCCGAACCAGTAGCGGAAGCGTATCGCCAAGTGGTCGCGGCGTTGCCGCGGTTTCAGGTGGAGGCCGGGCACGACCTGGATTACCGCGCCTGCTACCCCATTGGCAACTTCGACCGCCAGTCCGTGGCCTGGGACCTCAACTACTTCAAATATTATTTCTTGCGGCTGGCAGGCGTCCCGTTCAACGAACAGGCGCTCGAAAATGATTTCAGCCGTTTGACCGATTTCCTCATGGGCGCGGACCGCGAGTATTTCATGTACCGTGATTTTCAATCACGAAACATCATGCTGCGCGAGGGCCAGCCCTTTTTCGTGGATTATCAGGGCGGGCGCAAAGGCGCGCTGCAATATGACATCGCTTCGCTGCTATTCGACGCTAAGGCTGACCTGCCGCCGCTGCTGCGCGAGGACTTGCTGAATCACTATCTCGAGGCCCTGGGGCGTTACGTGGCGACCGACCGTGAAGCATTCCTGCGCTACTACTATGGGTACGTTTACGTACGGATCATGCAGGCCATGGGGGCTTACGGTTTTCGAGGATTTTACGAGCGCAAGACACATTTTCTGCAAAGCGTGCCCTACGCGATTAAAAATCTGCGCTGGCTCCTGCATCACGTCGAGCTGCCCATTGCTCTGCCGACACTGATGGCCGCGTTCCGCGATATGCTGGCGTCGCAGAAGTTGCAGGGCCTGGCCCACGAAGCGGAAAATCTGGCCGTCCGCATTTTCAGTTTTTCTTTTCATCGCGAGTTGCCCAAGGATGAAACCGGCCACGGCGGCGGCTTTGTTTTTGACGGTCGAGGCCTGCCCAATCCCGGGCGCGAAGAGCGCTTCAAGGCCTTGACTGGGAAAGATGCGCCGGTGATTGAGTACCTGAACCAGCAGGAGAGCGTGCACCAGTTTTTGGCCAGCGTGATGTCGCTGGTGGATGCCAGTGTCGCGAGTTACCGCCAGCGCGGCTTCAAGAATTTGATGGTGTCGTTCGGGTGCACCGGCGGGCAGCATCGCTCGGTGTTTTTGGCGGAACAGCTCGCCAGGCATTTTCGCGCGATGAACGGCGTGGAGGTGGCGGTGCGGCACATGGAACTGGAAAAAGTAAGCAAATGAGGGCCCCTGCAGTGAAGGCCACTTCCCCGAAGACTTTCGTTTTGAAGGCGTCCCCGTGAGGGCTATGCTGCTGGCCGCAGGGCTGGGCACGCGTTTGCGCCCGCTGACCAATGATCGTCCGAAGGCGCTGGTTGAAGTGAACGGGCGCACCCTGCTGGAAATAACACTTTTGCGCCTACGCGGATTCGGTATCCGCGAGGTCATCGTGAACGCTCATCATTTCGCGGAACAGGTCGTCGCCTTTCTGAAAGCGCACGGCAATTTCGGAATGCGCATAGAAGTCTCGCGTGAAGAGGTGTTGCTCGACACCGGCGGCGGGCTAAAAAAAGCTGGCTGGTTTTTCCTGGAGAAATCGGGGCAGCCCGATGAGCCATTTCTCCTGCACAACGTCGACGTCATCAGCACCATCGATTTCAGCAAAATGCTGCTCGCGCATCGCGAGGTTGGGGGGCTGGCGACACTGGCCGTGCGCCGGCGCGAGAGCAGCCGACAGCTGCTCTTTAACGAGCAAATGAAGCTGTGTGGACGCCGGACGGGAAAAGAGCAGGAGCCGGAGATAGTGTGCCGCGCGGGAGCTCTCGAGCCGCTGGCCTTTACCGGCATCCACATCATTTCTCCCCGCCTGCTGGGGCTCATGAAAGAAGAGGGCGTCTTCTCCATTATCGATTGCTACTTACGGCTCGCTGGCGCGGAAGAAAAAATCGCAGCCTTTCGCACCGATGAGTATTACTGGCGGGACCTTGGTCGCATTCAAGACTTACATGAGGCGGGGATGGATTTGCAATACCAGCAGCCCAACCACGCTTAAGCGAAATAAAATTGCGACCAGAATTATTTGCCCGGCGCGGCGAGCGTCGCGAGGCCCAAGGCTTGCATTACGGCGTCGTGAAGTGCGGGGCGGACTTTCTGGATTTGCGTGTTCTCGCGCGTGGGATGGACGCGATTGGTCAGCAGAACGACGAAGAGGTCGCGATCGGGATCGATCCAGATGGATGTGCCGGTGAAACCGGTATGGCCGAAGCTGTGTGGGGAGAAATAGTGACCGCTGCTGCCGCCTTCGGTCGGAACCGCCCAGCCGAGCGTGCGCGTGCCGTTGGAAAGCTGTTGCGGCGTCGTGAACTGAGCGATGGTGGCGCGCCGTAGAATGCGGTGGTGCGCGTAGACGCCGCCGTCCAGCAGCATCTGGCAGAAGGCCGCCAGGTCCGGCGCAGTGCTGAAGAGTCCAGCGTGTCCAGAAACGCCGCCCAGGACGTAGGCGTTTTCGTCGTGGACTTCGCCCTGCAGCAATTTGTGGCGGAGAATGTTGTCGATTTCCGTGGGGGCGATTGCCGGCCAGAGTTTCTGCGGCGGGCGGTATAACGTATTTTTCATGTCCAGTGGGGAAAAAATGTAAGTATTGGACAGGGCGTCGAGCGGTTTTCCGGTCAGGCGCTCGATAATTTCCGTCAGCAAAATAATTCCGAGGTCGGAATAGACTTCTTTCGTGCCGGGCTGGTATTCGAGGGGCTCGGCGAAAATTCTCGCTAACGATTCTTCGCGGCTGTGTGAAGTGCGCCAATATTCCTTGAAGGCGGGCAGGCCGGAGGTGTGGGTCAGGAGATGCCGGACGGTGACTTTGTGGCGCCAGGCGAGTTCCTCGGGATTCTCGCGGAATAGATTCCCCAGGCCTTTTTCCGAGGTGGCGGTCCATTCAGGCAGATAGCGTTCGACCTTGGCGTCCAGGTCGATGGGTACTGGGAAATCACCTTCGGCGAGTTTGGCAACGATGGTAGTGGTGGCTACGACTTTGGTGAGCGAAGCGATGTCGTACATGGTGTTCGCCACGGTCAGGGGAGACTTGGCGTCATACGAGAGATGGCCGAAGGCGTGGATGGCTACTTTGCCGCGGTAGCCGATGGCCAGCGTTGCGCCGGGGAAGGCCTTCTCCGAGATTGCCTTTTCAAGGATGTCATAGGCGGGCTGCAGTTGGGCTTCGGCGCGAATGTCCATGGGCTGCACGGTCATGGGATTCGCGGGGAGTTCGATGCCGGAACCGGCCTTCAGATCGCTGCCGGGAATGCCGACGGGTACGTGGCCGCGCACGGGGATCTGTCCGAAGAGGGCGCGGGCGACGGAGATTTGCGCCACGTCGCTGATACCGAAGGCGGAAAGCCACGTCGCTGCTTG
Source organism: Candidatus Acidiferrum sp. (assembly GCA_049516615.1). Taxonomy (GTDB): domain Bacteria; phylum Acidobacteriota; class Terriglobia; order Acidiferrales; family UBA7541; genus Acidiferrum. The sequence continues at coordinate 12,313 of JBEKSZ010000082.1, read as the reverse complement.
CGGAAAGCGCTCGATCAAGTATGGACTGCCCAGGCCGACGGTGATCACGGGTTTTTCGGTTTTATAAATTTGCTCCGCGAGCGCTTGTTGTTCGGCCGGGACGTCGACGTTGCCCTTGCGGTCGCTGACGCGCACAAAGAGCGCGAGGATGGCCACATCGTAGGTATCCGGGGTGGGGAGTTTTAGTGTGTCGGCTTTGACGAAGCGCGTGTCGGCGCGCAGGGTGGTCAGGGAATCGAAGCGGCTGCGCAGTTCGCGCTCGAGGTCTTCGCCGGGGTAGGGCTCGGGATCGGCGTAGAAGGCCAGCAGCAAGGCGCGGGTGGGCTTGGTGCCGTCGAGCGGCAAGAGGTGATTGGTGTCGCGGAGGAGCGTGATCCCGCGGTCAGATATTTGTTGGGCTTCGTTCTGGTGGGCCACGGTACCGAAATGCTCGTTTATGGTGTCGAGGTCTACCAGGCGATTTTTGTTCAAGCCAAGGCGGGCTTTGGCCAGCAAGATTCTGCGCACCGACGCATCCAGACGTTCCCGCGAAATTCGGCCGGACTTTACGGCCTGTTGTAATGCCTCGAACGCGGCATCGGGAACCGGGGGCATCAGCAAGGCATCAGCACCGGCAAGCAGGGCGCGGACGGCGGCTTCGCCAGGCGCGAAACGCGTGGTGATACCGCCCATGTCCATAGCGTCGGTAACCACCAGGCCTTCGAAACGCAATTCGTTGCGCAAGACGCCAGTAAGAATATTCTGTGAAAGTGTGGCGGGGGTGTTGGGGTCGGGTTCCATCGCCGGGACGCTCAGATGTCCAGTCATAACGCTGCTGGCTCCCGCAGCGATGGCGGCGCGGAAGGGAACGAGTTCCAGTTTTTCCAGGCGGTCGCGATCCGCACGAATCACCGGAAGATCGATGTGCGAGTCGGCTGCAGTGTCGCCGTGGCCGGGGAAGTGTTTGGCGGTGGCTAGCCCGCCATTTTCTTCCACCCCGCGTACAAAAGCGCCAACGAATTGCGCCACGCGTTCGGGATCTTCGCCGAACGAGCGAGTATTGATAATCGGGTTGCCGGGGTTGTTATTCACATCCGAGACCGGCGCGTAAATCCAATGAACGCCGACGGCGCGCGATTCGAGGGCCGTGATTTTGCCCATGGTGTAGGCGTCCTGGGGATCTCCCGCGGCGGCGAGCGCCATCGCCGTGGGGAATGAGGTTCCCTCGTCGAGACGCATGCCGGTCCCGCGCTCAAAGTCCGCCCCGATTAACAGCGGCAGTCGGGATTTGGCTTGCAACTGGTTGGTGAGCACGGCGGTTGGGTAGACCTGGCTCTTCACGATGCCCAGGGGCGAGCCTTGCGTGATGTTGATGAAGCCGCCGACGTGCAGGTCTGCAACGTCGTGCATCATGTTGCGATACGCTGCAGCGTCGCGTGGAGTAAAGCTGCCGTGATAGGTAGTGAAGAGCAGCTGGCCGATCTTTTCGTCCACGGACATTTCGCGCAATGTTGTTTCGGCCCACTTTTGCGCGGCGGCGTGTTGCGCCGCCGGAGACTCCGCGGGGGCATGCGCTGCGTGGGATTTGAGGCGTGGCGGATTGGTTGCGGACGATTTCTGCTGCGGATCGCCGCTCGAACTTTGGCTGCGCACAGTTTTGGCCATAATCGCGAGGACGATCGAGAGGGGAATCAGCAGCAGAAAGCGCCGGCGGTGTGCTTTCATCGAATATCGATCTTCCGAAAAATCTCCAGGTCCCTGACTTGTATATAGCACGGGCACTTTTGGCTCACAATAACGCCAGGAGCGAGACGTTCCAGAATATCATTGAATGGTCTTGTGGATTCCGCATCGCAAGGCGCGCCAATTTCAGGAGCATCGTGACTCGGACAATGGTCGATGTGGCGAAGAAAAGCCCATCCCCCGCTTCGCGCGGGATGACGCTGTTTGGCTGCGCGACGCTCGCATTCGCGACGCTGCTCGTCTCGGGCGGCGCAAGTGCGGCACCATCGACAAAGCATGCTCACAAACAGTCGCGTGGCGTTTTGGTGCAGACCGGGCTGGACATGCTGGAAGCGCAAAAATTCGCGCCGTTGCGCGGCAAGCATGTGGGGCTGATCACCAATCACACCGGCCTGGACGCGCAGAGCCGCAGCACCGTGGACGTATTGTCGCACGCCGCGGGAGTAAAGCTGGTGGCGCTGTTTAGCCCCGAGCATGGCTATTCGGGGCGCAACGACGAAAAAATATATTCGTCTACGGACGCATCTACGGGCTTGCCGATCTACAGCCTGTATGGCGAGACGTTACGTCCCACCGATGACATGCTCGCCGGCGTGGATACGCTGGTTTTCGACGTACAGGATGCGGGCGTGCGCTTTTACACCTACATCACCACCATGGCGTATTGCATGGAGGAAGCCGCGAAACGCCACATCGCATTTTTTGTTCTGGACCGCCCCAATCCTCTCGGCGGAGAAATCGTCGAAGGGCCGATGCTCGATGCCGACAAGACTAGCTTCGTTGGCTATTTTCCGCTGCCGGTGCGCTACGGTTTGACCATCGGCGAGCTGGCGCAATTTCTGAACGTGGAAAATCAGATCGGCGTTGAGTTGCATGTGGTGGCCATGAAAAACTGGCATCGCAACTATTTCTTCGACAGCACCGGGATTCGCTGGATTCCGCCATCGCCGAATTTGCGCACCACCAAAGGCGCAATCCTCTATCCCGGCCTCGAAAGCCTGCAGAATGCCAATGTCTCGGTGGGACGCGGGACCGAGACGCCTTTTGAGGAGTTCGGCGCGCCGTGGATCAAAGGCGATGAAGTAGCCGCGGCTCTAAACGCGCGCAACCTGCCCGGGGTGCGATTCGCGGGCCAGCCGTTCGTCACGGTTTCGGGATTGTACGCCGGCCAGCGCTGCGGGGGCGTAGCGGTGCGCATAACCGACCGCGCGGCAGTACGCGCGACGCTGGTGGGGCTCGAAATCGCCAGCGTGTTAAAGCGGTTGTACCCGGAACAATTTGACGTCGCCAAACTGCTGCTGTTGCTCGGCAACCAAGAAACGGTTGCCGCATTAAAAACGGGTACGCCGGCGCAGGAGATTGTGGCCTCCTGGAATGCCCCCTTGGCCGATTTCGACGCGCGTCGCCGCAAATATTTTCTTTACAAGTAGACCTGTGCTGCGGAGCTCAGGCCCTCCAGAACCCGCCAATAATGCTTGTTTTTGTGATACAGTCGGGCCATGAGGATCGTGTCACTCCTTCCTTCCGCGACGGAAGTACTCTTTGCTCTGGGGCTGGAACGCGACATCGTGGGCGTCAGCCATGAATGCGATTTTCCGGCGCAAGCACGCAGCAAACGCATCGTAATACGTTCCCGTGTGCCGCAGGACGCCACGCCGTACGAAATCGACCAGTTTGTGCGCCAACAGATGGCCCGCGGGCAGAGCCTGTATGCCGTGGATGCCGAAGCGCTTGAGGAACTGGCGCCGGATCTCGTCGTCACGCAGGACTTGTGTCACGTGTGCGCGGCCACCCCGGACGATTTGGCCACCGCGCTTTCGCGTTTCAACAATCGCCCGGAAGTGCTGTGCCTCAACCCGCAGGATTTGAGCGATGTCTGGCGCGACGTCTTGTGGATCGGCGAAGAAACCTGCCGCGGCCGCCAAGCCGAAACCCTGGTAAAAAAGATCGGCCAGGATCTGGGGGAGATCGCCTACCAGTTACACGATGTGACGGAACGACCGCGCGTCGCTTGCCTCGAGTGGCTGCAGCCTTTCTACGTGGGCGGCCACTGGGTGCCCGAAATGATTCATCGCGCCGGAGGCGAAGATGTCTTCGCAACGCCGGGCACACCATCGTTTCGCATTTCGCTCGAAGACGTGATCCACGCCGCTCCGGACATTTTGCTGATCGCCCCGTGCGGCTACAGCGCGGAGCAAGGGCGCGACGAATATCGCGGTCTCGCTCTTCCGGCGGAGTGGAACGCAATTCCAGCCGTCCGCAACAATAAGGTTTATGCCCTGGAAGCCAACAGCTACGTGAGCCGCCCCGCTCCGCGTCTGGTCACCGGGATTGCCGCCATGGCCAAGCTCTTTCACCCTGCCGTCGAAATCGACCTGGACACCAGTCACGCTGCGATTCCCGTGGGTTCCCTTACCCAGGTCGTGAACGCCTAACGCACTTCCAGCCGGTTCGCGAAAACACCGGCGACCAGCAAAGATATTCCCCTCGATCTCGCATTTTGTCCTGCGCAACGGATGCCAACTCAGGGGATCGGCTGTCGAAGCTATTCCTCAGGCCGTCACCAACAACGAAAAATCTCCGGCAGGCGCGGTAAGCGGGGCGAAGTTTAGATTCACTCCGTCCGCACTGCCTCGCACTTTGCCGCAGATCGAAACGGCTGGCAGCGCTTTACCGTTGACGAAAATTTCGCCCCTGGCCCGCTGCTCATCAAGCAGCGCGGGAGACTCTTTGCCATTTTCGATAGAAAGGAACTCCCGCCGCGATGATCAACAAACCCAGCGTCGAGCGCCCCGGTCGCTGCAGCCATTCACTGACGGTCAAAGCGAGCGCGCCCATAACAAACATCGCCGGAACCCAGGGATACCCAGCGCACCGGTAGGGCCGCGGCAAGTCGGGCTCCGTTTTGCGCATGCGGAACAGCGCCACGACCGCGAACCCGTAGAAAATCCATGTTGCGAAAATAAAAAGATTGGTGAGTTCTTCGAAAGTGCCGGTCAGGGCCATGATCCCGGCGAGAACGCATTGAAACACCAGAGCCCGCGCCGGAGTGCGATATCTGGGGTGGATGCCGCCGGCAATCTCAAAAAATATCCCGTCGCGGGCCATGGCGTAGGGCACACGCGCGCCGCTCAGCACGGAAGAGTTCATAGAACCAAGCGCGGAAATGGCCATAGCCACGGTTATCCACAACGCGGCACCGCGCCCGGCGACGTGTGCGACTACGTCCGAAGCGATGTGCGAAGACGCCGCGACGGCGGCGAACGGCAGCACCTTCAAACAGGCCGCGCTGAATAACAAATAGATCACCGCGACGAAGGCCACGCCGCCAACCAGCGCGCGAGGGAAATTGCGCTGTGGATTCTCCACTTCCGAACCGACCAGATTTAAATCCTCCCAGCCGTCGTAAGCCCACAATGCCGCTGCGAGCGCAGCCAGAAACGCCCCCAAAACTCGACCCAAGTTCTGTCCGGCGGCCGGCCAGAAGGGATCCGGCGCGTGCGGCGTTCCGGCGGGTGAAAAAAACGCCACGCCAATCACAATGGCCACCGAGATCACTTTGATCGCTGTCAGAAATACCTGTACGGCTCCCCCCAGCCGAACGCCTAAGTAGTTCACGCCAGTCATTCCCGCGATCCATAGCACCGCCAGCGGCTGCGCCCAGGTAAACACGAAATCGTACGGCGCGATCCAGCGCGACAAACCCGGAAGCGCGATGTGCACCGAGAACAGCGGCGCAGCCACCGCCGGCAGCAAAAAACTCAGAAAGCGCATCAGCCCCGCGGCGATGGACGCCAGCGAACTCGGCCGGCCCACAATCGAATGCATCCAACCAAACAGAAACCCCCACAGCGCCCCGAACGCGCGGCGTAAATAGGCATATTCTCCGCCAGCCTCGGGAACCATGGCCCCCAGCTCGGCGAATGAAAGCGCACCGAACAGGGAAAGAATCGCGCCCACAATCCATGCGGCGAACACCACCGACACCGAGCGGCCCTCGCGGGCCATCTCCGCGGGCTTCAGAAAAATGCCCGTGCCGATCATCGTGCCAATCACGATGGCCATGGACGCCCAGGCTCCGAGCCCGCGCACGAGTTCCGGTCGACGTTCGCTCAATCTAGCTCCCTGGTCGTGCCGCCGCTAAATTGTTGAGATCGAGGGTCCGCGGGATCTTTCACCAATCGACTCGCCACCGCGCCAACAAAAAATGTGCTCAGCGAGCCAATCATCACGTACCACGTGAAGGCGACCGAACTAAAGCGCAGCACGCCCAAGACCGCGGCCAACCCGGCGACCATGCCGAGAAGCGCGCCGCGGGGATTGGCGCGGCGGTCAAGGGTGCCCAGCAGAAATAATCCCAACAGACTTCCCATGGGCAGTGCCGCCACCGTCAGTCCGGTCTCAAGGAGCGGCCCCCATTTGACGAATCCAAAGGCCATCAACACTCCGCCCCAGAGCAGAGTCGCGACGCGCGAAGCCCGTAACAAACCAGCAGGGGTTAGACTTCTTATAGCAGCGCTCGATGCGCCGCGCCGCGAGAAGTCCAGTACACTCGACGCCGCCAGTGAATTGAGCGATCCGCTCGCATTCGACATCGCCACCGCTACGATCGACGCCAGCAGGAGTCCCGCCAATCCAAGCGGCATTTCCCGTACCAGGAATAGGGGCAGGATGCGATCGAACCGTTCGCCCGGGGCCAGCAGCGGCCAGTGCTGCGCAAAAACGTAAAGCCCCACGCCGATCAAGAGAAACACCGTAAATTGCAGCAAAACGATCACGCCGCTGCTCAGCAACGCCCGCCGCCCATCCTGCTCACTGCGCGCTGCCAAAAGTCTCTGCACCAGGGTCTGATCGGTTCCGTGCGTCGCCATGGTAAGAAACGCTCCGCCGATCAGTCCGGACCACAGCGAGTATTTCGTCGCCAGGTGAAAGGAGAAATCAAACACTTGCAGCTTGTGCCCCGCCGTTGCCGCCACTTGCGTCAACTCCTGCCATCCGCCAGGAATGCGCTGGAGCAGCACAAACAAAGTTACCGCGCTGCCGACGAGGTAGAGACAAAGCTGCGCGACATCCGTCCAGATCACGGCCGTCATCCCGCCCTCGAAGGTATACAAGACCGTCAACGCCACTACCAGCACCACCGCCGCGGTCTCTGACGTTCCCAGTACCACGCTGACCACCAGCGCAATTGCCGAGACCCGTACGCCTTCGGCGATCGCCCGGGTAATTAAAAAAGTGCCGGCCGCAACTTTGCGCATCCCTGAACCAAAGCGCTTCTCGATCAAAGCGTAGGCCGTAAAATATTCCCCGCGGAAGTATCCCGGCAAGAGCAGCAATACAATTAGCAGCCGCCCCAGCAGATAGCCAAACACCAGCTGCAGAAAAGCCAGATTCCCCGCATAGGCGATCGCCGGTGTCCCGATAATCGTGAGCGTCGAGGTCTCCGTGGCCACGATGGACAGCGCCAGGGCCCACCAGGGCGCGGAACGCCCGCCCAGAAAATAGTCCGCCGCGTCGCGCTGACCGCCCCGGAAGCGGATGCCCAGCGCGGTAACGCCGAGCAGATACGCAATGACGATCGCCAGATCGACGGGGTGAATCCGCATCGCGCAGAGTGTACCTGTTGTCCGCCCGGGAACGCTGCCTATTTTCTTGCGGCGCGCCTGCGTTATTCTTACTGCATGCGCTGTGTCTTGGGATTCGATGGCGGCGGCACGAAGACCGACTGCGTCCTGATGGACGATTCCGGCGCCATCCTCGCGCGCGCAAGTGCCGGCCCGTCTAGTCCCGTTCTTGTGGGCATACCCGCCGCTGCAGCCGCGATGGCTGACGCCGCAGAAAAAGCCTGCGCCAATGGCCGCGTATCTTTCACGGACATAAAAATCATCAGTGGCGGAGTCTCTGGCGCCGGCGCGATCCGGGATGCGTCGCAATTAATTGCACTGCTAGAAGCAAAATTTCCAAACGCTCATGTATCCATTCTTGCGGACCTCGCGATGGCCCTCGCCGCCACCGCGGTGAGTCCGAGCGTGGTGGTCATTGCGGGGACTGGCTCCGCGGTCCTTGGCCGTAACGCCGCGGGCGAGACTGCCCGCGAAGGCGGATTTGGTGCCCTGCTCGGGGACCCTGGCAGTGCCTACGATACCGCCAGGCGCGCCATCGTTGAAGAATGGCGCCGCGTCCGTGACGGAACCCAATCGCAGTTGCGCAACGAAATACTCGATCACTTTCATTGCAATTGGGCCGAGCTGCAAGAGCAAATTCGCATGAATCCCGGCAAGGTGCTGCCGCAAATATTTCCTTCTGTAGTGCGCGCGGCCGGGTACGGTGACCAAATGGCGCGGGAGCTGTTGCACTGCGCGGCGGAGGAACTAGCGCAACTTGGCGTGCGCGTGATCGGCAAACTCAAGCTATCCGAGAAACCCTTTCTTTTTGCAAAAACCGGCGGGGTTTTCGGCCGCAGTATCTGGTTTGACGAACCGTTTGACCAACGCATACGGGCCAGCGCGCCGACGGCCCGCATCGGCCCGCTGCCCGCCCCCGTGGCGGAATTCGCCGCGCGCAGTGCCCTAGGCGGGCTAGAACGTTCGATCCGAAAGCCCGCGAGTTGACCTGAGCCCGGTGATGCACGACCAATTTTTCAACGACCGCGAAACCGCGCGCACCGCCACCGGTGAGGATCTCGCGCGCTTTGTCCATCACCCGGACGCTTCCGTCCTCCTTGCCTTGCTGGGCAACCCGGCGCTCGATGAAACGCAACTATGCCTCCTGCTTGAGAGAAAAAATCTATCCGGGGAGGTTCTGGAAGCGGTTGCCCGCCGTAAACCGCTGACCAGGACCTATCGGGTCAAAAAGGCTCTGGCTTTTCATCCCCGCGCGCCGCGCCTGGTGGGTATGCGCCTGCTGCGCGACCTTTACCTGATGGATCTGGTACAGCTCACTTTATTGCCGGCAGTTTCGACCGAGCTCAAGATGCACGCCGAAGAACAGTTACTCGCCCGCCTGCCGCAACTTCCGCTGGGGCAAAAAATAACCCTTGCGCGTCGCGGTCCCGCCCGCCTCGCCGGTTCGCTGGTGGCTGAGGGGCACTCGCAACTTCTCGCCGTTGCGCTCGACAATCCGCGTTTGACCGAAGCACAAATTCTGAAAGCTCTGTCGCGCGAAAAAATTCCCGCCGGCGTGCCCAGCGCCATCGCGCATCACCGCAAATGGTCGGAGTCTTACAATGTTAGAATGGCGCTCGTCCGCCACCCGCTTTCCCCGCTCGCCAGCGTCCTGTCGTACCTGCCCCAACTGACGGTTTCCGACTTGCGGGAGCTGGCCTCGCCCGGCATCGTGCCAGAGGCCTTGCGCAAGTATCTGCAAGCCGAAGTAGCTCGCCGCATCCGGCGCGGTGAACAGGCCGAAGTCGCCAAGGCAACGCCTCCACCCCGGGCCGGAGAATAACAACTTATGTAATAGCGGGGACGCGTGATGGGCCGTTACCGGGTTGTGTCGCACACTAAACATTTATCTTGAGAGTCGTATGTTTGCAATGCAAGCCAGCGTATGCTGGTGCCATCAAGGCGGCGCTCCTTGGGTTGCGCCGCGGCACGAAATCTCTGGCAGGGGGTTTCACCATACCGATGGTCAACGGCGACCTTCCCTCGCGGCGGACCGAACGCAGACGCGCCGCGCGTTTCGCATTTCGCGCTGACCTCGACATCGAGTGGGGTTCCGCGGTGCTGCGCGGCAGCACTCGCGACCTCAGCGCCAGCGGCATGTTCATCGAAGCTGCGGACACCCTTTGGGTCGGCGCCGGCTTCACTGCCCGCCTCAAGCTCGAAAAACCGGTGCTGCTCGATTGTTTTGTGAAGCGCGTAGAACCCGGTCGCGGCATGGGCGTCAGCGTGGATCTTTCTAAGGCCGAAACCCAGCAGCGTTACCAGGAGTTACTCGCCCAGCTCGCCACTCCGCGCCCCTGATTTGTGCTCTTAGACTGCTGCGGCTTGAGGCCGTGTTCGACATTTCCGGTTGCACGACTCCCGCACTTCCCGGCACCCGTCTATACTGTTCCTCGATGACCAGATGCGTTGATTGCGGATCGGAGCGTATCTCCGATCAGTGCCCCTCGTGCGGTCTGACCTCGGCCGCAGCCGAACTCGTATTCCGGCGCCGGCTGGTGAACCGCACCGCGATTTTTCTGGTTGGCTCGCTCGCTTTTCCGTATATCAGCCAGCTCTACCCGCCGCTCGATCTGGACCTGATGCTGGTCTTCTTCGGTCTGTTGTTTTTCGTGGCCTTGACCCTGGCCATTTTCCTCGATCGCCGCGCACGCAATCGGCAGGAACTAGAAATTCTAAAACGCATTTATTCCGGTTTCATTCCGTTGCCGTGGCTGCTGGGCGCGGCCCTGTTTCTGAACGGCAAGCTCGACTCCCCGAAAAATATCGTGTACCACCCCACGGTGGTCGAGAGTCGTGTCTATATGAAAGGCTTGTTGCGCGGCAGCAGGCGTCTGATTGTAACGGGCTGGCGCTTGGGGCAAAAAATCGAACGCCTGCCGGTCGATGCCGATGATTACGACCGCTTCGAGAACGGCGACGCCGTAGTCGTCGCGGTAGAACCGGGCGCAATCGGCATCCCCTGGTACTACGGCGTCTACCGCCGCTAGCGCCGCGCCTAATACAGCGACTTGCCATCCGGTCGCAAGGGGAGCTGCAACTCGACGACCGCCCCTTGCCTCGGCAAGCGGAAACGCACCCGGTCCATGGTGCCCACATTCCGCTCCTTCCATTCGCTAACGTCCAGTGGCTCGGACGGCTTGTCCGAGGAAGACCACGTAACGGAGTCGGTTTTCGCCGTCACGGTAGCCGGGTCGATGTCGTAAACCTCCTGTTGATTCAGATCGATTAGCAAATATCGCTTCCACATACGCAGCAGCAACAGTCCATGCTTTTCCGTGTGATACATGTTCCAGGACTTCGGCGGTCCGTCATCGAATTTTACAATGGCAAATTCCACGGACTTCCAAACCGGTTTGTTCTGGGCTTCGACCAGGGAACAGACGAGGCAGGTAGCGACTAACATCGCCATACAGCGGAGGGAATTGCTCATCGTAATCGAGTGAGATGTGGGCACGGCAGATTGCTGGCGATTCAGCGGAGATGGTCCGATCCTAAGAAGGTGTTCAACGCAAACCCGAGGGGAAGTTTACGCTGCAGCGTCCCCGAGCGGCAAGTCGCGCCGCCCGGCGCTCTAGTTTGTCGCAATGCGCGGCAATTTGTTGAAGTCCTTCACGTAAGTGCGCAAACCGAACGCCGGAGTGATCTTTGAATAGCCAGCCACCACTTGCTCCTTGTAGCGATCTTGAAACCAATCGAGGGGGTCCCTCGGATCGAGGTCCAGCACCGTGATGTTGGCGTCGTCCATGGTCAGCTTGTTGAACCGCACCTGGCCACCGCGGAACGCGATGTAGTTCCCCTTTTCCAGCACCGGCGCAGTATCGACTCCCCCAAAAATCGTAACGAGCTCATTGTTTTCGATGCGCACCGCGGTAACCGTCCCTTGCATTTGCGGCGGCGGCAGGAGCTGGCTCAAGTCCAGCAGCAAATCGTCTTTGTCGGTATCGAACCCCGGAATCTTGCTGGTGTTGACCACGTTCGCGAGGTCCATTCCGAAAAGATTCATGATGCCTTTCACCGGAACGTGAAAGGCTTTCATTTTTTCGCTGTGAATGCGTATGCGTCCGTCGGCGGTGGTGTGCAGCGAGCCGACGGTTTCAAACGGCACATCGCCTTTGCTGTGCAGCTTGCCTTTCACGTGGAATTGATCGCCCTCAATAGATATCGACAAATGCTTTATGGGAGCGTCGGGCTTGGCGAACACGTAGTCGTTCATGATGCTCGCCAGGGCGGCGGTCGAAATACTGATTCTGGCGGAATGCACGCGCATAACGAAAGAGGTCTTATCGTCGAGCGTGGGTAAGCGATTATCTCCGCTCGGAAGCAGTTCGCCGTTGAGCGATTCAATGTGCGCCGCCGCCGCTTCGGAAAAGTGAAAAAGAACGTTGTGCATTTGCGTTGCAACCGGCTGCCCGGGTCTTGCCGCGGGGGGCGCAGCGACCGCCCGCGTCCCCGGAACGGCGCCGTTTTCCCGAGAGGCGTTAGCGGAGCGCGCCGGCGGGTGTGAACAAGAGCACCCAAACAGCGCCAGAATGGCCAGCCCCAGCACGCGCGGAAGGAAACCACGGCAGACTTCACGACGAACCTGCTGCTTCTTAACGGTGCATTTCATGGCCGGCTCCAAGGGTTCTATGCGCATGGTAATGGTCGCCAAGCAGCGGGTGAAGCGCGAACATTGTCCCAGCTGCTGGCGCGCTAGGCCATGCAGCATTCGCCCTAGAAGAGGAACTGGCGCGCGAAGGTCCGTCGATAGGTATAATGCCGGGCAATGCTTTCGGCCACAGCTCTCAGCAAGCGCGTCTATCGCATGACCGCGCGGGTCTTTCCCCGCTGCAGCATGATCTCTCAAGCGGTGGCCTACAATCTGTTTTTGGCGTTCTTTCCCACCCTGCTGGCTATCGTGGGTATCGCCAACAGCAGAATTGGGG
>JBEKSZ010000081.1:0-23357 GCA_049516615.1 Candidatus Acidiferrum sp. | reverse complement strand
AGAATCGCTGTGCCTGGCGTCCCGTTGCTGGCTTGGGGTTCTCGGGATCAGTCCGCCGAATGGTACACGGTCTTTCCGGCCACGATGGTCCACAGGATTTTGGCGTCGCGCAGCTCCTCGGGGCTGACGGTGAGGACATCGCGATCAATGAGGATGAGGTCGGCTCGCTTTCCTGGCGCGATCGAGCCAATGCTATCCAGAAGATTCATGGCACGGGCGGAGTTGCGCGTGTAGGCATAGAACATGGCTTCGCGTGGCATGGCTTGCGCCGAGAGCATACACCGGTCCCCGGAAAAACGCGGCGACCCGCGCAGCACTTGGCCAACGGGGTCCGAGGCTGCCGGTGCCGGGCCCAGGACCCGGCTTTTTTGGCCAAAGCATGAGGGAGCTCTGCGGACGAACAGGCCCTTGCGCTTTTTGGCCAACCCCAGCGGATGCCGGGCGGAAGTCCTATCAACGATGGGAATTGATGAAAGTGACGACGGCAGCGGTTTCGTTGGCGGCGCGGCGGGTGACGGTGGGCTGCATGCCCTTCGCGGTGTCGCCCCAGCCGAAGTTGCGGACGTCCCACTTGCCGCCCGGGAGGACCGCGGAGTCGATGCCCGGGACGGCGTTGACCTTCAACACGTCCATGGCGAGGCGGGTTTCGGTATGGCAACTGACGCAGTCGGTGTTGAAGAAGAAGCTTCTGTCGACGTTTCCGATGGTGTCGAGAATTTGTTTAACTTGGTCGTCGCTCGGAGCGGGATTTGCGAAGGCGGCGGAGGTGGCGACGCCTTTGCGTTCCGCGACAGGGAGACTCGCGGCGGAGACGGCAGCATTTTTGCAGGTGATGGGATTGAGATTGTTGGTGTGCGGATCGGGAATGACGCGGACGGGGCTGCCGGCGGGAGTGAGGAGTTGGGCGAACTGTTTGTCGGTGCCGTCGAGGGTGGGGCCGTGGGCGGGGCCGAAGTGACCCTGGTGATCGCCGAGGATGGAGAGGAAAATCCATGGAGCGGGTTTGCCGTCGGGAAGGGCGGCGATGGCCATGGAGCCGAGGCGTTGCGAAGAGAGATTTTTCTTGAGCACGGCGAACATTTCGTTGCGTACCGCGTTGCGCGTCGCGGGATTGGCGAGTCCGGGATGTACGCCGAGCGGAACGGCAACGGTGCTGATCGCCTGGCCGGCGAGCTGGCCATTGTTGAGCTTGGTGCGGAGGGCGGCAGCGTCAGCGACGACAGCGCTGAAGGCGTCGCCTGCAGGGACGGGGCGCGGGAAGCAGTTCGGCTGACCGCTGGCGGAAGGCTGTGTTTTGGGAAGGTCTATGAAATCGAATATTAAATGAGCCGCGATGTCGAAAACCTTCGGGCTGCCATCGGCGTTTTTGCCGATGGGTTGAATGATGAGGCGGATTTCGGGAAGCCGGCCGTACTGCGCCTGGATGTCGCCAGTGAGGCCCGGGGCACCGGCGTCGATCCGCACGCCGGCGACGAACCAGTTATCGGCGGAGCGGGCTTCGGCGGGCAGGCTGATTTGCGTCTTGGCTTCGGAGACGATGGCGGCCGGGCCGTTAACGATATCCTGGAATTGTTTGAAAGCGGAGTCCGACCAGACAGGGTCGGCGGGTTTTGCGGGGTCCGAGGAGACGGGCACGATGTCGCGGACTCTGATCAGGTTAGCGAGGTCCGCGGCATTGCTGGGGGCGGGGAAGAGCCAGGAGACGTCGTTGGCGGAGAGCGGGGCGCTGTCTTGGATTTGCCGCAGGGAAGGGACAGGCGTGCTGCCCGTGCTCTCCGCGGGCTTTTCGCGTTTGCACGCGGCCAGCGTGGCGATGGCGATCGCCGCGAATGTTGCGAGCGTGATACGGCTGCGCCGGGAAAGTTTACCGCGTGAGATTATTTTGCCGAGGTCCATTTTTCACTCCTGACGATTGCGAGAATTCCTTCAGGGCCTGACGAGGAACCAGCGAACTACTGCGTTTTTAGAAATTCGATCAACGCGCGGCGCTCATCCGGTGAGAGCAATGGACCGATGGTGCCGGGGCCGGAACTGTCATTGAATTCGTGGCCGGCGTTGCTGTTGCCGCGAATTGTGGTGTCGAAGAGGAAGCCGCTTGCAAGCTTATCGGTGCGATAGCCGACATTGACGGGATCGTATTCGCGATTGCCGAGATAGAACGTTTTCGGGCGTTCGCCCGCGGGAGAAAGCAGAGCGTACAGATTCGGAACTGATGCGTTGTGCAGATATGGCGGCGTGGCCCAGATGCCATTGAGCGGGCGCGCTTTGTAAGCGAGCAGCGCGCGGACACCGACACCGCGGGAACCATTCATACGGAGGCGTTCGGGTGTGGGCGTAGGAGGACTTTGGTGATCGAACCAATACCCGGTGGTGTTGGTGACGACCTTGCCGAGCGCGCTGCCGAACGTGGCGGTGGTGACGACTTGCCCATCGTCATCGGTGATTCCGAGAGAGGCGAGAAACTGGACGCAGCGGGCCTGCATGTCGGTGGCTTGCGCAGGGTCGGTGCCGATGACGGCGAGGGGCAGCATATGCAAATCGAGGAGACGCTGGCCGTCCGCGTCTGGCGCCGACCATTCGGGAGCGGTCCAGAATTCCGGAGTTGAGACCGGAGGCAGGTGACAGCGCTGGCAGCGGTCCCGATATAGGACGGCGCCCCGGGCTGCCAGGTCGGTGTTTACGGGCGGGAGAATTTTATCAGGCCATTTGGGCGAACGCAGACCGCTGAACTCGTTGCCGGCTTGGTCGCGAGGATTGCCTTTTTTGTCGAAGGGAATTCCTCCGGCAAGCGATTGTTCGAGCGCGTCAATGGTGGCGACTTGTGCGGAGGAGGCGTACAGCTTGTCCTGTGGCCCGGTGAGGTTGACAACGGCGCGTACGCCCAGGGCCTCGCCGGCGTTGCGGGTCATCACGCCTTGAATGGATCCGTTGTATTGCACCCACTGGAACCACGAAGAGTCCCAGATGCGCGGGTAGTGGACCGGGGCGGAGTAGCCGAGAAAATTCTCGGGGTAAGCAATTTTGCCAGTGGCGGGATCGGCGGTATCGAGGGCAAAAACGGTGTTTCCGATGCGCGTAAGAGCGTCGAGGCGAGCGTAGCCTTCGTCGATGGTGTGCTCGTTGACAGCGGATTCTAGTTTGGCGACGTTGGTGGCTTGCGCGTAGACGGCGTCGAATTGTTTTCGGAGGGCGGTTTTGGCCTCGTCGCTAGCACCCGGGCCGAGAACGCGATCGGCGAAACGAGACAAGCGGCCGGGAATGAGATGGGTGAAGACTATGGAGAGGCCGACTGCCTTCTGAAAATTCTTGATGTTGGTGAGAGCCGGGCCGCCATCGATCACAATGGTTTTGTCTTCGTAGCTGAGGCGCCCAGTGTGGCAGGCGGCGCAGGTTAGACCGAGAGAGATCATGGGCTTGTTGGTTCGGGGATTGCGGAAAGGGGCGCCGGAAGGTTCTTGGGCGATGCCGTTGTGGGCGAAGCCGATCGGTAATTCTGGTTTGGCGGACTGCGTGTCTGGAATGAAACCGTAGCGGTCGAGGTAGACAGGATCGCTGAGAAGGCCGGGGCTGCTTAGGGAGATAACCGGTTGTTCGAGGGCCATGAACCACTCGTAGGGGATGCCGAAGGTCTGTGTGCCCTGGTCCGCGTGGTAGAACCATTCGCTTTGATCGGCTGTCCAGTTTTGCGGGAGCCAGACGACTCTACCAAGGGGGGGATAGTTGGGCAGATCGACGGTAAAGGTTTCGCGATTATCGCGCCACCATTTCAAGCCGACAATCGCCAGGATCAGGACGATGGCGAAAACGACGAAGGTGATTTTCCTGAGCATGGTCTTCCAGCCCTTTCTGGAACGCGGGGCGCGACGCACCTGAGAAATGGTCACGGACCAGCCGTGACTGAACTTTTTAGGGGGAGAGTAAATCTGCGAAAGACTACTATCATTGTGAATTATGAGCAACTGAATACTGGGGTAGGCGCGCGTAACGGAAGCAGCAGCCAGTCACAACCGTCCCAAAATGCGTTTTGGTGGCCGGGCTTCGTCCCGGCATGGCCATTCCTCCCGCGCTGCTCGCCAAGGTTACTGCTCGGTGTCAAGGGGGTGGGTGCTGCGTTCGTAGAATTCCTTTTGCAGTTTTTGGCTGGTGCTGTCGGACTTTATCGCGCGTACGGCGTCAGCGATGGTAGCCACCCACTTCTTCATGTCGGCTTCGCCTAGTTCCCTGGTGGCGATAGCGCCGTTGCCGGAGTAATGGTCCGGGAATTTGGCGTACCACCAGATGCCGGTGTAGACCGTCTCAGGGAGGCGCAAGCGGTTCTGGTCGGCGCCGGATTCCTGCGGCGCGCGGTCAAGGTGCACCAGGTCCGGGCGCGAGATTAGCGTGTTGGAGGATTCCGACTGGCCTGCGTGCATGTCGATTTTGTCGGACTTTAGCGGGCTGTTGTCGGGTTGCGAGTGGCCGCCCCATTGAACGTAGACCACGTAGTCGTGGTACTTGGCGAGTTGGGTTTGCGCGAAGTACGGCAAGAGGCTCTCGTTGCCGCCGTGGCCGTTGACGATGAGGATCTTCTTGCAGCCGTTGCGAGCCATCTCGTCGGTGGTTTCCTGGAGAAGCGCGAGCTGGAGTTCGCGGCTGTAGGCAATGGCGCCCGGTTCGTGCTTGGCCTCGAAGATTTGCCCGAAATAGTATTCGGGAAAGACGACGGCGTATTCTTCGTCGGCGGCGTGAAGGGCGGCATAGCGAACATTGAGGAGATCGGTGCCGAGGGGGAGGTGGGGGCCGTGTTTTTCGAGGATACCGAAAGGAAGTAGACAGGTGAATTGCGACTGGTGGATGGCGTCGCGGAAGTCAGCGGCGGTTAGCTCTTCCCAGCGGGTGGAGAGTTTGGGTTGCGCGCCGGCGCTCGCGGCGATATGAAGAAAAATTGCCAGGATCAGAAAGCAGCGAATGAATCGGCGGATCATCTGTGGCTCCTGAAATATCGGTTGCTTGGTGCGGGAAGATTGTAACTCTGCGGCGCAAGAATCGACTAGCCGGGTGCGCTTGATGCGCTTGATAGCAGAACTCTTGGGGTCATCCCTGGCGCGACTTCCCCCTGTGGTATAAATTTGCGATTCCCGGCATGCTGTCGGAGTGGCCGGCAGGCTACTCACATCGGCAACGATTGCCAAGCATCGGCGTGCGCTTTCTGCTTCGGAGGTTCAAGACTTGAGCAACATTTGGCCTTATCGCGAGCTTTTGCCCGGAACCCAGCCGAACTTTCTGCACCCGCCATATGCTTCATCTCTGAAGCGCGCGCCGACGAAGCCGCTGGTGCACATTCCGCAGACATTGTCGGAGGTGACTGGGCCGAGTTGGGGTGCGAAGGATGTCGTTGCTGGAGCTTTCGATTTGACGAAACAGCATGCTGGCTGCCCGATTGGGCCGCGCATCGTGGTGAGCGGACGCGTGATGGACGAGAACGGGCGACCGCTCGCGCATGCACTGGTGGAAATTTGGCAGGCGAATGCAGCGGGAAGATATTTGCACCGCAATGACCAGCATAATGCGCCGCTGGATCCAAATTTTAGCGGTGAAGGCCACGCGTTGACGGATGAGCAGGGGCGCTACCGCTTTGTGACGGTGCGGCCGGGCGAATATCCCTGGGGCAATCATTACAACTCCTGGCGTCCCGCGCACATACATTTTTCGCTATTTGGACCGGCATTTGCGACCCGGCTGGTGACCCAGATGTATTTTCCCGGGGATGCGCTACTGGCCTTCGACCCGATTTTTAATTGCACGGCGGATGCCCAGGCGCGCAACCGACTGATCTCGCAGTTTGATTGGGAAACTACCCTACCAGGGGAATCGCTCGGCTATCGCTTCGATATTGTGTTACGCGGTCGGGACGCCACGCCGATGGAAAATGCGCACCAGCATTAGACAGGAAAGAATTAGGCGATGAACTTGTATGCGAGCGCGTGGCAGACCGTTGGCCCGTTTTTCAGTATCGGGATGAACCCGCGCTACCTGAGCGATATTGCCGGGCCGAACGCCGCGGGCGAGCGTATTGCGATTGCCGGGCGTGTTTTTGACGGCGCCGATGCCCCTATTCGGGACGCGGTGCTGGAGATTTGGCAGGCGAACGCGCACGGGAAGTATGCACATCCCGAAGATTTGCAAGACAAACCGTGGGATCCTGGTTTTCGGGGATACGGGCGAATTCCTACCGACGACAATGGCGCGTTCAGATTTACGACGATTAAGCCCGGCTCGGTCGATTCGCCCGGCGGGGTTCCCCAGGCGCCCCATTTGGTGGTGAACCTCATGATGCGCGGGCTTTTGCGAGGCTTGACGACACGGATTTATTTCCCCAATGAGGGCCTGAACGATCGCGATGAGATTTTGCGATTGGTGGAACCTGAGCGCCGGAATACGTTGCTGCTGGTACCGGAGGGCGCGGGCGGTGGGCATTTTCGCTGGGACGTTCACATGCAAGGGAAAGCGGAAACGGTTTTTTTCGACTTTTGAAGAGAATGCGCCCGAGCTCGCTGGGCACGAAAAAATGAGTTGCCCATGGCCATGAGAACGCAAGTCGGGATTGTGGGAGCCGGGCCCGCGGGGCTGGCGCTTTCCCACATCCTCTTTTTGCACGGAGTCGATTCTGTGGTGGTGGAAATCAAAAGCCGCGCGTACATCGAGGAACGCGTGCGCGCGGGAGTTCTCGAGCAAGGGACTGCCGACCTGCTGACTGAAATCGGTGTTGGCGAGCGACTGAAGGCCCAAGGCTTGGTACACGGCGGCATTGAACTGCAGTTTGCCGGTCGCCGCCATCGCATCGATTTCAAGGAGCTCACGGGCGGAAAAGCGGTGGTGGTCTATGCCCAGCACGAGATCTTAAAAGACCTGATTCATGCGCGCCTATCTAGCGGCGGGAAGGTGTTTTTCGAAGCCGCAGACGTGAGCGTGCGCGATTTCAAGGATGGGAGTCCGGTCATCCGCTTCCGCAACCAAGAAGGGCGGACCGAGGAGCTGCACTCTGACTTCATCGCCGGCTGTGACGGCTTCCACGGCATCTGCCGGGCGGCAATTCCGGAAGGTGTATTGCGCGTTTACGAACGCACGTACCCCTTTGCCTGGCTCGGTATCCTGGCGGAAGCTCCGCCTTCCTCTCAGGAGCTAATTTACGCCCATCACGAACGGGGCTTTGCTTTGCTCAGCATGCGTTCTTCAAAAATCTCTCGCCTGTATGTGCAGTGTCCTCCCGACGATGACCTCGCCGTTTGGCCGGACGAAAGAATTTGGCAAGAGCTGCGTTCCCGGCTGGAAACCGTCGACGGCTGGAAGCTCACGGAGGGCCCAGTGATCCAAAAGGGCATCACCGGAATGCGCAGCTTCGTCGTGGAGCCCATGCAATACGGCAAACTTTTCCTCGCCGGCGACTCCGCTCACATCGTCCCACCCACAGGCGCCAAGGGGCTGAATCTTGCGGTGGCCGACGTTCGCTTGCTGGCCAAGGCCTTCGCGCATTTCTACGCATCCGGCAAGACCCAGTTTCTGGAGCAGTACTCGGAAGCCTGTCTGCGCCGCGTCTGGAAAGTACAGCGCTTCTCTTGGTGGATGACCTCCATGCTGCACCGCTTTGCCGGCGACAATCCTTTCGATCAGCGCCGTCAGCTCGCGGAACTCGATTACGTCACCAGCTCGCGCGCAGCTGCGCAATCTCTCGCGGAAAATTACGTCGGTTTACCGTTTGACTGAAGACGTCGCAGCCTGCAACGCCCGGAAATCGGAAAACGAAGCGCAGCTCGCCATTGCACTTTGCGCGACCAGCCTGAGCATCCCCCGTTCAGAACCGTTCGTGCACTGGACCTAGATACGGCGCGGACTCTCGGCGGCGAGAAGTTGCAAAATGGGTATCTTCTGTGATGCCTAGCGCAGGAGTTTTGGTCTCTCCGAAAAGGTGGCGACCAGGCCTCGGAAAGTGATCATTGCTGGTGCGGTTCTGGCTCGCTGATCATTCCTGCCGCAGCCAGGTTCCCGGATTTCTTGTGCTACATGAAAATGCTTCCGCTGTAGTTGTACCATTGATGTGGTGCAACAAGAATCCTCCCTGTCCGACCCCCTCATCGATCTGCGCGCGCAGCGGGCAGAAACCCGTGCAGCTTCGCCAGGCCCGCGCTCTGTCTGTCGTACTGCTCCGCCGCCGTTGGCAATCGCTGGGCAACTCCCCGCGGGGCACGTCCTCGTTGCCGATTCCGAATCCCCACCTCGCGCTGGCTTACCTTGGTGGTTGTGGTGCAATGTGCTCAGTCTCGATGCCCCCGTCGTGGCCGTGGCCTGGGCTTGGTTATTTGCGCGGGCTAACGGCCACGATCTTTCTCGGGTTGACGCCGGGGTGCTCATCTTGGCGGTTTGGATTATTTACACCTGCGACCGCCTGGTGGACGGCTGGCGCGCCGGCCGCGACGAAGTGCTACAAGCGCGGCATGAGTTTTGCCTTCGCCATCGCACGCTGCTGACAATTCTCGTCGCAGCCGCGAGCCTCCTGATTTTTTACTTGGCGGTACGTCGCTTGCCGGCTGCTGAAGTGCGCGCGGGCACAATTCTGGGCTTGCTTGTCGCGCTGTATATGGGCAAGGTGCACGCTGTTCGCCGGGGGACTTCGTGGAGCTTCCCAAAGGAACTCCTCGTGGGCCTGCTTTTTTCCTTGGGGGTTGCCCTGCCGTGCTGGTCGGAGGATGCCCAGTTCCCCCGGGGGCTCGTTTTTCCAGGCATCCTTTTCGCGTTGCTTTGTTCGTTGAACTGCTTGGCCATCGAGTGCTGGGAGAATCGCGGCCGGCGCGTTTCCGGTTCGCGCTTCCAAGCGACGTTGGCTTGGGCGGAGGAGCACATCAACAGCATGGCTGGGGTGTTGACGACCGCGGCGTTCTTCGCGGCGTTTTCTTCGAGCACAAACAAGGCGGCTACTGGTTTGCGGCTGGCCGCGGGCTTCGCATCGCTCTCGCTTTTGTTGCTGAACTCGAGGAGTGCGAAACTGTCTTCGCCCGTCTTGCGGGTGCTCGCGGACGTGGCTTTGCTGGCCCCCGTGGTGCTGCTGGTCGTGATTCTCCGTCTAGGCCGGTGAGTGCGATGGCAACTTTGCCTAGAACGCCCGGTCCTCCCGCGCAACGCGCGCTTATGAATTGCGACGCGTTGGCCCCGTATTACCAGACCTTGGAATATCTTTCTTTCGGAGCTCGGTTGGATCGCAGCCGGTTTCTTTTTTTGCGTGAGGTGTCGCGGGCCGAGCATGCCATCATCTGCGGAGGCGGTGACGGCCGATTCCTGGCGCGCCTTCTGCGGGTCAATCCTGGGGTTGTCGTGGACTTCGTGGATCTCAGCACAAAAATGCTGGAAATCGCCGAGCGGCGCATCGCCGCGATGGGCCCGTCTTCCCGCAATCGAGTGCGCTTCTGCGCAGGCGATTTACACCACTTTTCACCCCGGCCCTGCGGGTACGACCTTATCGTCACGAATTTCTTCTTGGACTGTTTTTCGGAAAGCGAAGTCGCCGCGATCGTCACGCGCCTCGCCGGCTCGGCCACTCCAGGCGCGCACTGGGTGCTCTCGGATTTTCGCTGCGCAGAATCGTTGCTCGGCCGCCTGTGGACTGCTGCGGTGATCCGCCTACTCTACGCGGCGTTCCGCGTCACAACCGGATTGCGACTCACGCGCCTGCCGAATTACACCGCGGCACTGGCGAGAACCGGATTTATGCCGCGTTCAGAAATCATGGCGCTCGGAGGACTGTTGTATTCGTCGCTGTGGCGCCTGCCGCTGCATGAAGGCGCGTCCTCTTTGGCCAAATGACTTCGCCAAAATGAAGCGGGGCGATGCCCGAAGATGAACCTTCGCCGGCGTCGCCCTGGCAACTCCGAACCATTTACGACTGTTTCTGAACTGTGACCGTCAGGTTTGAGCTTTGCACTGCGGCAAAATTCACCTGCGAAGGATTTAAGCCCATATTCATGCTCCAGAGCAGGTGACCCGCGGTGTCGTCAAGGCTCACGTTCACGGTGAATTGCATGCTGAGGCCCAACGAACTGGGGTTAACAAAAAGCGCGCAATTGGCCTCGCCTGCAACCAGCGGCACGCTGCCTTGAAAGCTGACCAATGTTGATGACACGGTGTAGTGCAGTGTGCCGACCACGGCGGTGCCGTCAGGATACTTGAAACTGAGCGATAACTGCGGGCCAGACGTCCCCGGCAGAATTTCGATGGCGTCGATTTCGGCGGTTTGCATCACGTTCGTGAATTCGATGTTCACGCTGCCGTTGGTGACGGTGATGTCTGCGCCTTTGACCAGCGCGGCATTGGCACCAGCTTCGGCAAAGACGTCAAGATTGGAGAACACCGGCAAATTCTGCATCAGGACATTGAAAACGCGCGCACCCACGGTATAGAAGGCAGTTCCCGAGGTTTCTGCGAAATGTAGATTGACGTGATACTGTCCGTTGGGCACTGGGAAGGCATAAGCCAATCCCGGGCCTCTGCCCAGGTTGTAACGAGCGGTCTGATACAAAGCTGAATCCGCGGTTCCGATGATGGTATTGGCTACCGGGGTGCCCGCCGTACCTCCGCTGAACCCGCTGTCGGCTTGCCAGACTTGGCCCATGGAATCGGTGTACGCCGGGCCTCCACAATTAACGCGAATGGGCGGCTGGGTCTGCGCCGCGGCCGGTAGAACAGCAAATGCGAGCAATGCAACAAGCTTCAAGAATTTCATCACAACGTGTCTCCCTGCGGAATTCCTTAGATTTTCTATCTGTGCAATCGATCAGGAACGAGAGGGAGGGGGGCCCCTTGCGATTACGAGAAGCAGGGTAAAGCACGCGAACGCGAGAAACAATTGGTCAAGAGGACGGAATTAGTACAGCGCCTTGGACAGGCCGCGACCTGTCCAAAGGAAACCGAAGAAAATTAAGATTCCTGGCAGACCTCGAAACCATTGGTGCCCAAGACAGCTCCATGCAGCGGGCGAGGCAGCGTGGCGCCGACTCGCTGGTTCCATTTTGGGACAAACCTGAACAAGAACTGCCGAGGTCTCAAGCAAGTTTCTTCGTGGAAACCGAAATGCTCGTGAAATTCAAGCAACGGGGGAACATTGAAGCGCCTTAAGGTGTTGATCGTGGACGATTCCGTGGCGATGCGCAAGATTATCGTCCGGACCCTGGAGCAGACCGGTCTGGCCGTAAGCGAAATCGTGACCGCCTGCAACGGCCTGGAGGCCCTGCTAGAGGTGGAGAAGGGCGACGTAGATTTGGTGTTGAGCGACATCGATATGCCGATAATGGACGGCTTGGAGTTTCTGAAGCGGATCGCCAACCTTGAGGTGGCAAAAAGCCCGCCCGTAATCATGATTACCACGGTCGGCAGCCAGGCGCGGGTGGTCGAAGCGCTCCACGACGGCGCCAAGGGCTATATCCGCAAACCCTTCACCGCGGAGCAGGTGCGTGAGAAATTGACTTCGTTGTTGCCCGGCGCTTGGACGACCAGTTAAAAACCGCGGTAGCCGACAGCGCAGTGAGCAAAACTAGGATGGGATCGAGGGGATGGCGGTAACGCAGCGATGTGTGCGTGATGTAGTAGACGATGGGGTAGGTCACCGGGGCTATAGCCAGCGGAAACGCCCACCGGTTGCGGCGCAAGTAAAGCAAGACGAGACCGGCGAGCGTCCCGAGCAATAGCAGCGCGTTTACCAGGAAAACCACGCGGGGCAGCCAGAAATCGGCGCCGCGGAAGTCGTTGAGCGGACGCTGGGTACCCAGCCACGTGGCGATAATCCTTCCGAACAACAGTTTACATTCGAGCCGCGGATGGGTGCGTATAAACAGGGTGGCCTTGCGCCATTTGTCCCGCATGTAGCCTGTTTCGCCGAGTTGCGTGTACTGACGCACCTCGCCGTAAAGGGTGATGCGCGCCATGGCGTTGCCCGTGTGAGGATCAAAAATATTATTGTTGCCGCTCCAAAGCTCAAAGCTGAAATTGGATCGCAGCGGAATCAGCCGATGAAATTGCACAAAGTTCCGCACCGTCCAGGGAATGCAGCAAAGGATTGCAATGGCCGCGGCCGCCAGGGGCAGTTTCCAGCCTTTGTGGCGGTCCGGGCCGAGGCTCGGCACTTGTTCTTCGCGGCGGCCGGTTGCCAACGTTGCTCCGGCCGGTGAGGCCAGGACAGATCCTCGCTCACCGCGGTGCAGCACAACGTATCCGGCCCAGGCCAGCCAAGGCACGAGCAAGGATCCCAGCGCGGCATTGCTCAACAGCGAGAATCCCCCCAACAATCCATACAGGCACCAATCTCGCCAGGACTCGGATTCCGCCACGCACAATGTGGCCCACAACAACAGGGCCGCAAGTAGCGCGGAGAGGGAAGTATCCCAAATCCACTCAAATGGCAGCATGATCGCGGCCGGAAGCAGCGCCCAGCACCACGCGGCCACAACTCCGGCGGGTGATCCTGCAACGCGCCTGGCGACGTAAAAAACGGGAACACACGCGGCGGCGGAAAAGACAATGTTTAAGAATATCGCAGCGTTAAGCGCGGGAATGCTCAACGGTCCGAACATGCGAAAAATGCCCGCCAGGATGACGGGATAGACCGGCACAAGCCAAGCCGTCGGTCCAGTGTTGTTGCGAAACGGCGAGCTGAAGCCCTGACCGCTAGCCAAAGCGTAGGCAATGTTGCCGGTCTCCTGTGCGAACGGGACCACCGCCAGGGCGTCGCGCGGAATTTTGCGTTCCTGGTCCCACGCGAATGCCGCGCGTGCCGCAAGTGCCACGATCAAGATCAGGGCCAGAGACGAGACGAGCGCAACCAATTTGGGCTTTAAGGGCAAGGCCGCCAGCTCACAGGACGCACAACGAGAATAGCATCGTTACAATTTTTGTCGGCTTGCGTCCGCCGGCGATTTGTGGTGGAGGGAAAGCGTCCGGGCTCACTGGAGGATGCGCCCCAGGCGGGGGGAGCGCTCGCGCACACAAACAAAAGGCTGGCAGAGAACGTCTGCCAGCCAGGTCGATTTTCTGTAACCAGCGCTACGCGCCGGATTTTAGCGATGCCCGCCGCCGTGTCCCCCGCCGCCATGGAAACCGCCTCCACCGCTAACGTGAGCCCCGCCGCCACCACCGTGGAAGCTTCCCCCGCCGCCGCGAACACTGCCGCCGCCGCGCGCTACACTCCCGCGGCCCGCAAATCCACCGCGACTATAGGCGCCAGCATATCCGCGCCCGTACCCGCCGCGGCCGTATCCGTTGTAGTAGCCGCGACCGTAACCGAATCCGCCGCGACCGTAGCCCCACCCGTGGAACCATGGACCGGCGCCGATAAAGACGCCGCCGACGAAGTAGTCAGGGCCGTAATATCCGTACGGAGCGCAAGCGTAGGGGGCGTACCCGTAGTAGCCGTAAGCACAAACCGGTGCCGCTCCAACATACCCGCCCACTGGCCCCACGCCGATGCCTACGCCAACGCCTACCTGTGCACTTGCGTAACTCGCTGCAAACATGCAAATCGCAACCAAAACCGCAAATCGTACATATCGCATTTTCTTGGCCTCCCTGCAGACTCGCCATTCGACCGCGACCCGCAGGCTTTGGGGTACTGCGCGGCTCTTATTCCGCTGCAGTTGCCCCACACTCATTAATACCATCTCTGGCAAGAAAGTTGCACAAACGCCGATCCGGCCAGCTTTGTTCCATGCAATCAGTTAGATGCCGAGATTTCATGGGTCGGTACCAGGTTTTAGGACCCGGCCCGGCGTGCTTTGCAGGGACCAGAGAAGGGCGAAGCCCACCCCTCAACCGTCGCGAGCCGTAGGGGCGGATCGTCAGCCGGCGGCATACTCCGCGCGCGCTCGGAAGGGGTGGAGGATGGCGATGCGCAGGTATCTGGCCGAGGCGGTGGGAACTTTCGTGCTGGTGTTCGGCGGTGTCGGCAGCGCGGTGCCAGCGGGAAGTCACATCGGATTTGTGGGCGTCTCCTGAGGCGCTGGCCGCGGGCTTATACATCGGCATACGCTTGCCCGACGTGATGATCAGTACTCCGGAAGACGAACGCGCCCTGGAAAGCGAACAGGCTGAACGCAGCGTAACCGCGGAATAAGCCGTCGCCATAGAAAACCTCAAGACTGAAACCGGGCGGCAGCAAAGCCTTCGCAACCAATACGACCGTCAGAGGGGAGGAGTCAGGACTCCTTTAATTTCAGTTTGCCCGCGGATTTGTTTTCTTCAAGGAACGTGCGCAGGTCGGCCGAGATGTCCAACAAGCGGATCCATTGTTCGTAGTACAGCGTGACCGGGAAGCGGCCCAGACCGTAAACGCTGACCCCACCTTTTTCCCCCACACGAAATTCCAGAGACCCGCTGCGCTTGGCGGGAGATTGTTTCTTCAGTGCTTCCAGCTGCGCCTTCAACTCTTCGTAGCTCGGTTCACTCATGGCCCATCCCTCCTGACTGGTAGCGAGCTTACATCGAAACGTCAGAGACTTTAAGCTAATATCCAGCACTGGGCAAACGTGATGAACCAGCGCTCCTGTTTTTTCGCGATCCTCCTGGCGACGATTTCCCTTGCGCTGAACGGCGCGCGGAGCACGCCGCAGGGACAGGACCAGGTCACAGCCCGGGGCGCGCCTTCTGACGCCGACGAGGTGCGCGAGAAGATCGCGGAAGTCGAAAAACGATTGCCGCAACTGCCCGATCGGGGGGCCGCGCTCTATTTGCTGGCGGCTTCCAAACAGCACCTTGGAGCGACTCTGGAGGCCCTCAAGTTGCTGAAGGAGTGCGTGGCGCTGCATGAAGGTTTCGACCCGGCTGGAAGTCCGGGGCTGCGAGTCTTGAAGGGCGACAAGGAATTCGACGAGATGGTTGCCGCGGTTCATCGCGAATTTCCCGCAGTGGCGGCCGCCAAGCCGGCGTTTCTTACGGAGGAGAAGGATCTAATTCCTGAAGGGCTGGCTTACGACTCTAGACAGAACGTCTTTTACCTCGGCAGCCTGTACCGTCGCAAAATCGTGAAGATTGCCGCCGACGGAAAGGTGTCGGATTTCGTGCCTGCCGGACGCGACCATTTGCTGCCCGTGCTCGGAATTCGCCCCAGTGCCGGTGACGGTACGGTGTGGGCCAATTCCTGGGACGAAAACGGCGGTCGCTCGGAACTTCTGCAGTTTAACGCTTCCGGCACTTTGCTCGGACGCTATGCGCCAAGCGATGGCGCCAAGCACGGCTTCAATGATCTGGTGGTGCGAAAAAACGGCGAAGTTCTCTTGACCGACACGGTTAGCAATCAAGTCTATCGCTTCGACCGGATCGCACACACGTTTACTCCGCTGACGGTCTTCCGCACGCTGTACGAACCCAACGGAATTACCCTGGACGATGAGGAACGCCAGTTATTCGTCGCCGACGATTTTGGGGTGGTGCGTGTGGATCTTGCGAGCGGCACGAGCGCGGACGTGCTGGCCGCTCCCCGCAGCACGCTCGCGGGCGTCGATGGTCTGTATTGGCACAGCGGCAGTTTGATCGCGGTGCAAAACGGTATCGGCTCGCCTCGTATCGCCGCGTTTCGCCTTTCAAGGGACGGCACACGTGTCGCCGAGACCGCGGTTCTGGAGAATCGCAGCTCATTTATGGACCAGCCCACCACCGGAGCTATCCGCGGCAACGATTTCTATTTCATCGTCAACAGCCAAGGCGACAATCTAAATGGCAGTCACGTCTTGGACGTCACCAAGCTTGCGCGTGTGCGCATCGGCCTTTTACGCCTACCCTAGCCGGCATCCCGGAGGCGGGACCTGCAACACTCCGGCTAATGCGGGGAATAATCAGGACCGGACCATCTTTGACCCGCGGAGGCAGCCGTGCGTCGTACCGTAAAACTGGGCCTGCAAACGCCGAGAGGACGACCCCCTAAACAAACCATCCCAACTCAGAAAATCACAGGTATCCCTCGCCATTGTCCGGTCGCGCGACCGGCAGGGCTCCAGCCCGTAAATTAGTAGGCGCCATGGGCGGATCGGGGGCGGGCCGGTGCGTGCTGGCGGTCAGTTATCGCGAACAGCCGCCGGCGATGGAGGGCACCAGCAGCACGCGGTCGCCTTCCTTGAGCGGCGAGGATTCGCCGCCCAAGAAGCGGATGTCTTCGTCATTCAGATAAACATTCAAGAACTGCCGAATTTGACCCGACTCGTCGCGCACATGGCGCGAGAGAGCGGGGAAGCGTGCGGTCAGTTCATTGAGGGCTGCGGCCACAGTGGCGGCAGAACAATCAATCTTTGGCGCGCCTTCGGTGAAGCGGCGGAAGGCGGTAGGAATTTCAATGCTGATGGTCATGGCTTCAGGCTCCTTTTCCTGCAACGGCCGGCACGGCGAGTTGTTGATCGAGCAGCGCTTGAAAAGCTTCCAGGCGCGGCGGAATGGGTTCAGCCAGCGGGTACTCGGCAACCAAAGCGTCCGTGGTTTTCAGGCCATTTCCGGTGATACAGACAACCGTTGTTTCATTCGGCGCGATGCGCCCCTGCGCCAGAAGTTTTTGCGTGACGCCGGCCGTGACCCCGCCGGCAGTCTCCGCAAAGATGCCCTCGGTTTCGGCCAGTTGCTGGATGGCGGCGATGATCTCCGGGTCGGAGATGTCTTCCGCCCATCCTCCTGATTCGCGAATCAATTTTATCGCGTAGGGACCGTCGGCGGGATTGCCGATGGCCAGCGAACGCGCGATCGTCTGCGGCTTCTGGGGCTCAAAGCGCGCGAGGTTGCGCTTGACGCCGTCGGAGATGGGCGAGCAGCCGGTGGCTTGCGCGCCAAAAAACTTTACCGCTTTCCCCTCGACCCATCCCAGCGCAATCAGTTCACGAAAAGCCTTAGCGATCTTGCCAATCAGGGAACCTCCGGCCATGGGAACAACCACGTTGTCCGGCAAGCGCCAGCCGAGCTGCTCGGCGATCTCAAAACCGTGCGTCTTGGAGCCTTCGGCGTAGTAAGGACGGAGATTGACGTTGACCAAGCCCCATTGAAAGCGATCGGCAATTTGTGCGCAGAGGCGATTGACGTGGTCGTAATTGCCTTCGATGCGCACGATGCGCGCGCCGTACACCGCGCTGTTCAGAACCTTGGCGGGTTCAAGGTCCGCCGGGATGAAGACGCAGGCGTCGAAGCCCTGTTGGGCCGATTGCGCAGCTACTGCGTTGGCGAGATTTCCCGTTGAAGAGCAGCCCACCGTTTGAAAGTTGAATCGGCGAGCGGCGGCGAGGGCCACGGCCACTACGCGATCCTTGAAAGAGAGCGTAGGGAAGCAGACTGCATCATTCTTGAAATAGAGATTGGCAACTCCCCAGCGCTTGGCAAGATGTCGCGAGCGCACCAAGGGCGTTCCGCCGATGGCGCTGGGCGGCGTAAAGTTCGCTGGCAGCGGCAGAAGATCCGCGTAACGCCACATATCAAAGGGACGGTCCGCCAGGCTTTCGCGGCGGGCGACTTTCTTGAGGACGTCGTAATCGTAGGAGACTTCGAGCGAGGCAAAGCAATCGTCGCAGAACGAGCGCGGGGCGTTGCCCCAGGTCTTGCCGCACTCCCGACAGCGCAATTCGTAGCATTCAGACATACGTTCCCCTTAGCTAAAGACACGGGTCACTGGGATCGAGGGCTATTAGGAGGGACGCAAATAAAAAACCCTCCGCGCCAAAGTGCTCGGAGGGGATCTCAGAAAATTCTCTCTGGGAAGCTCTACAGCTCTTTAGCAGTTTTTTACGTGGAGCAAGTTGCCCTAAATCGCCACGTGTGCTGCAACAGCAGCTCTTTATTTATGCTTGATGATTGCCAGAATGTCAAGCCATGTTTTATCGCGCCCGACGCGAGGCCCATGGCGAGAGCCGGGAGCAGCAAAGCCCTTTGCGCCCTTCGGCCGAATTGACTCATGCTGCTGCGTTTGAGAGGCTCATCGCCTTCGCATCATACCCCAGGATATGGATGATCGTGAGGTGCGGCGGCATTGCTGAGTTCCCGTCCCGCAGTTAACGTCTTCCGGCCGGGAACAAGCCCGTTGATTCTATTTCCCGGGTTCTCTGCTCGTCGTCTTTTCAAGGGCGTGCACCATAAACGAACTGCAGCTTGGCCGGATCCCGCGACGGATTTGCCGGGCGAGCAGTTCGGTTCTGGCCTCGTCGGGATCGCCGCAATAGGCGTGGCCCAGTTCATGAGTTAGCGTGCGGATAACCAGATCCTTCAGGGGAAGATGATAATTCCGCGTGAGCTCCAGCGCGTCGGCTGGTGAGGGAAGGAATAGGGATTCTTCAAACAAGGTCTCGCGGTCGACATAGGAAGTCATGGCCGGGCTGGTTGTGAGAGATCCCAGCGCTTCTGACAGCGGCTTCCACTTTGTGGAGGACACCAGAATCCAGGTCCAGCGGCCCAGGTTTTCCGCGTGATAGGCGGCCAGGTGCTCTCGCAGAGCGGAGAGTTCGCGCAGGCAGGCCTGTTCAGAGTAGTCGATGCTGCAAGAGAACTGTTGCCCCTCTGATGTGAACATCTCCGCCACTTTGATAGTGGCCCGGCGATCCTTCGGGGGTGCTGCTGCCGCGGAAACAGGGAAGAGCAGGCTGGCGAACAATAGCGGGCTGGCAAGTAGCCATCCGGCGAAGCCTCGAAAGACTTTGCGCTGAGCGATTTTCATAACGCGACTCCAGGCAAGAGATTTGCGCTGCATGCCCAGGTATGCGGCCATCAGCGAGACGGCCCAACGCGTATCTGACCAACGAACTTTTTTATTGGGCGAACGAACCAAAACAGCGGGAGAAGGTGCCTGGCCGCAAGCAGAGCGTGAAGCGGAAGCGGCCGAGCGCAGTGACGGCTCCTCTAAGGCCCTCGCGCCTCAAGCAAGGTACCTTTCCTCAGCGAGGGCGCTGGCCAGATCGGGGACGCATTTCACCAGCTAAAACCATCCTTTGGCCCGAAAAACATTTCCTCCGTGCGGTCTGCGGTGCCAGAATCAGAGCAAGGAGCACCCAGGCGATGCCCGGAACAACGATTGCGCTACCAGCGGCTGCCACCCAGGGCCGCAAGACCTACGGCTATCCCGGCCCGCTCATGCATGTTTTTGCGTGGACGCTGATTGGGCTGCTGGCGTACGCACGTCACCTGCTGCTCTGCGGGCCAAACGAGCAGAAGGTTGTCTGGCCAGAGCTGCTCATGTGGATGTCCTGCTTCGGCCCTGCGGCCATATTCGGCGCGTTGATTTTCCACTGCGAAAGGGTATTTCCCTTGGGAAGGCATCGCTGGCTGAAGAATACTGCCGTCCTCGCGGCAATGGGCGGCGCGTTCGCCTACGTCGCTTGCCAAATCGCCGGCCGGATCTGCTTTGCCGTCGAGCATCTTTTCTCACTGCCGGTTACCTGCCCGCATCCGACCTGGGCAGTGGAAAAAGCTGAGCTCACCATTCAGTTCTTTCTCTTCTGGTCGGTGGTCGGCGCGAGCTGCGTGTTTCGTCAGTTCTTGCACTTGCAGGGCCGCGAACGCGAAAAGACGGAACTGCTCCTTGAGAAATCACGATTGGAGGCCAGTCTGAAGCAGGCCGAACTCCAGGCCTTGCGTATGCGCCTCAACCCGCACTTTCTGTTTAACACCCTGCAAAACATTTCCGTGCTGACGCAACAGGATCCCAGCACCGCCAGCCAAATGCTGACGCGGCTGGGCGATCTCCTGCGCACCGCCATTCGCAGCGGTTCGGAACAAGAGAGCGATCTGGCCACGGAAATTGGATTAACCGAGGCCTACGCGTCGCTTGAAAAAATGCGTTTTGCCGAGCGCCTGCAGGTTGTTTTCGAGGTCGAACCGGAGACCGCGCAGGCTACGGTGCCTACACTCTTGCTGCAACCTCTTCTGGAAAACGCCATCAAGCACGGATTGCGCGGAATGTCCCGCGAAGGCCTGGTGGCCATCCGAGCGTCCAGGGAAAATACCCGCCTCGTGCTGCGAGTTATCGACAATGGAATTGGCCCCCCGGCAGAGAAACTGGTCAAGCGAGGAGCCGGGATGGAAGTCGGTATAGGCCTCGGCGCGACCAGCGAGCGACTCGAACATCTCTATCCCGGCGAGAATGAAGTCACCATGTCCAGAACTGCCGAAGGCGGAACGGAAGTCCGCGTCGTTCTGCCGTTCCGGCCGTTGCCCGCCAAAATGGAGCGCTATGACCAAGTTGCGCTTGCTCATCGTTGACGACGAGCCGCTCATTCGCAGTGGCTTGCGCAGCGAACTTGCCAAATTTGACGGAATCGAGATCGTCGCCGAGTGCCCCGACGGCAAGAGCGCAATCGCTGCCATCGTCGCGAAGAAGCCGGACTTGGTTTTCTTGGACGTGCAGCTCGGCGACTGCACGGGTCTCGACGTTGTTCGCGAAATCGGCCCCCAACACATGCCCCTGGTCACCTTCGTTACCGCCTACGACGACTACGCGGTTAAGGCCTTCGAGTTAAACGCCGTCGACTACCTGCTGAAGCCCTTCGATGAGGAACGCCTGCGGCAAAGCGTGGCGCGCGCTCAGGAACGGTGGACCGCCCGGAAACACGGGGGCCTCGCCCATCAGTTGCAATCTTTGTTGAACGCGGCATCTGCAGATTCCGCGGCATGGCCGGAGCGCCTGGTAGTGCGCGCGGGCGAGCGCTTTGAATTTGTTCCCGTCGAAGCGCTCGACTGGGTGGAGTCCGCCAACAACTACGTGCAGTTGCATTGCGGCGCGAAAACCCACCTGATGCTTGAAACCCTCAGTGGTCTGGAGAAGAAGCTCGATCCGCGCAAGTTTGTCCGCATCCATCGCGGGCGAATCGTGAACGTGGCGCGCATCCGCGCGGCGCACGTAATGATCAACGGAGTATATGAGCTCGAACTGCATGGCGGCCTGCGCCTGGCCACGGGAAGGCAGTTTCGCGACGCGGTGCACAGTCTGATGCGCAAGTAGCATCCAGCCGCACTTCCCGGGACGTCCGCGACAAGCTGCTGCGCTTTATCAGAATTTACTGCTGAATGTCAGATGGCAATGCCGCCGAAGAAGTCCGAACCATGGGCGTTGGTGGCGCGACGCCAGCTGTAGGCGAGCCCAACCCCAATTGCCGCAACGTTAGCGCGTCCAGTTTCCCGGTCGGATTCAAGCCATGCGCCGTCTGATACTTGCGCATGGCGTCGACTGTAGAATCGTCCCACTTGCCCGATGGCTCGCCCGCAAAAGCCCCATTCTTTGCGAGTGCCTGTTGAATCTCGCTAATCCGTTCGGGCGTAGGCGCCATCTGGCCGCGCTGTCGCCCGCTTGACTTCCCGCCGCGCTTGACGGATTTCGCGGCAGTCCCGCTGGGAGCCGATCTTGTTCCCGTGGCTTTGCTGCCGCCGGCGCTCGGCGAGCTGCCTTTCGATTTTCGGGAACGCGCGGCACTGCCAGTCGCTGGCCGATTGCTCTTGCCGCTGGCAGACGGTTTGGCAGAGGAGCGCTTCTGGTGTGCGGGGGCGGTATCCGCCGCGAGCACTGACGACACGTTGATCGCACTCGTTCCTGCCAACAACAGCGCGATCGTTATCGTCTTGAAAGTGATCATGGGGCTGAAAAACTACTCGTCGCGTGCTCCAGAAATGCAGCGAGGAATCTCCCTGATATTCTCCGGGAAACTCCTCGCCGTTCGCTTGAAAATTTACTTCTGATTTTCCGCCGGCACAATACCCGGCAGGAACACCGTTAGTACCCGGTCGCCATCCGCCTTGCGGAGCACCTTAAACACCACGTTGCTCCCGGGCTTCAGCTGGCTCACGGCCTTTTGGTATTCGTCCACGCTCGTCACGCTCTGGCGGTTCACTTCCGCGATGACATCACCGCGTCCAAAGCCGACATCGTCTGCGAAGCTCGCCGGCTCGACTTCGGAAACCAGCACGCCCTTGGAACCGTCCATGCCCAGTTGCCGCGCCCGGTCGGGAGTCAGCTCCTTCACATGCAAGCCAAACTCGGGCGGTGCCTGTTCGCCCGGCTGTTCACCCATGCGCCCTGCGGCGTTGGGGAAAACACGCGTGCGGTCTTCGACCGTGGCACTTGTTTCTTTCTGCGCGCGGTCGCGGACATAGCCGATTTTGACCTTGCTGCCGATTGCCGCCAGTGAAATCGGATTCACCAGATCGTTTCCGCTCTTCACCGGCTGGCCGTTTACGGCAGTGATCACGTCGCCGCCCTTCAGTCCAGCCTTCTCTGCCGGACTGCCTGGCTCGACGTCTTCAATCACCACGCCGTACGGCGCGCCAAGCTCCTTTAGGGTAATCGAATTCGTTCCCAGATCTTCCTGGAAGCGCACGCCGATAGACCCCCGGGTCACCCGTCCCTGAGCAATGATCTGATTGTAAACGTTGATCGCTGTGCTCGAAGGCAGCGCAAATCCCACACCCTCATAGCCGCGGCTTCCCGTGATGATCGCGGTGTTGATGCCCACGACTTCTCCGGCCAAGTCCACAAGCGGGCCGCCCGAATTGCCGGGATTAATTGCCGCGTCGGTCTGAATAAATTTCTGAAACTGCCGTCCAATGCCGCCGCGATCCTTGGCGCTGATAATTCCCGCGGTCACAGTAGCCTGCAAGCCAAACGGGCTGCCAATGGCCAGCACCCAGTCACCTACCTGCACGCCGTCGGAATTGCCCAGCTTGGCCGTCGGCAAATCCCGCCCGGCATCGATCTTGACCACCGCCAGGTCCGTGTCCTCATCGACGCCCACAACCTTCGCCGTGTATTTCTGCGTTTCGCCGTTCAACTGCACTTGAATCTTGGTGGCCTGATCGACCACGTGATTGTTGGTCAAAATATAGCCGCGCTTGTCGACAATCACGCCCGAGCCCAGGCTGCGTTCCGCCTGCGGAGGAGCATCCTGCCCGCCTTGTCCTTGGAAGAACCGGTCAAAGAAATCCTGCATCGGATCGTCGTCCTGATCGTCATTGGGCGCGGCATGGCGCTTGCCGCGCATGGCCGACTTGCGATCCATCACCTGCGTCGTGGCGATATTCACCACCGCGGGCTCCACACGATTCACAATCCCGGAAAACGAACTCGAAGAGGGCACGGGATCGGGCATGGCCAGGGGCGTCGCCGACGTGCGCGTAAAACTCAGCGCCTTCATCGCCGAAACGCGTCCTGAAACTACCGTTCCGATCAAAATGCCTGCTACCAGCGTCACGACAACAAAAAAGCCGGTCAATATCTTCCGCCGGCGTGTCCTGCCTGCCAAATCCATTTGCTGCTCGTCCATCATGGATGCTCCTATTCGTGCTGGGGGACCGTTCCCCGGTTCCCCAGATTATAGCACCGCGGATTCCAGCCGGTTCCT
>JBEKSZ010000080.1:0-23360 GCA_049516615.1 Candidatus Acidiferrum sp. | reverse complement strand
CTGGGAATCTTCTACGAAGACAATGTGAGCAAGAAACGCTGGGTGCTGAAGGCTGACGATCCGAAAACTCTCGAGGACATCGATGCCGTATTCGTGACCGTCGAACCGAACGGCGGCAGCCATCATCCGAGCGGCCAGCCCTTGCTCTTCGCTTATCTGCGCGTCGGTCCGAACCACCCCTGAACGTTCGGTGTCTCGTTCCCGAGATTTGTTCCACCAATCAGGCGATTCTCTCGCCGGCGCGGCGCGCCTTTTCTGGGTGCGCTTAATATCTGGTACCGCCCACAACTCGCTTCGAAAATTGGAGCCAAAGAAATCTCTGTCATGCTGCGGCATACCCGACTGCCGAAGGATGCATCACCCCGGGCATGCGACTTGGCTTCTTCTACCGTGACGTCGACCTGAGCATGTTCGGAGCTAGCAACGGCCCGCTGTAGCTGAGATAGAACGGGAGAGTATTTAGGTGCTTCACGTCGGCAACTTCATCGCTGAAAGAAGTGCCTTGTATCTGGCTTCACCGCGCAGCGGATCGGCTTCGGGTGCAACGCGTGCCGCGAGCATATCCGCAGAGTGTTCGCGCACGGCTTCTTCAAACCAGTCAAGTGCGTGGGGCTTATCCCCAAGTCCCAGGTAAACGTAACCGATTGCCCAAGGACTGACATACCTTCGGCGCGACTCGGCAAGCAAGCTGCGCAATTGGGCATTTGCTTTGACGCGATCCCCAGAAAATCCGTACGCATAAGCCAGAGTGGGTGAAATGGTTTGGCTGCCGTGGTTGATACGATGCGCGGTTTCCAGATCCGCGATTGCCTCGCGATAATTACCTTGTTGCAGAAGCACTCTGCCGCGCCACAGATAAGCCTCAGAGAATTCAGAATCCGTGGCGATCACTTTGCACAGCTGCCGGTAAGCCTCGTCGTAGCGGCGCTCCCAGAACAGAATTACACCCCAATCCGTAGCAATGATCCGCGAGCCCGGATCGAGTGCCAAGGCTTGCTGCATTTCGCGATTCGCTTCCGCGAAGTGTCCGTTCTGTGCTAAATAAACCTCGCCGTACCAGTGATGCGCGGTCGCGTAGTTTGGATCTAATGTCACCGCAAGCTTGAACTCCTTTTCCTCCTCGGCAAAGTTGTACTCATCGCCGAATAACAACGCTAGTGCGGTGTGGGCTTCGGCAAGGTTAGGATCGAGGAGCAGGGCCTGCGTTGCAGACTTCTTTCCCGCCGCCACGAACTCATCCCTCGGACCTGTGCTGCCTGCGAGAAGAGCGTACGTTTGAGCCAAGCCAGCGTAGGCCGGGGCATAATTCGGATCGATGCTCGTGGCCTTTTGGAAGTACTCGATCGCTCTCTCCAAGGCGCCGCCGTCACGTTTGTTCCAGAAGTAGCGGCCTTGCAGGTAGTCTTCATAAGCCTCCGCGTTCACCGGACGCGCGGAGGTCAGCAGAGCTTGTTCTTCCGGAGTAATCGCCACTTGAATTTCCCGTGCGATGGAGCTCGCAACATTGTCCTGAAGGCTAAGAATGTCGTGCAGGTCGCCCTCGTAGCTCTTCGCCCAAAGATGGCGGTCGAGCCGCGCTTGAATCAATTGGGCGGTTATCCGGACTTGGCTTCCCGATTTGAGTACTGTGCCCTCGACTACCGCGTCTACGTTCAGCTCCCGCGCAATCTGCGCGACAGGTTTATGTGCGCCCTTGTATTGCATTGCCGACGTTCGGGAAATCACCCGCAGGGCTTTGATCTGTCCGAGGTCGGCGATCAGTTGATCGGTCATGCCATCGGCGAAGTACTCCTGGGAGGGTTCGTTGGACAGGTTTTCCATCGGCAGAACCGCTATGGAATGAATCGTCTCTGAGATGGGTACCGGCGCTGGTCGCGACACATATCCACGCGCGAACCTCCGCACCCGCGGAATGGCCACCACGCAAAGCGCCACGACTAGGAGTGCCGTGATCGCAAGCGTCCTGACCGGCCAGGAGCGTTGCGGCTTGGCGGGGGAGCGCTCGATTTGCGGCGCCTCGATTGCCGCGGGCTCCATCCTGGTCAGCGGAGCCATAAACCGGTATCCCCGGCCGGCCAACGTCTCTATGAAGCGCGGACTCTCGGCCGAATCAGAGAGCGCCGCCCGCAAACGCTTAACGGCAGCGTTTAGGCTGCTCTCAAAATCGACGAAGGTGTTATCAGGCCACAGTGTTCGCTGCAACTCTTCGCGTGTGACCATCACGCCGGGGCGGGCCAGTAGCAACGTCAGAATCTTGATCGGTTGCCCCTGAAGCTTGATTTTGCGGCCATGTTTTCGCAACTCGCCGGTCGAGGAATCGAGCTCGAACGGCCCGAAGCGGACAATCGGCGACGATGAGTTCAGGACTGACAAGGAGTAAAGAGCACCTTCCGGGTGGCAGATTGTAACATTACTGGGTTGCAAGACCATTCCGACCGCAGTGTCCCACACAAGCTCAATCAGTTCTGCAACTTGCCATGTCAGGCCCATGTCCGCTAGATATCGTCGCCCTTCCATTGCCATCTGCGGCTCACAAACGGTAATGATGCCCCGCCAAGCAGACCACTGCGATCTCCCCGCGGTTTAGGGCTGCAACAGACGGTAAGTTGACCCAGACGGAAAAGGGGTTTTTCGAAATGCACACACAAGGAATCAGTCTGCTCAGGTTCGTAAGGTTGGCCGCGCTGGCCGCCCTTTTCTTCGCTGGAGGTCCGCCGGTGCTGGCGGACACCGTTTCCACGCAGTCCTTCGTCGGAACGCTGGCATCGTCCAGTTCTATTTTCGAGACGACCTTGACGCTGACTTCGGCAGAAAGCGTATCTCTTCAGACCTTCGGATTCGGCGGCGGCGTCAACGGCGCAGGCACCGCCATCGCCGCAGGCGGCACCGACCCGCTCATGGCCATTTTTAACGGCACGGGAAGCGGCGCGACGATTCTCACCGATGGTATGGGCGATCCCTACGGCACGTCACTGGATCTCGGAAATTACTCGAGCTTCATGGGCTGCCCGCCCGCGGGCCTGGTCGATTTCGGCGGGCCCACATGCGGCGACATCACCATGTCCCTCGCTTCCCTGGCTGCAGGAACTTACACCCTGGTGCTCGCCGACGGCCAGTACATCCCTAACGCCATCTTCGATAACGGCACCTTGGGCGAGGGTTTCACGGACTTTACGGGAGGGGCGTTCTGCAACCTCGCTAACGGCAGCGTGGCCTGCCCAAACGCTTCGGGCGCGTATGCGCTTGACGTCACCACCACCTCGGGCGCGGTCACGGCAACTCCAGAGCCCGCGACGATGGTTCTTCTCGGTGTGGGCTTGTTGAGCGTGGCCGCCGGTCGCCGTCGTCGCGACAAGCCGCGCGTCGCGTAGCACTCGCGGCATTTTCAAAGCTTTCCCGTTCGATCTTCGTCTCACCGCCGCTCCCCGGCGAAGAGCGCAGCGGGTCCCTGTGCCGGCCCGAAGGCACACGCCTGATAGTCAGACAGGAAATCAATCGAGAAAGAAACGGAGAAAACGGAATGCTATTCACAAAAAATTTGTTGATCGGCTTCGGCGCCGCGGCGCTGCTCGCCATGCTTCTAGTCGTTACGGCCCCCAAGGCGGTGCACGCCGCAGTGGCGGCGCTGGTGCAGGTGGTAAACACGTCGTCGAACCCAGTACCCACTCTTGAGGCGGACGCGGCGACGGCCTTTGTTGTGACCGCTTTTTGCAACTTCGGCGCGCCTCCGGGTAACGATTGCGGAAGCGACCTTTACAGCGTGCCGGGAGGCAAGACCGCTGTGCTCGAATCGTTTTCCGGCAGCTGCAACACGGTCTCCGGATCAGCCCTGGTGCGATTCCAGCTGGACTTTACTGCCCCCGGAGGGGCCGACGTGTTCGAGTCCATCCCCCCATCTGCTGCAATTCCGTTCTCAGGCACTGTGGTTAACTCGGTCGCGCTGAACCTTAAGTCCTATGCTTCCGGCGGCGCTTCGGGAACCACAATTGGCTTCGATGGCATCGCGAACGCTAGCGAGGATCCCTCGACCGGCTGCGTCGCCGTACTGTCTGGCCATTTGGAGTAGCGTCCGCAGAGTGAGACTCGATAGAAAATTGGCCACGAAAAAGGAGAAATGAAATGCAATTCGCAAAAAGGTTGTTGATGGCTGCTGGGGCGGTGGTTCTGGTCGCCGTTTTCGTGATGCTAGCTGTTCCAAAATCAGTCCGAGCCGTTGTGGCCACGCTGGTCCGCGATATAGATAACCCCGCCCGGGCCACTCTCGTCTACCAGTCGTGTTACGTTCAAAGCACCGTCCCGACCGGTTCGTACCTTGAATGCGCCCCAAATTATACGGTTCCCGCTACCGATCGTCTGGTCATCCAACAGGTCGAGGCCGCCTGCCAGACACCTCCGGGAAATTCCCTGGCGGAAACGTCGATTGACCTGTCCACCAATGGCAATTCCGAGTTCCACACCTTTACCCTCGCGAATGGTGGTCCCAATGCCTTTTATGGTGGTGTGGAGTTCGATGGTGATCAAGCGGTAACCTACCACGCGGATCCTGGCTCGACCCCCGTGTTTGCCAGCTTCATCACCGACCCCACTGGAAACACGAACTGCTTATTCAAGTACAGTGGCTACTTGATTAGTTATCCGTGACAAAAACCGCTCCGCGGCTGGACTTCCGCCGATTGTCGAATCCGGAACCGAAACATCGGAGCGCGCGTCAGAACCGACCGCGATTCGTGGGGCGTATATCTGGTCGAGAAGGCTGGGGAACGACAAATCCGAATGAGGAGAGGGAAGCAAAATGCAATTCCTGAAACGCCTGTTATTCGGTTTTACCACGATCGCCTTGCTGGTCACGCTTACAACGCTTCTCGCGCCCAAGGCGGTGCATGCACTCGTGGCCACGTTAATCCGCGATCTGGATAACCCGGGACGCGCCGTCACCGTTCATGCCTCCTGCGACGCCTCTAGCGTATCCGGAATCAGAGGAAGTCTGAGCTGCGCTCCCGCCTACACCGTCCCCGCAGGAGATCGCCTGGTGATTCAGCAGTTGGAGGCCAATTGTGGAGCGCCGCTCCCGACAAGTACGTTGGTCGGCGCGACTCTAACCGTGGATACGAGTGGCTCTGTAGTCTCCCACACCGTGCCGCTGCTCAATGAAGGCGAGGAGGCCAATATCTTGCGCGACTTTCTGGCCTTCGGAGCCAATCAACCAGTGACCTACTATGTGGATCCCGGATCGACGTTTACGTTTTCCACCGTCACTACTGACGGCTCCGGACGCACCTCCTGTTCCTTCCAGTTCAGCGGTTACTTAATCAGCTATCCGTGACCGGGGCTCACGCTGCGATCGGCGATGCAGACTCACGCAAGGTCACCGGCCGAACGCTTAACCAAGAAACAAAAGGAGAAGAGAAAATGATGCTGTTGAAACGGTCGTTGGCAGGTCTCGGATCTTTAGTGCTCGTCGCGATTATTGTGGCTCTGGTTGCGCCCAAAGCCGTGCAAGCCGTGGTGGCCGCTGCGGTGCAAGTAATGAACACTTCCGTGAATCCGGTCCCCACTTATGATTCCGGAACCCGTTTTCAGGCCGACCTGTGTTACGCCAACGGCCCTGTTTCACAGGTCCTGTACTGCGCGCAAAATCCCAGCGCGTCGTTCGTGGTGCCCACCGTCACCTCCAGCGGGGCTGCGGTCAAGCGGCTAATCGTGGACAATGTTTCAGGAATTTGCGCCAGCTATAACAATCCGACTGCCTTTATTAAGGCCGTGCGCCTAGAAGGGCAGTTTGTTCCCGATTCCGTTGCCAATAGTGAGCCGGCCGCCGCTCATTACGTACCGATCGTGGGACCTGCGTATAGTTACGTGAACAGCCCCACTGCCGGGGGCGGGCTGAGCAGTGTTCCGGAAACGGATTACAGTTACGGCCAGACCACGCGCTTCTCCTTCAATCCGGGCGACACCGTGACTTTGTACCACGTTTTCTTTTGGCCAGGCAGTAGCGCCACGGACGGGGGTTGCTACGCCAGAATTGACGGGACGCTGGCCACGCAATAGCCCCGTTTGGCTGTCCCGCCGGGCGTCCTCATCACCCTTGCGCTCAACTAATTCCAGTTTTTCGTATATTACGAGGTTTTTAACGGTTCATTTCCGGCGCGGAGGTGGGTCGCCTTTGTCGCTTGGTATATTTTTGCGGAAAAATTCAAGCATCTGTGCGTTGAGTTCTCTGTGAAAATGCGCGCGGTTGAAGCCCGGTGCATCAGTAGAATCTGCTCCAGCCGCGTCACGGTTAGCCATCCCATTTTATCTCGGCAGGAAA
Organism: Candidatus Acidiferrum sp.; assembly: GCA_049516615.1. Classification (GTDB taxonomy): domain Bacteria; phylum Acidobacteriota; class Terriglobia; order Acidiferrales; family UBA7541; genus Acidiferrum. The sequence continues at coordinate 17,050 of JBEKSZ010000080.1, read as the reverse complement.
CTACGAAACGGAGCGCAGCGTTCGGGCGCCCGCCGATTCTCACGTTGCAACATGTCCCAGATACTGTTCGTCGCTGACCTGCTCCATCCACTCGACGACCTTGCCGTTGAGCTTTTCCTGAATGGCGATGTGGGTCATGGCTGTGGTGGCCTGAGCCCCATGCCAGTGCTTCTCACCGGGCGGAAACCAGACCACGTCGCCGGGCGAAATCTCCTCGACCGGCCCGCCCCAACGCTGCGCCCAGCCGCAACCGCCCGTGACGATCAAGGTCTGGCCCAGGGGATGCGTATGCCAGGCCGTGCGCGCCCCGGGTTCAAAAGTGACGCTGGCGCCCTGCACGAGGGCCGGTTCCGGCGCCTGAAACAGCGGATCGATGCGCACTGCGCCCGTGAACCATTCTGCCGGTCCTTTGCCCGATGGTTGCGAGCCCACTCTCTTGATTTCCACGTCTCGACCCTCCTCCTAATGCCGCCCTCATCCGGTTCGATGCCCGCCTGTTCACTTGGGCGCCCTTCGAGGCTCGGATAATAACGATCGAAAGCCCAGGAATCATGCGGAAGCGTCCGACATTTATCGTCGCCAACGGTACCCCGCTGTCAGGTGCACACACTTTACCATTCACCGCGACGCGCCGGCCTTCTAAACCCGTTGCTCTGCAGGGAACTCCGGGCCGCTCCTACACGGTCCTGCCATTGACTTGAGTGATTGCGCTGTGTTACGGATAACTGCGGCTTTCGGGGCACTTTCCCACCGAAAACCCGCCAGGGGCGCATGGCGGTAGAGCAAAAACACCTCGAAGTCACGCTGCAAACGCAGGTAGAAAGCGTCAACCTTGCCGAGGAGATGTGTCTGCGGGTCGCCGAAGCCGCGGGTTTCGGCGAAGACGACTGCTACCGCATCGGCATGTCCGTCCGGGAGGGCGTGATCAACGCCTTTCACTACGGCAATCAGGAAAAGCCGGACAAGAAGATCCATCTCGCGGTGGACTTGACCGACGACAAACTGATCATTCACGTCTTGGATGAAGGAAAGGGCTTTGATTTAGCCTCGGTCCCGAATCCCTTGGCGGAAGAGAACCTGCTGAGCACTTCGGGCCGTGGCATCTTTCTGATGCGTTCGTTTATGGACGAGTTTGCCGTGGTCATCGGGCGCACCGGGGGCGCAGAGATCGTCATGTCCAAGAAATTGCCGCAGCCCAGTTCCGCGCCCAACGGAACGAGTGGGCAAAATTCCGCACCGCATCAGGAAGCCTAGGTGAAACGATGAGTTTGCAATGCACATTTCGTGACGCGGGAAGCGTCACGGTGGTGGATTTCAGCGGGAAGATTACCCTCGGCGAGGGCAGCGCGCTGCTGCGCAAGACCATCCGCGGCTTGCTCGACGAGCAGCGGCTGAAATTGCTGATTGATTTGGGCGACGTCGACTACATCGACAGCGCGGGGATCGGCGAGATGGTGACGGCTTTTACCGCGGTAAAGAATCGCGGCGGGGAATTGAAGCTGCTGAACCTGACCAAGAAGGTGAAGGACTTGCTGCAAATCACGAAGCTCTATACCGTTTTCGACGTGCACTCGAGCGAAACAGAAGCGCTCAAGAGTTTCGGCTGAGATGGGTGCTTGAGACTCTGAAGCGCGAAAACCCACCTCCCCGCACGGTTCCATGAAGGACGCTCCACTGTCGGCCTGGATTTCTGCGCAGGCTGCGGAGCTCGGTTTTGATCTTTGCGGCATCGTCGCGGCGCGAAAATTCCCAGAACTGGCGCACACGGAAGAATGGCTGGCGCGCGGGTACGGCGGGGAAATGCGCTACCTCGAGGATCCGAGGCGCAGCGATCCGACTGCCGCCATGGCCGAGGTTCAGAGCGTCATCGTATGCGCTCTCAACTACAACACCAGCCAGCCTCGTTCGACCGACGCCGCCCGGCGGACGCCCGCCGATGATTCTCCGCGCGGTTGGATTTCGCGCTACGCCTGGGGCACCGACTACCATTTGGTGCTTGGCGAAAAATTGCAGTTGCTGCTCGCGGCCTTGCGGCAGCGCTCTGGCCAATCATTTTCCGCGCGCATTTGCGCCGACACCGGCCCGGTAGCAGAACGCATCCTTGCCAAGTACGCTGGCCTCGGTTGGCTGGGCAAAAACACCCTGCTGCTCAACCAGCGGATCGGCTCGTATTTTTTCCTGGGCGTCATTCTCACCACTTTGGATCTTCCGCCGACTCTCGACGAGGCGGCCGCCCCGCCGCGCGATCTCTGCGGCAGTTGCCGGCGTTGCCTCGACGCCTGCCCGACGGGTGCCTTCGTTGCTCCCTATGTGCTGGACGCGCGGCGCTGCATCTCCTACCTCACCATTGAGTTGCGCGGCATCGTTCCTGAAGAGTTTCGCGAGCCGATGGGTGCGCACGTCTTTGGCTGCGACATCTGCCAGGATGTTTGCCCGTGGAACAATCGCGCGCCCATCACGGAGGCCGCGTACTTCCTGCCGCGAACCTTTCCGCGCTCCCTCGAAGCGAGGGGTTCAAGCGACGAGCCGGGGGGCCGGGGCGGGGATCCGCCTCACCCGCACTCGCTTGATTCACCGGACCTTGAGTGGCTCGCCAATATGAGCGAAGAGGAATTTCGCGAGGTGTTCCGGAAGAGCGCCGTCAAGCGTACCAAGTGGCGGGGCATGGTACGCAACGCCTGCATTGCGCTCGGAAATGCGCGCCTCGCGCCTGCTTCCCCCGCCCATGACCGTGTGGTGTCAACCCTCCGGCGCCTGGCCGACTCCGTCGACGTTCCCATCGCCCAATCTGCCCAATGGGCGCTCTCGCGCATCCAACCCGAGGAGCCCAAGCCCGCGCTCGAACGGGATGCACGCTGAAGCCAAACTTGCCGAACGAAGAGGCAGGAAACGGCATCCTCTTGGGGGCGCTGGCACGTTAGGTCGGGGACGCTGGTGTCGGTATAATTAGGCCCGCAATCAAACACCTTTCCGCGCCACGGGAGTCGTCGTGAACCGTCGCAGGTTTTTGCTAGACACCGGCATCGTCGGCGCAGGATTGCTGGGAACCCGCAATGCGGCCATCGGCCTTTTGCACGCTGAAGAGACTTCACATTTCACAACGGAGGATAAACCCATGGCATTTGTTGTACCCCCATTGCCGTACGCATTCGACGCACTCGAACCATCCATCGACGCCAAGACGATGGAGATTCATCACGACAAGCATCACGGTGCGTACGTCACCAATCTGAACAAGGCGCTCGATGGCCACGCGGATCTGCAGTCGAAATCCATCGACGATTTGATAAAGAATCTCGACGCCGTGCCGGAAGCCATTCGCACCGCGGTGCGCAACAACGGCGGCGGCCACTGGAACCACTCGCTTTTTTGGACGCTGATGAAAAAGGGCGGCGGTGGAGAGCCCAAGGGCGATCTCGCGAGCGCCATCAATGCTTCGTTCGGATCCTTCGCGGGCTTTCAGGAAAAGTTTTCCGCTGCGGGCGTGGGCCGCTTCGGTTCCGGCTGGGCCTGGTTGCTGGTGCGGGACGGCAAGCTGGCAATCGACTCCACACCGAATCAAGACACGCCGTATCAACTGAGCGGGGGCGGGAAGGCGGTTTTGGGACTGGACGTCTGGGAACACGCCTACTACCTGAAGTATCAAAACGTGCGCCCGGAATACATCAAGAATTGGTGGAATGTCGTCAACTGGGACAAGGCCAGCGAACTGTACGCCGCGGCGAAATAGGTCTCGGGTCCACGGCCATCCCGTGGGCCGCACGAGCAAAAGAAAAAGCCTGCCCTCATGTCGGGCAGGCTTTTTCTTTGAGTTTTGAAGGCGCTAAGGGGAGCCGCTGGTTCAGCCCCGCAACGTTTTAGCCCAGCAACTGGCGCTTGGGGGCCAAAGGCATGATCGTCGGTTTGCGAGCCGCAGCGGAAATGCTCTGCGCAGTTTGTCCCACCGCGGAGTAGCTGCGGGCTTCGCGCGTGGCTTTCGGTATGTTGAGCGGCAGCGGTGTGGCCGTCTGGCGCGAGGCTTCCTGTACGAGCTCCATGCGCCCGCGCACACGAAACTTCGCCAGCAGCGAAGAAACATGGAACTTCACGGTGCGTTCGGAGAGATTCAGGGTGGCGCCAATTTCCTTGTTGGACAGACTGCGTACCACTCCGCCCAGCACTTCGTCCTCGCGGCGCGTCAATTTCACGCGGCCGTTTACCGACTTTCCCGCCTGGAGCAGCTTGGCAGCTTTATCGTTCAATTCTTCCAGATCGTTTTCCGCTTGAACCAGGACCACATAATCGCCGGGCAGCTGCCCGCGAATCATGCAATGCATGGCCAGCAGCCCGGCGGCCTGATCGACAGGCAGTTGCCCATCCGGTCCGGCCTCCACGTGGAAATGCGCGACGCCGGTATTGCGTTCGTAGAAAAAATAAAGATCGCGTTCAAACTCGCGATCCGTGGTGGCTATCTGATGCGTCGATTCACTTCTGCGGATTAACTTCACAATGCACCCCTCCGTGCCAGCTTCGTGAAGCGCGAAGCCTCTCGATAGATTTTCTGTAAGTTCCCGCCTTTGAACGGCGGAATTTTCCGCTTCGGTAACTCTCCGGGCCAATACGCCGCGCTTAGGGCTAGGCTGCAACTCGGTGAATCCCAGGCCCGACAAGCCTAGGCCGTACCAAGATGAAGGAGGAGCTGTATTTAGGGCCCGAACAGTGCCACGAACCCGGCCGCAGGGTGCATCTGGTCTGCCGAACCGAGAGCAATTTACAAATCGCTCATATGAATATACTTAGCTTGGGGACGACGGACTCTGACTACTGGATTAACTGTAGGAATTGCACGTAGGGGGAAAAATTTCCCCTGTGCCCCCATGACCTCCGGCAAAGGTAACCTGTGGAAAACGCGGCATTTGTTAACGTTTGAGGACATGGCCATGGACCTGCCCGGCCACTCGCGCCCTAAGCGATGATTCGCGTTTGGCCCTGTCCGAGGAGCTCGTACTGAACGCCGCGCCAACGCATTTTGCGGGTCAGGAGCGAGCGCACGAAGTTGGCCAGATAGAGGAACGGCACAAATACATTCACGAGGATGTAAATCCAGGACTGCTCGCTGATCTGCTTGCGCCACCCGGGAAGGGCCTCGGTCACCCCAACCACGCGGATGCCGCCGCGAATGGCCGAAAGCAAAAGCGGAAGAAACGTGAGCGTCGCGAGATGGAAGGCGGGACGCGTGGCCACCACATCGTCGAGGGTCAGGTACACGCCGAGCAGCAGCGTGACGCAGTACAAGAGATGCGTAAGCGCCGCCAGTCGCCAGATTTTCTCCGCGTAGACGCGGGTGATTAATACCTGGCGGTTGGTGAATTCCATGAGCCCGGCGAAACTCGTCTCCACAAAAGAGAGGGTCAGACACTCCGGCAAGAAGAGGATGGGGCGGCCCGTGCGCTCGAGCGCATTGGTCATCGAATAGTCGTCGCTGATGGACCCTTGCCACCATTCGAGAACGCCGGCCTCTTCAAACATTTTGCGGCGCACCGCGGTGCCGCCGCCCCAGCAGAAATTCGGGCCCTTCTCGGACAACATGGTGACCAGCGGGCCATTCCAGGCAGCCAGCAGCGTGGTGGCCAGGCCGTTGTTGTTGGGCATGAACCAGCGCATGGTGGTGGTCGCGGAAACGCGCCCGTCATTGAGCGGCGCGACCATGTGATGCAGCCAGGTTTTCCCGGGACGTCCGTCGGAATCGACAAAAACCAGTACGTCAAATTCGGGCGGCAGCTGTTCGATAGCCACGCGAAGATTATTGACTTTTTCCGAGCAGCCCTCGGGCGGTCCGGCAATGACCACATGGGCTTTGGGCTTGGAATTGGCGGCCACGCGCTTGACGATGCCCGCGGCCGGATCCTTCTCCGCCGCCAGAATAAAAAATATTTCAAAGTTCTGGTGGTCAAATTCCGTCAAAGCTACCAGATTGCGTTCGAGCCCGGCTTCCACTCCTTTGCAGGGACACAGCACGGCTACGCGCGGCGCGTGAAATCCCGGATCCGTGCGCATCCTTTGCCGCACATAAGCGAGCCACTGCCAGGCCTGCCAGATAAGGTACAGGCCGCCGGCAATTTGCAAAGCGGACAAAATGTAGAAAAGGGTCTCCACGCTTTACTGAGAATAGCAGAGGAAACTTACTCGCCAACCGCGACGTGAGCGGGTAGAATCGCACCCGTTAACCTCATCCTGACCGAAGCCTCTAGGAGGAACATCGCCATGAACGGCCGCGTGGACTCTTCAATGGTTACATCGGCTCTAGAACTGCCGGGTTATCGCATCGTCCGGAATTTCGGCATCGTGCGCGGCATTATCGTGCGTTCGCGGAGCGTGATCGGGAACCTCGGCGCCGCCATTCAGACCATCGTCGGCGGCAATATCACCATTCTCACCAATCTTTGCGAGAAGACCCGCGAAGATGCTTACGAACTGATGCTGGTGCACGCCGCGCAGCACGGCGCCAACGCGGTCATCAGCATGCGCTACGACGCTACGGAAGTGATGCAGGGCGTGACCGAGGTGCTGGCGTACGGCACGGCCGTGCAGGTCGAGCGCATTCCCTGACGGAGGGTTTGCTTGCGGCCGTTCTAGCGATCATCCCGAACAGTTTCCGGGCCCCGCTCGGCGATGGGACTCTCTCGAAGTTTCGGCATCTGTTACCGCGGGCTTGCAGCCTGGTTGGACTAGATTCCCAACCGGGCAAGCCCCGGTGGTAGAATCCCGGTTCCCATGTTCTGCACTTCCTGCGGTGCCCAGGCTGCCCCAAATGCGCGCTTCTGCCCTTCGTGCGGGGCGGCCATCGAGCGCGGCCAGGCTGGCGACGCCGCGCGAACCGACACGGAGGTAACGCTTAGCGGTGAGGCGGGCAGTTTCGAAGGCCCGACGATTGCTCCCGCGGCTCCGCCAATCCCTTCGACGCCCCGCAAAATTCCATCGGCGGCCACGCCGCGTTCGCCCAGGCTGGTCCCAGGCAGCGGCGCGCCGCTGCACAGCTCCGATCCGATCGGCGGCGGGCGCTTCGCCGCCGGGCAAGTGCTCGCCGGACGCTACCGCATCGTGGCCCTCGCGGGAAAGGGCGGCATGGGCGAAGTCTACCGCGCGGAAGACCTGCGCCTTGGCCAGCTCGTGGCCATCAAGTTTCTTCCAGAGGAACTTTCGCAGGATGCCGCGGCGCTGGCGCGCTTTCATTCCGAAGTGCGCATCGCGCGCCAGGTCTCGCATCCGAACGTCTGCCGCGTGTTCGATATCGGCGATGTCGACGGCATTCCTTTTCTCTCCATGGAATATGTGGATGGCGAAGACCTGGCCTCGGTCGTACGCCGCATCGGGCGGCTTTCTCCCGACAAGGCCGTCGAAGTGGCCCGCCAAATCTGCGCGGGAATCGCCGCGGCCCACGAACGGGGGGTGATCCACCGCGATCTCAAACCGGCCAACGTCATGCTCGATGGCGCGGGAAAAATCCGCGTCATGGACTTCGGGCTGGCGGGGATTGCCGCAGCCATCCACGGAGCGGAAGTTCGTGCGGGCACGCCGGCCTACATGGCGCCCGAGCAGCTCGAAGGTCGCGAAGTCACCCTTAAGAGCGATATCTACTCCCTCGGCCTGATCCTGTACGAGATTCTCACCGGGAAACGCGCCTTCGAAGCGACCACGCTCGCCGAACTCATCAAGCTGCGCGAGCAGGGAACGCTGACGAATCCTTCAAACCTCGTGAAGGATCTCGACCCGCTGGTCGAGCGAGTCATCCTGCGTTGCCTTGCAAAGGATCCCGGGCAACGGCCAGCCTCGGCATTGCAGGTTGCCGCCGCGCTGCCCGGCGGCGATCCCCTGGCCGCGGCTCTCGCCGCCGGAGAAACGCCTTCGCCTGAAATGGTGGCGGCTTCCGGCGCGACCGAGGGCATCCATCCGAAGCTCGGTCTGGCCCTCGTGGCCACCGTGATTCTCGGCATGTTCGTCTACATGTTCATGGCCGACCGCTTCCGGCTGGCGAACATCACCCCACTTGAGAAGCCGCCCGAGGTGCTGAAGGCCCGGGCGCAGGAAATCGTTCAGCAGCTCGGTTATGGCCAAGCGGCGAGCGACACGGCCTCGGGATTCGCGCCGGAAGGCGAGTATCTTGACTACATCGAGAAACACGATAAATCGCCGACACGGTGGAACCGGCTCTCTGCCGATCATCCTGCGCCGATCCTCTACTGGTACCGGCAAAGCCCGCGCGACATGCAACCGCTGCGATTCTTTGCTTCTGACGGCGCGGGTGTGGTCACTCCGAGCGATCCGTTCCCGGAACTGGCGGGGATGATCACCGTGATGCTGGACATGCGCGGGCGCTTGCTATTGTTCCGTTGCGTTCCGCCCCAGCACGATCCGGCCTCCCAGGACGCGTTCCCGGCCCCGGACTGGGCGCCGCTTTTTGCCGCCGCCGGCCTCGAGCAAAAGGCTTTTACGCCCGCCAAGCCTGAATGGAACCCGCTGCTCTTTGCCGATGCGCGGGCGGCCTGGACGCGCACGGGGGCGCAAACGCCCTATGAATCCGAACGCCTCGAAGCCGCGGCCTATCACGGGAAACCGGTTTATTTTGAAACGATTTTCCCATGGCAGAAGCCGGTCCGCGACCAGCCCTATGAGCCAACCACGCACGAGCGTATCGCGGCCATACTGCTGATCGCGATCTTCGCGGGCACGGTGATCGCCAGCGTCGTGGTGGTGCGCCGCAACATTCGCCTGAAGCGCGGCGATGAAACGGGCGCGCGGCGCCTCGGAGGCTTCGTGCTGATCTGTTTCCTCGTGATGTGGCTGCTTCGCGCCCATCACCTTGCCTCCACCAGCGAGTTCAACCTGGCGATTATGGCCCTGGCCTGGGGACTCCTCGTGTCTTCGCTCGCGCGGGTTTTGTATTTCGCCCTGGAGCCTTTTGTGCGCCGGCACGACCCGCACGCCATCATTGCCTGGACGCGGCTCACCAGCGGCAAGGTCTGGGATCCCTTGGTCGGGCGAGATGTGCTGATCGGGGTCACTTACGGCGTGCTGCTCTCGATCCTCGAGGGCTCCGACAACTTCATTCTTCCCCTCCTGCACAAGCTGCCGCCCCAGCCGAGCCCCGGAGCGGTCGACACCCTTGAAGGGGTGCGTCCGGTGCTGGGCTCGATCTTTCACTACACCTGGATTTTCGTGCTGTACGCGCTGCTGGTATTCTTCCTGATTTTCCTGGTGCGACTGGTTGTGAGGAAAGACTGGGCCGTGGCGCTCTTTGTGGTTTTTCTCGGGGCCATCACCAACACCGGCGCGGAGTATTTCTACATCAATTTTATCTACGCCGCGCTGATCTGGCTTTCCATCTACGTGATGCTGCGGCGCTTCGGGTTGCTCGCTCTGGTTGTCGGGCTGGTGGTGCAGAATATGCTGGTGGTGTTTCCCATGACCTCGCACCTCAGCCGCTGGTACGCCTCGGGAGCCATCGCCGGCATGCTGGTCATCGCCGCGCTGGCGGGCTTGGGCTTCTACGCCGCCCTGGCCGGGCGGGCCGTCTTCAGCGTGGACGCGCTTGAGAAGTGATGTGGCGGGCGGATCATGGCTGGCGCTTTAGGCCCGGCGGGTTCGGCGTGAAGGCGTGTTCCGCGATGTCATCGACATCGACCAGCGCGCGGCTGGCCGCCAGCCGGGCTTTTTCAAGGAACGAAGAGTCCAGCAGAAACGCGCAGCGGTCGACAAAGGGGTGATTGGCGGCTTCAAAAGCTTTGCGCCTTCGCCGCGCCGCGCCCGCGCGCAGCAACAGCTCTTCGTACATTTGCAAATCGTTTTGAAAATCGAGCGCGTCGCCGGCGGTCCATTTCTGCAGTCGGGTGAGCGCCGCCAGATATTTCTTGCGAAAAAGTGTCGCGTCCTTGCGCGGAACAAGGCGGGGCTTACTTCTTTTCGCGCTTTCCGGCGCGACCGTCGAAATCTCGAGCGCGCGTGCCGTGGCCGCGAGCAGGGCTTCCCGCTGCAACAGCACCAGCAGGTCGCGGTAGAGGGCGGCGTGCACCTGCAGGGCATAGCGGCCGTGCTCGACCACATAGGAATCGACAAAGCGCGGCACGACGCGCTCCTGCTGCAGCGCCGCGCTAATGCGCGAGGCGATTTCCGCGGGAATGTCGCTGGCCGTCTTTTTGCCTGTTGCCATCAGGGGAACTTTGCCCGTCGAAGTTCCATGGTAGCAGGCTTCGTTTGCCGCCCGGGGTTCGCGCGTGCCAAAAGAAAAAGCCCGGCAACCTGCACCGGGCTTTCTTTCGGGTTTTGGCGAAACGTTTAGTGAATGGCTCGCGGCACATCCACTCCGGGCGTTTGCGGCTGAGGATCCGGCACGATGGGAGTGGCCAGGGGCTCCTTGGCCAGCGCATGTTCGAGCACTTCGTCGAGCGTGCGCACGTAGGTGATCTTGATATCGCCGAGAATGTCCGGCGTCAGATCGGCTACGGCGTTCGGTTCGTTGTCCGCGGGCAAGAGCACCTCGCGAATGCCCGCGCGCTTGGCGCCCAGGACTTTTTCCTTTACCCCCCCGATGGGCAGCACGATGCCGGACAGGGTCATCTCGCCGGTCATCGCCAGGCGGTCACGCACCGGACGATTGGTCAGCAAGCTCACGAGCGCGGTAACCATCGCCGCGCCGGCGCTCGGACCATCCTTGGGCACGGCGCCCGACGGCACGTGAATGTGGATGTCATGCTTGCGGAAAAAGTCCGGCTCGATGCCGTAGCGTTCTCCGTTTGCGCGCACCCAGGTCAGCGCCGCGGTCATGGACTCCTGCATCACTTCGCCGAGATGCCCGGTCATGGTGAACTGCTTCCCGCCGCGCATGCGTGTGGCTTCGATGAAGATGATGTCGCCGCCGACCGGCGTCCACACCAGTCCCACCGCGACACCCGGCCGCTTGACGCGTTCCTCGACTTCCTTTTCGGTCCTGAACTTCGGCACGCCGAGATATTCCCGGACGATTTCCGGAGTCACCGTCATCTTGTCCATCTTGCCTTCGGCGATGCGCCGCGCCTGCTTGCGCGTGATCGTAGCGATCTCGCGTTCAAGGTTGCGCACGCCGGCTTCCCGCGTGAAGCTGTGAATCACCTCGCGCAAGGCGTCATCCGTAAACTCCAGCTGCTCGAGATTCTTTATGCCGTGTTCGGCAGCCTGCTTCGGAATCAGGTACTTGTGGGCGATGTGCAGCTTTTCTTCACCGGTATAGCCCGGCAGTTCGATCACTTCCATGCGGTCGCGCAAGGGCTCAGGTATTGGATCCATCCAGTTGGCCGTGGCGATGAACAGCACCTTGGACAGATCAAACGGCACGTCCAGGTAGTGATCGCGGAAGGCATTGTTTTGCTCGGGATCGAGGACTTCCATCAGCGCGGAAGAAGGATCGCCGCGGAAGTCGCGTCCGAGTTTGTCGACTTCGTCCAGCATGCAGACCGGATCGTTGCTCTCGGCGCGCTTCAAGCCCTGAATGATCTGGCCCGGCAGGGCTCCGATGTAGGTCCGGCGATGACCGCGGATTTCGGCTTCATCATGCATGCCGCCGAGCGCGATGCGCACGAACTTGCGCCCCAGCGCGCGGGCGATGGATTTTCCGAGCGAGGTTTTTCCAACGCCTGGAGGGCCGACAAAGCACAGGATCGGGCCCTTCATGCCTGGCTGCAATTTCTTGACGGCCAGGTAGTCGAGGATGCGCTCTTTGACCTTCACGAGGTCGTAGTGGTCCTCGTCGAGTATTTCTTTGCCTTTGGGTATGTCGATGTCTTCTGTGCCGGAAGACTTGCTCCACGGCAAAGAGGTCATCCACTCGAGGTACGTGCGCGACACCATATACTCCGCGGAAGCCGGCGTCATTTTCGCCAGGCGCTTCAGCTCGCGGTCGCACTCCTTTTTGGCTTCCGCGGACATCTGCGCTTCCTCGACCTTTTTGCGCAGCTCGTCGATTTCCGCGGCAGAGTCGTCGGACTCACCCAGCTCTTTCTGAATCGCCTTCATCTGTTCGCGCAGCAGGTATTCGCGCTGGCTCTGGCTCACCTGTTCCTGCACCTGCTCGTGAATCTTGGAGCGCAGTTCGAGGACTTCGAGCTCCTTCGACAGTTCGCGAATCAGGGTTTCCAGGCGCTTGCGCACGCTGGAAGTTTCGATCAGCTCCTGGCGCAGCAAGGTTGAAAGGGAAGGCAGGGTTCCGGCGATAAAGTCCGCCAGGCGCCCCGGGTCTTCGATGTTGAGGGCCACGGATTGCAGATCGTCCGAGAGTTGCGGCGAATGGCTGACCACGTCACGGAACAGGTCCTGAGCGTTGCGCTGCAAAGCCTCGAGCTCGTTGTCGGATTCCCCGAAAATGTCCGGCTCGGCGGCCACCCGCGCGCGCAGGTACGGGCGCAGACCGATCAGGTCCACAATCTGAATCCGCTGCAATCCTTCAAGAAAAATCACCACATTGCCGTTGGGCATCTTCACAGTCTTGTGAACTTTGGCCAGCGTCCCCACCTTATGGAGGTCCGCAGCCGACGGGTCTTCTACGCGCGGATCGAGCTGCGCGACTACGCCCATCAGCTTGTCTTCGCCCTGCAATGAATTTACCAGCGCCAGCGAGCTTTCGCGTCCAACGGTCAAGGGCAGCACCGCGCCCGGAAACAGCACAGTGTCCCTGACTGGCAGGATGGCGAGTATCTCTGGCACAGTGAACTTTTTATCAGCCATGGTCTCCCCTAAACTGCAGCACGCCATTAGCCGTGCCGTAAAGCTTTAGATGCCCGCATAAGCAAAAGGGTTCGTGAAGTGCAAACGAGCGTAGCACAAAATCTTAGTCGCCCAAGCTAAGATTTTGATTCCCTTTTCTTATCTGTCCAAATCATTTGTTAAGTCTTTTATAATCAAGTGCATGAACCTATCCCTAAGTTGCATTCTCCTTCATTCTTCTATCGGCACGCAGCCTGGTAGCTTGACCTCCAGGCTACTTCTTGGACACCAACCGGGTTCTAGAAAGTCGGGTACTTCTCCCGCACATAAGCCTCGGCATCGGCCAAATTGGCAATCTGCCCGTCGAGTTGGGCATCCTCTACCCCCCGCAGGATCTCGCTAAACAGCGGCCCCGGCTTATAGCCCATGCGCAGGAGATCGTTCCCGCTGAGCACCCGCTGAGGACGCACCTCCGCCGGAGGGGTCTCGTCAAGGAAGTCACGTACAAAGTCGTAGCTTTCGAGGTTGCGGTTGCTCGCCAGCACATCAAGGCGGTGCAGCGCGAGGTGCTGGTCGAATTTCGCCAGACGCACGAAACGCTTGAGGGTCGAGGCGCGCATCTCTTGCGCGTCCTTGAACTTCATGTGATTGGCTACCAGCGCCAGAACCTGCAAGGTGTCCTCGCTAGAAAAGCGCAGCCGGCTGCAGATTTTTTCGGCTATTGCAACGCCTGCGTCCACGTGACCGTCAAAACGGATGCGGTCGCCGGTTTCCTCGGCTGAGCGGAACGTCGCCGGTTTCCCGACGTCGTGCAAGAGGACGCCCCAAGCGAGCGTCGCGGCGGATCCCGCCCCGAGGCCGTCGAGCATCAGCATTGTATGCGTCCAGACGTCGCCTTCGGGATGATATTGCGGGGGCTGTTCGACGCCATGCAACGCGGAGATTTCAGGCAGCACCTCGCGTAAGAGACCGCTCCGGTCGAGCAGCGTGAAGCCGAGTTTGGCGGCCCCTTCGGTCAGCAATTTCGTGAGCTCTTCGCGCACGCGTTCCGCGGAAACCTGGGCAACCGCCGGCGCGAGCTTCGTGATCGCTGCCGCAGTCGGCGCATCGAGGGCGAAATCGAGGCGCGCGGCAAATCGTACCGCGCGCAGCATGCGCAATTTATCTTCGCTAAAGCGTTTTTCCGGTTCGCCGATCGCGCGAATGATGCCCGCGCGCAAATCCTCTTGCCCGCCCACGTAATCGAGAACTTCGCTCGTGTCGTGGCGCATCAGCAAGCCGTTGATTGTAAAGTCGCGGCGCTTGACGTCCTCCTCGGGCGTTTTGGAATATACGACGGCGTCGGGGTGCCGCCCGTCGCTGTAACCGACATCCGAGCGAAATGTGGCGACTTCCACCTTCAGCCCGTCGCGCGGGACGAGCACCACACCGAACTGCGCACCCACGCCGACGCCTTCTGGAAAAAGCTCCATCACGCGTCCGGGCGTGGCGTCGCTGGTCACATCGTAGTCCGCCGGGTCGCGACCGAGCAGCAGATCGCGCACACACCCGCCGACGAGGAGCGCTTGATGCCCGTGGCGCAGCAGTTCGTCGCACACCGAATTGGCCAGCTCGCGTGGGGTCACGTCTCAATTATGCGCCAACGCCGGCTCTCCCGAACGAGAGGCTTGGGCGGCGCTTTCGTAATCTGCAGCAGAGGCGAAGCCTGCTCCGCTCACGATTTCCCGCGCCTTCGCGCGAGATACGCGCTGGCAAAGCCGCGGGGGCTCCCGGCACTCCTCCACAATTTTCCGTGGGAAATTTTTTACGGGCGGGAAGCGCGCAGGATCAGGCAGGTAATGTCATCGGACTGCCGCGTGGCGCCCACAAAGCTGTCGACGTGGCGCATGAGCGTTCGCAGTGTCTCTTCGGCGCTCACTTCCGTCAGCTGCCGGATGGCGGCAAGCCAGCGTTCATTGCCGAAATCCTCACCCGCGGCATTGAAGGCTTCGACCACGCCGTCGGTATACAGAATCAGCGCATCGCCCGGAGCAAGTTCGACCGATCCGCTCTCGAACGTCGTGTCCGCTTCGATTCCGAGCGGCAAACCGCCGGCTTCGAGTTTTTCGAGTGCGCCGTCAGAACGCCGCAGGATCGGCGGATTGTGACCGGCGTTGACGTAATCCATGCGCCGCGTGGTCAGGTCGTATTCGGCGATCAGTGCGGTGGTGAAGCGCCGCCCATCGAGGCTGTGCGCAGAGGCGTAGTGATTGAGCCCGGTGACCAACTCAACCAGCGGTATGGTATCGCTTGCCAGGGTGCGCAAGCTGGCCTGCAAGGTGGCCATCAGCAGCGCGGCAGGGACACTCTTGCCGGCCACGTCGGCGATCACCAGCAGCAATTTCTCGCGGCTTTTCCCGGGAAAGAATGCGTCGTAATAGTCGCCGGCCACGGAGTTCTGCGGCCGTGTGGCGAAAGCGATGTCCGCTCCGGGAACTACGGGCGGCCGCGCAGGCACCAGCCAGCTCTGAATTTCCCGCGCGATCTCGAGGTCGCGCTTCATGGTGACCTTGTCGGCCAGTTCGAGGGACAAAAGGAGCAAGAGCAGCAGCGCCCCGCCGAGCTCGAAGTGCCAGCCTCCGGAGTCCCCGCTCGAGCGGACCGACAACTCGGAAATGATCAGCATCGCGAGGCCGGCGAGGAGCAGCACGCGCCGTGCCGGCGATAATTTGAGCAGCAAGGCCCAGAAGAACTGTCTCAGAATGTGAAAGGGCCGTCGCCACTGCGGCATGGCGTTGATTTCGTCCCAATCCACGTCTTTGCCGTAGAAACCGTAGCTGGCGCGCGCGTCGGCGGTGAATTGTCCCCACAGGTCGTCGATCTGGCGGCCTTCGCTGACGCGGTACCAGAAGTGCCGGGTCTTGGCAAAGCGCGGGCGAGGGCGTATTCGCGAGACGGGTATTCCGGGAGGCTGGTGGCTCACTCCTGAAGTATAGGGCATTTGCCCGAAGGGGGCGCGTCGAGAGAAAACTGTAGCCCGAGCGAGGGCGCCCGCGTTGCGGCCGGCCTCAAGCCTCAACCCGGCTCGTCGTCACGCTTATTTTCTTTGCCGAGCGAACCGCCGAACTGCACCGCGCCAAATCCGAAACGATCGCGCAAACGGTCCGCGGCTTTTGTGAGCTTTTCGAGTTTGCCGCGCCGTTCGGCGTCAAGCAGACCGAGCTGTTCGCCGCCATGCGAAAAATTGCCGAGGCTGACGCCGAGCAGGCGCACTTTTCGTTTCTGGTTGCGGTGCTGCCGGAATAGCTCGAGGAAGACAGAAGAGATATCGGCATCGAGCTGCGTCGATTCGGGCAGGGTCCTTGATCGCGTATAGGTGTCGAAACCCGCGTAGCGAATGGTAAGCGTGAGCGTGCGCGCCAAAAGCCCGGCTTCGCGCAGACGCTTAGCGGCTTTCTGCGACAAATGGCTGAGCATCACGGACATGACGGCCTCGTCCAAAGTATCTTCGCCAAAGGTATGATTCTGCGAAATCGATTTCGGTTCGGCGTCCACCAGAAATTCGTAGGAATCCCCGCCGCGCGCCTTGCGATACAGCGCCTGGCCCCATTGCCCAAAGATTTTCTCGAGGCGCTCCTCTGGTTCGCGCGCGATCTCGGCGACGGTTTCGATGCCCAGGGCGCGCAAGGCCCGCTCGGTAACTTTGCCAATGCCGGGAATTTTCCGAACGGGCAGGGGCGAGAGAAAAGCCTCCTCGCGGCCGGGCGCAACCCACACGAGACCGCGCGGTTTGCCCTGCTCGGAGGCGACTTTGGCAACCAGCCGGGTGGTTGCCAGTCCGCCGGAGCACGGCAGTCCGGTTTGCCGCGTGATGCTGCGGAGCAATTTATCGGCGGCGGCGAGGGGCGGACCGTGGAGGCGTTGCGTTCCCGAGAGATCGAGATAGGCTTCGTCGATCGAAACCATTTCGACGATGGGCGAAAATCCATTGAGGATGGTGGCGACGCGATCGCTCCATTGCGCGTACTTCTGGTGATGGCCGTCGAGAAAAATCGCGTGGGGGCAGAGCTTTCCGGCGGTGCGCAGAGGCATGGCCGACTGGATACCGAACTTTCGAGCCTCGTAACTGGCGGCGGTAACTACGCCGCGTTGATCGGGCCGTCCCCCGACCACCACGGGCTTGCCGCGGAGTTCCGGACGTTCGAGGAGTTCGACCGAGACAAAGAACGCGTCCATGTCGACATGCAGGATGGCAGCGATGGACGCGGGATCGCTGGCTTCCATGGGCCCGTGCTTGGCGCGGAATCTGGCCAGATCCGGCATGGGGACAGGTTACGCCTTACGATTTTGCGCCACAACC
>JBEKSZ010000079.1:0-23381 GCA_049516615.1 Candidatus Acidiferrum sp. | reverse complement strand
GTGGCGGCGATGAATCCCGTCAGCGCCAGGGCCAGGAGTATTCCCGGAAAGCCGGCCATCTTGGAGATGCTGGTATGTTCCTCGAGCCCGGCGTTCAGCAGCATGATCACAAAGACAAACAGCACCATGATAGCGCCGCCGTAAACAATGATCTGCACCGCGGCCACGAACTCCGCGCCCATAAGCAAATACAAACCCGCCAGCGCCACCATCACCACGATGAGCGACAGCGCGCTGTGAATGGGATGCTTCTGAAAAATCAGGCTCAGCGCGCCAATGACCGATAACGCCGCGAGAACGGAGAAGACGACGAGCTGCGCGCTCATGGATTGCTCCGCAGCAAAATGAAGAACGCCGTCAGCACTACGTTGACGATGGACACCGGCAGCAACAACTTCCAGCCGAAGGCCATCAGCTGATCATAGCGGAAACGCGGTAAAGTTCCGCGCATCCACACGTATACAAACAAAAACACCAGAATCTTACCCAGCAGCCAGAACGGCCCTTGAATGAAGACATTCACGAACTGCAACTGCGGCACCGCGAGCGCAAGACCAAGCAGGGTGATCACGCCGCCGATGACCGGCAGAACCAGCTTGCCCCAGATGGTCTCGTAGCGAACGCCGTCCCAAATGACCCACAAGCCGGAAGGAATCAGCAGCAGCGACGGCAGATAGTAGGTAAAGGTCCAGGACTGCGGGAAGGGAGACAGCCAGCCGCCAAAGAACAGAATCGAGCACAAACACGACACGGTGATCATGCTGGTGTACTCGGCGATAAAAAACATCGCGAATTTGAAGCTGGAATATTCCGTGTGAAAGCCGGCAACCAGTTCCGATTCCGCTTCCGGCAAGTCGAAGGGCACGCGGTTGGTCTCGGCGATGGCGGCGATAAAAAAGCACAAGAAGCCAAGAATCTGCGGAAACGGCCCGGAGAAGATATTCCAGCCCAGCAAACCGATGCCCCAGACAGGATGCGCCTGTTTACCGATAATCTCCGTCAGATTAAAACTGTTGGCCATCAGCAACACGCCAACCACCGAAAGCGTCAGGGCCAGTTCGTAGCTGATCATTTGCGCCGAACTACGCAGCCCGCCGAGCAGGGGATATTTGCTGTTGGACGACCAGCCCGCCAGCGCCACGCCATAAACCCCCAGCGCGGTAATCGCAAACAGTACGAGCAACCCAATACTGGGATTCGCGATATACAGCCAAATGTTGTGGCCGAACAGCCGGACGGGATCCGGGCCGAACGGAATCACCGCGATGGAAGTGAGCGCCAGGGCCAAGGCCAGCAGCGGCGCCAGCATATAAACAAATTTGTCCACGCCTGCGGGCATGGCGTCTTCTTTAAACAAGAATTTCAGCCCGTCGGCCAGCGGCTGCATCAATCCGTGCGGCCCCACGCGATGCGGACCCCAGCGCGATTGCATGTGGGCCACGACCTTGCGCTCGAACCACGTCAAATAGGCGTTCACGGTCAGCACAATAAAAAGCAAAAGCGCAATCTTGATCAGCGTGATGATGATTTCGGCGTGGGCTGAGAGAAAGTCGATCACGATTGCGTTTCGGCCTCCGGCAGAGATTCCATCATGGTGCAGAAACGGCCGAGCGTGCCGCTGGTGAACAGGGTGTCTTGTGCCGAGCGAATCAGGCCGGCGGGCACGTCGTAAGCGCCGTGTCCGTTGCGCGAAAATTGCACGCGCGACGGCTCCGCGCCGCCCGTGAGCAGCCCCGCGGCCTGCACGTTGTAACTCGGCACGGCCTTGCGAATTTCTTCAAACACGGCCGCGGGCGTCTTGTAATGAAAGGCCTTGCCGAGTCCCAGCTTTTCCAGTTGGTGCGACAAAATGCGCAACAAATCGAAATCCGTCCGCGGGCCCATCACTTCGGCGCCCTTGTGCAGCAGTTGGATCTCCCCGCACGTGTTGGTGACCGTGCCATCCTTCTCGTAAGCCGACGCCGCGGGAAAAACAACGTCCGCCTGATTGGCCGTCTCGGTCATAAACATTTCGTGCACGATCAGCAGCTCCGTCTTGCCGCGGCCAAACCCCAGCGTGCCAAAATGCGCCAGTGGATTGGCGCCCATCACGTACAGCGCCTGCAATTTTCCCGACTGCGCGGCGTCCACCATCTGCGGAGCGGTCATCCCCGCCTTACTGGGGATCACTCCGCCCCACAATTTCTCAAATCCCTCGCGCCCCCCGGCGCCGTCGACATACCCATAGCCCGGCAAACGATCGGGCAGCACACCCATATCCGCCGCGCCGCGCGAATTGGCATAATCCGCCAGCGCCATGTAGCGCACGCGCCCCGGCAGTTTCGAGCCAAAGGCCGTCAGCACCGCAATCGCCGCGCCGGAAATCTCCGCGCCAAAAACAATCGCGACTTCCTCTTCCTGCTCCAGCCCGGCCTTGAGCCCTACAAGTTTTTCCACCAGCTCGGGCCCCAGCTGGCCCTCTTCGTGCGCCAGCCAGCGCAAGGCCGCCGCTTCCTGTCCGGGGGCCACCTTCACACTCTGCGTGGCTTTGCGCTGCAGCTTGATCTCCCCGGAATTAATAATGAAAAGCTTGCTCGCAAAATGCCGGATGCCGGAACGGATCTGCCAGGCCACCAGGGGGTTCTGATTGGTCGGATCATTTCCGACAAGCAGCACGGCCTTTGATTGGTACAGCTGCTCCATGGTCAGCATGGCGTCGCCCGCGCGTTCGCCGAGCGCGGTCACCAGCCCGGTAAAATCCGCGGTGCGGTGATGATCCACGTTATTTGTCCCGAAAGTGGCGCGCGCCAAACGCTGAAACAGATAATTCTCTTCGTTCGAAGTGCGGTTCGAGCCGATAAATCCGATGACGTCCTTGCCGCCCGCGCCGTACACCGCTTTGAGTTTCGCCGCCGCCGTTTGCGCCGCCTCTTCCCAGGAAACGGGGTAAAGCTTGTCGCCTTTGCGCACCATGGGCTGCTTGATGCGTTCCGGATGCTGCGTAAAATCAAATCCAAACCGCCCCTTGACGCACAGAAAATCCCTGTTGATACCGGACATGTCGCGGTTATTGGCGCGCATGATTTCATGATTGCGCACGCTCAGGGTGGTCTTGCAGCCATTCGAGCAGTGCGTGCAAATCGTCGAAACGTATTGCATTTCCCACGGCCGGGTCTTGTAGCGATACGTGCCGCTGGTCAGCGCGCCGACCGGGCAAATATCGATGCACATGCCGCACTCTTCGCATTCGAGGTGATCCTCGCGATTGGGAATGATGATGCTGTTCGCGCCGCGCATGCCCACGCCCAGCGCCTTGACGTCCATGCCTTCGTCGCAAACGCGCACGCAGCGAAAACACAGAATGCAGCGCGGGGCATCGTAATAAACCAGCTCCGACCACTTTTCTTCCGGCCGGTGAATCTTTTCTTCAACAAAGCGCGAAGTATCCGCCCCGTAACGGAACACCATGTCCTGCAGTTCGCACTCGCCGCCTTTGTCGCAAACCGGGCAATCCAGCGGGTGGTTGGTAAGCAGGAATTCCAGCATGTACTTGCGCGCGTTGCGCACCTGCTCGGAATCCGTCTTTACCACCATGCCTTCGGTCGCCACCAGGGTGCAGGCGGTCTGTAGTTTGGGCATCTTTTCGACTTCCACCAGACACATGCGGCAAGCGGCTTGCAGGGAAAGCCCGGGGTAGTAGCAGAATGAGGGCACTTCCGTGCCGATGCGCCGCGTGGCCTCGATCACCAGCGTGCCGGCCGGCACTTGCGTGTCCGCGCCATTAATCTTCAGCGTCACCAGTTTCTGTTCCGTCTTCGTCTCAGCCATAGGGTTTCGACCGCAAAATCCGCCGGGCTCTAGCCCGGCAAGCTCATCCGTCCCCGCGCAACCTCTGCGGCGCTCCGCGCTCGGTTTTCTCTAGCGCGCGCTCTGCAACGCCTCGGCACTCTTATAAGCGCACTTTCCCTGCAGATGATCCTCAAACTCACTCCGGAATTTCTCTACGATGCTGATGGTCGGCATGGCCGCGGCGTCGCCCAACGCGCAAAATGTCCGCCCCAGCATATTCTTCGACAGTTCGAGAACGTTGGTAATGTCCGCGGCAGTGCCATAGCCGGCGTGAAAGCGGTCCAGCGTCTTGGTCAGCCAGGAGGTTCCCTCGCGGCACGGAATGCACCAGCCGCACGATTCGTGCGAGTAAAAGTGCATTACCCGCCGTGCCATATCCACCATGCAGGTGTCTTCGTCCATCACCACCATGCCGCCTGAACCCAGCATCGAACCGGCCTTGGCCAGCGAATCGTAGTCCATGGGAATGTCGATCTCGTCGGCGGTGAGAAACGGACAGGAACTGCCGCCGGGGATGACCGCTTTCAGTTTTTTGCCCCCGGGAATCCCGCCCACCACGTCGTAAATGAACTTCTTCATGTTGAGGCCGAGCGGCACTTCGTAAACCCCGGGCTTCACCACGTGGCCGGAAATGCACAGCATGCGCGTCCCGCCATTTTTTGGCGTGCCCAAGGCCGCATACGCTTCGCCGCCCAGGCGAATAATCGCCGGCACGGAACTCAGGGTCTCGGCATTATTGATGACCGTCGGGCAGCCGTAGAGGCCCACAACGGCGGGGAAGGGCGGCTTGATCCGCGGATACCCACGCTTGCCCTCCAGCGATTCCATCAACGCGGACTCTTCGCCGCATTCGTAAGCGCCCGCCCCGGTGTGGGTAATCAAATCGAAGTCAAATCCGGTGCCCAGAATGTTCTGGCCCAAATAGCCGCGCTCGTAAGCTTCCCCTAGCGCCACATCCATAATGTCCAGCACGTAGCGATATTCCCCGCGGATATAAATGAATCCCTTGTGCGCCCCAAAAGCGCGCCCGGCGATCACCATGCCTTCGATCAGCTGGTGCGGGTCCAGCTCCATGAGCGGCCGGTCCTTGCAACTTCCCGGCTCCGACTCGTCGGCGTTGCAAATCAAATATTTCGGTTTCGGCGAATCCTTGGGCACAAACGACCACTTCATGCCGGTCGGAAAGCCCGCGCCGCCGCGCCCGCGCAACCCGGATTTTTTCACTTCATCGATCAACTGCTCGGGGGTCATCTGTTTGAGGGCCCGGTCGAGCGCCTGATAGCCTTCATTCTGCAAATAGGTGTCGATCTTGCGCGAATTCGGCACGCCCCAGCGCTTGCTGATCAGTGGAATTTCCAGCGGACTGCGCGGATGCAGCGCCCCGGAAGTCACGGGCTCCGGATCCGGCTTGCGGCCCGCGTCTAAAGTCTCGATGATGCGGTCGAACTTCAGCGGCGTCAGATTCTCGTAAAAATCGTAATTCACCTGCATTGCCGGGGCCCCTGTGCAGGCCCCGATGCATTCCACTTCTTCGAGCGAAAAAACACCGTCCGACGTTGTCTGTTTGTTGCCGATGTTCAGGCGCTTCTTGGCGCGGTCCAGCAACTCATTTCCGCCGCGCAGCATGCACGCCACGTTGGTGCACACCTGCACATGATTCTTGCCCCACGGTTTGCGATGCAGCATCGAGTAATACGCCAGGGTCTCTTCCACCTGCACTTGGTTCAAGTTCAGGCGCCGGGCAATTTCCGCCACCATCTCGTCGCTGATGAACCCGGCCTCATCCTGCGCATACAGCAGCATGGGCACGAGCGCGCTGCGCTTCACCGGGTAGCTGGTCTCTAACTCCTCAAACTTCGCCGCAAGCTGTGTGGACAGTTCCATAATTTTTTGCGTGGAGCCCGCTTCTGATCCTTTGCTTCCTTTACGTCCTCGGTCGTTCAGCGATCAACTTCACCCAAAACGATATCAATGGTTCCTATGCACGCGATCACGTCGGAAATCAGCTGGCCCTCCACCAACTTCGGCAGCGCCTGCAGATTTATGAATGACGGCGACCGGAAATGCACCCGCAAAGGCTTCGCCGAGCCGTCACTGGCCACGAAACATCCCAGTTCCCCGCGCGGCGACTCCACCGCCACAAAGGCCTCCCCGGGGGGTGGCGCAAATCCCTCGGTAAAAATCTTGAAGTGGTAGATGAGCGCTTCCATCTCCGTTTTCATCTTCTCGCGCTCCGGCGGCACCACGCCCGGGGCGTTGGCGCGTACCGGCCCGTCATCGGTGATTTTGCCCATGGCCTGTCGCACGATCTTGAGGCTCTCGCGCATCTCGGCCACGCGCACCATATAGCGAGCAAAGCAGTCAGAATCCGTGCGCGTGGGCACCTCAAACTCAAATTCCTCGTAGCTCGAGTAGGGGAACAGTTTGCGATTGTCGTAGGCCAGCCCGGAAGCCCGCAGGGTGGGCCCGCTCATGCTCAAGGCCACCGCGTCTTCGGTGGAAATATAGCCAATCCCTTGCGTGCGCCCCATCCAGATGCGGTTTTTTGTCAGCAGCGTTTCGTAATCGTCCACGCGGCTGGGCATGGCCTTAAGAAATTTGTCGACGGCCGCGCGCCAGCCCGCCGGCGGCTCGAGCGCCAGCCCGCCAATGCGGAAATAGCTGGTCATCATGCGCTGCCCGGAAAACAACTCGAAAATCTTCAGAATTTCTTCGCGCTCGCGGAAACAGTAAAGAAAAACGGTCATGGCGCCCAAATCGATGGCGTGCGTCCCGAGCCAAACCAGATGCGAAGAAATGCGCTGCAGCTCGACCAGCATCACGCGCACGTATTGCGCGCGCTTGGGAATTTCGATGCCCAACAGTTTTTCAACCGCCAGGCAGTACACCAGGTTGTTCCCGAGGGGATTGAGATAATCCATCCGGTCGGTCAGGGTAATGGCTTGCGAATAGGTTTTGTCTTCGCAGGATTTTTCAATTCCGGTATGCAGATACCCGAGATCCGGCACCGCTCTTACCACCGTCTCGCCGTCCAGTTCGAGCGCGATGCGCAACACCCCGTGCGTCGAGGGATGCTGCGGCCCCATGTTCAGCACCATGGTCTTGGCTGTGCCGATCGGTGTTTCAACTGTGCTCATAAGCCTTGCTTCCTGAACGCGGGAATATACGTGGAGGGCACGTCTCGGAACCCCTGGGTCGGGAAGTCCCGCCGCAGCGGATAACCTTCCCAGTCGTCGGGCAGCAAAATGCGCCGCAAATCCGGATGCCCGGTAAAGCGGATCCCAAACAAATCAAATATTTCGCGCTCCAGCCAACCCGCCCCTGGCCACACCGGCACCAGGGAATCCATCACCGGATCCGCGCCGGAAAGCTTTGTTTTTAAGCGCAAGCGGTCGCGGCGGGGAATCGAAACCAGGTGGTAATTCACTTCAAAACGCGGTTCCATGGGAAAGCGGTCGAGGCACGTGGCGTCGGTCAAGAAATTGAAGGCGAGTTCCCGATCCTGCAGGCAGCGCATGGCCGTCTCCTGCAGCCATTCGCGCGGCACCACCACGGTGGTTTCCCCGCGAAATTCGATCACTTCCTCAATAGCTTTGCTCTTCCAGGCACGCAGGTGCTCGACCACAACATTAGCGTTCTGACTGGTTTTCTCGCTCACGCCTTGTGTGCTTTTCCCGACCAGAATGCGCGCCTACGTATGCCAGTCCAGCGCGCCCTTTTTCCAAAGATAAATGTAGCCCACCAAAAGGATCGCGATGTACAGCATCATTTCCGCGAAGCCGTACCAGCGCAGTTCCCGAAATACAAACGCCCAGGGATATAAAAAAATAGCTTCCACATCGAACAAAATAAAAACCATGGCCACCAGGTAAAAGCGTACAGAAAAAGGCTGCCGGGCATCGCCCGTGGGCACCATGCCGCATTCATAGGCCTGCTGTTTGGCGCGATTCGGACGCCGCCAGCCCACCAGCACGCTGGCCGCGCTGATTGCGCTCGCTAGAAACACGGCAATGAGCAGGTGTAAAAGAAGCGGAGTGTAGACTTGTATGCCGGAATCGCTCATGGCGAAGGGTTATAATAGCCATTCGAGCGCATCCGGTCAAATGCCTCGAAGAAATAAATATTTTCTAATATTGGCACTCTTGTCTTGGGACGAAAGCAGAGATCATGTTGTTCGGCCACAACTCGAATATCAAGGTCGGCGAGGCCACCTTTCACGTGCAAACGGAGGATCGTGGTGTCGCCAGCGCGCTGATCGACACCACCGTTTACTTCGGCGGCCGGGTTATGCATCGCCGCACCAACAATTATCACGATCTCGTTCCGCTCGATCCCGACCGTGAAGAGGCCTTGCGCCTGCGCCTCGATGAGCAGCACCGCGCCACAGTTGAAGACATCCGCTCCGGGCGCCTGTATCTGGCGCCCCCCGAGCCCCCCGCGTCGGCCGCCGGGGCGCCACGCAAGGCCGATCGAGCTGCGGAAAAAATACCGGAACACGCCGCTGCTTCCGGTGCTAGCGTGACCAACAGCGGGGTCCAATCAACAGCGCCTTTGCCCGGCGCATCAGCCGCCGCAGCTGCGGCCTTGCAACTGGATTTGCGCAACGCCAGAACCTGGCTTTCCGGCAAGCAAGCGCGCCTTGAAATCGCGGTGTTTTCCGGCAGCGGCGAGCCGCAAGCGGGAGCCCGGGTCGTTGCTCACGTCGAAGGCGCGGCCGCAGTCGAGAAGTACTCCGCGGAGACCAAGGCCGACGGCACCGCGGAAATCTCTTTCACCTTACCCCGTCTCGCGGGCGGCGAAGCCGCGCTGGTGATCGAGGCCTCGCCAGGGCATGGCAACGCCGATGGCAACGGCGTCGCCCCCGGCAGGTTGCGTTTCGCGCTGCGCACCAAGCCGCGAGCGACTTGATACCATAAAGTCAGAGGCGAGACACCAGGCATTGCTCGTGAACGGCTCTTAACCATGGACGCCACACTGCAAATAACCGTAAACGGCGAAAGCCGCCCGGCCAATCCCGGCGCCACCGTCACAGATCTTTTGCGCGAGCTCGGCCTGGAGGCCAGTCGGGTGGCCATCGAACGCAACCTGGACATTTTGCCGCGTCCGGAATGGGCGGAAACTCGAATCGCCGCGGGTGATCGCTACGAGATCGTGCAATTCGTGGGCGGCGGCTAACCCCCTAAGCGAAGTGTTAGGAATGGGCGATGGCCTCCGGATTGCGCGTCCGCCGCAGCCCGCAGTTTCCCTGCGCGGGTCTCCCGCGCGCTTGCCCGCTTGCTCCTGGCGTAACTTTGTAGTATACTGTTATAGCTAAGTAACAATTTCAAGGAGACCGCCGCACCCGTGCCACCGTTGATCGCCGCGCAAGGCTTAGCCAAACGCTTCGGGGTCGCGCCCCTGTTCCAGAATTTGTCCTTCACCGTCTCTGAAGGCGAACGCATTGGATTGATCGGCCCCAACGGCTCGGGGAAATCGACGCTCCTTGAAATGCTCTTGGGCCGTGTCCAGCCGGACGCTGGCGACGTCGCCCTGCGCAAGCGCACGCGTGTCAGTTTCGTCGCCCAAATGTCGGCCTACGAACCCGGCGAAACCATCCGCCAGGTGCTCGAGGGCGCGCTCGACCGCGCGGACACAGCGCCGTCTGAACGGCTCGGCCGCATCGCCGAAATTATGGGCCGCGCCGGCTTTCTCGACCTCGAAGCCGAAGCCGCTGCGCTGTCCGGCGGATGGCGCAAGCGCCTGGCCATCGCCGAGGGTCTCGTGCAGCACCCGGATATTTTGCTGCTCGACGAACCGACCAATCACCTGGATCTCGCGGGAATAAAATGGCTCGAGGCTTTGCTGATCAACGCTAGCTTTGCCTGCGTCATTGTCAGCCACGATCGCTATTTCCTCGAGAATATCGCGACCACCATGGTCGAACTCAATCGCATGTATCCGGACGGCTCGCTGCGCGTGGACGGCAACTACAGCACGTTTCTCGAAGCCAAAGAAGCTTACCTGCACGCGCAACAACAGCGCCAGGATGCCCTGGAAAACCGCGTGCACACGGAAATCGACTGGCTGCGTCGCGGCCCCAAAGCGCGCACCACGAAATCCAAGGCGCGCATCGACAGCGCGCACGAAATGATCGGCGAGCTCGCCGGAATGCGATCGCGCAGCAAGCAGAGTTCCGCGCGCATCGATTTCACCGCCTCGCATCGCAAATCAAAACAGCTGATCAGCGTGAAACATCTTTCCTACTCCATTGCCGGCCGCGAACTCTTCCACAACATTCATTTCGAGATCACCAGCGGCATGCGCGTAGGCTTGGTCGGCCCTAACGGCAGCGGCAAGACCACCCTGCTGCGCTTGCTGCTGGGGGAAATCGCGCCCGGCCACGGAACAGTAAAACGCGCCGAACCGCTGCGCTTGGTCTATTTCGATCAGAATCGCGAACTCGACCCGACACTCAGCCTTCGCCGTGCGCTCGCGCCAGATAGCGACGCGGTTATTTACCAGGGCAACGTGATCCACGTTGCGAGCTGGGCCGCGCGTTTCCTGTTCAGCGGTGAAGACTTGAATCGCCCGGTGGGCCGTATGTCAGGCGGGGAGCGCGCCCGCGTGTTGATCGCGCAGCTGATGCTGCAGCCCGCCGATGTGCTGCTGCTTGACGAGCCCACCAACGATCTGGATATTCCCACGCTGGAAATTCTGGAAGAAAGCTTGCTCGAATATCCCGGCGCCCTGGTTCTGGTGACGCACGATCGCTACATGCTCGATCGCGTCTCGAGCGTGGTGCTCGGACTCGATGGCCGCGGCGGCGCGGAGCGTTTCGCCGACTATTCGCAATGGGACGACTGGCAGCGCCCCGCCAAGCAAAAAGAGCTGCCGGCTGCGCGAGCCAACAATTTGGAGAAATCGCCAGTGCCGGAAACCGCGCGTCCCGCCGCGCCCAAGAAAAAACTTTCCTACACGGAAACCCGCGAGCTTGCCGGCATGGAGGAGAACATCGCCGCCGCCGAGGAACATTTGGAGCGCAAGCGCCTGACGATGGAAGAGCCGGCGATCATGAGCGACGGCCCGCGCTTGCATGCCGCCTCGCTCGAGCTGGAACGCGCCCAGCAAGAAGTCGAGCGCCTGTACACCCGCTGGGCTGAGCTCGAACAAAAGCAGGGCGCGACTTCTGAATCGCTGGGTTGACCGCGGTCCTTGCTTTTCTGCGCGTCTCTGGCAGCTCGGCTTCTCTCCGTGCCTTGTCGTTATATTTCCCCGCTGCCGCGCCGCATCGCCAAATCGATGGCCAGTTTTTCCGTGGGCGTCAGCACGCGGCACTGGCCCTTGGCTAGATCCGCGAGGGCCAGCGGTCCGATGGCCACGCGAATCAAGCGCAGGACGGGAATGCCACGCGCTTCAAACATGCGCCGAATCTGGCGGTTCTTGCCTTCTTCGAGCACAATCTCCAGCCAGCTGTTCTTTTCCCCGCTGCGCAAAATCTCCGCGCGCGCAACACGCAAAATCTCTCCATCCTTGACGGCGAATCCGGACTCGAGATCGCGCACCTGTTCTGCGTCCGCCACGGCGGAAATCTGCACATGATAAATCTTCGCTAAATGCGTTTCCGGCGCAGCGACCCGCGCAGCCCATGGGGAGTCGTTTGTGAGCAACAGCATGCCTTCGCTGGCAATGTCCAGGCGTCCCACCGGACCGACCCAGGGCGTTTCCGGCGGGAGCAGGGAATAAACCGTGCCGCGACCTTTCTCGTCCGAGGCCGTGGTCACCACGCCGCGCGGTTTGTTCATGAGCAGATAGATCTTGGCTCCGGACTCCACCTTCGCCCCGTTGACTTCGACGCGGTCTTTGCCGAGACGGACGGGTGACTCCGGATTACGCGTGAGCGAACCGTTCAGATGCACGCATCCGGCGCGCACCAGTTTCGCGGCTTCGGACCGCGAGCAGAAGCCCATCTTGGACAAAGCTCGCGCCAGGCCCACGCGTTGCGCTCCAGCCTTCGCATCTCTGGCTTTCGGGGGTTTTTGTTTCTTCAAGCTTCAGCTCTTCGGAGCCGTCCCAAGTGGCGTGCCTGGCCCCGGCTGGGCATCGCCCGGTTTCGCGCCGCCCGGTTGGGTACCCGCGGGCTTGGCGTCCGGGTGCTGCACTTCACCGTAGCGCGCCGCGAGCCACCCGCGCAACTCTTTCGGATCGTAGTTGAAAGGGCCCATGCCGCCACGGTAGGCGATGTGCCCCCGTTCATCGATCACGTAGAGGCGTTCCGGCCAGGCGGAGTAGGCGCCTTCCGCGGCATTGCTCATATCGTCGATGCCGAAGGGCACGGGATATTTATAACGCTTGATGAAGTCGTTGGCGATGACTACGCGCTCGTCCAGATTCTTCGGCTGCTTGTAGCACACGTCGTCTTTAAAATTGGATTTCATCATCCATTCATCGGTGGGATGCGCTTCGCGCACGTAGATGGTGAGGAAGTCCGCGTGCCCTTTATAGTCGTTGTAGATTTGCGCGATGTCGCCGACCTGGCGACGAAACGGAGGTCAGGTGAAGCTGCCGAACACCAGCACCAGAGGCTTCGCGCCCCCGGTGCGCTCGCGAATGTGGAAGCGAGCGCTGCCGTCGAGGGCCACCAGGCGCGCGTCCGGGGCGTCATCCCCGACCTTCAATTTCCCGCTATGCATGTGCGGCAGGGCATAGCGCAGCATGCCGTAAGCATCTTTGGGGCTGCCGGCCATCACCGACAGGCCTGCGAACGCGCCCAGCAACAAGACGAGGAAAATGCCGATCGCCCATTTCCAGAAAAGAGTCATCGTTAGAAAGAACCGCGGCAGCGCTGTCCGTGCCTTGAAGCTAACACCGGCCTACGGGGCCGGGAATAATACTTATGTACTACTCCCCGTCGCAGGAAACCCGCGCGTGGGATCGCGGAAAAATTCCGCAAAGAGATCAGGGCCTATACTAGCAACGTCCGGGCCAGGCGGAGTCCAGATCCCGGGCCTCCAAGAAACGACCGTTTGCCGCCAGAACCGGGCTGGTCGGAAACGGGGTTTTCTCGTGCCGCTACTTTCCGCCATTGTTCATCAGGCGTTCCCGGTTGGCCTGGTAGTTCGCCAGCGATTTTTCAATCACCGCGAGGGCGGCATACGCCGGGCGAATTTCCTCGACTTGCACCTGTTTGCCCTCGAGCTGTTTGTAATCCTGAAAGAATCTGCGCAGGACCAGCAAGCGGTGCGGCGGCAAATCCCGAGCTTCAAGATAGTCGCTGAACTCCGGATCGTTGGTGGCCACGGCGATGACCTTGTCGTCGCTGGCGCCCGAGTCGATCATGGTCATGAGCCCGATGGCGCGGGCTTTAATCAGCGCCAGCGGTTGCACGGGCTCCTGACAGAGCACCAGCACGTCCAAGGGATCGTTATCCTCAGCGTAGGTCTGCGGAATAAACCCGTAGTTCGCAGGATAGAACACCGCGGAGTGAATGATGCGATCGACTTTCAACAAGCCGGTGGGTTTGTCGAGTTCGTATTTTACGTTGGAGCCGAGCGGAATCTCGATCACCGCTTGAAAATCGCGCGGCAGTTCGTTGCCCGGAGAAACGTCGTGCCATGCATGCACCATTGTGAGTTTCCTCGCTGGGATTGCTCGAAGCGATAGTATGACCCGGGCAGGCTCTTGTCGCCACCGGGAGCCCGGCCGCAGGCGAAAGTTAGTAACCGCGGGACGCAGATCGAAAAGACCGGGTCGGCAGAGCAGCTGCTGCCGGGAACGGCTAGGCGCGGGCTTTGTCGATCATCTCTGCCCACAGGCCCTGCGATTTCAGGATCAATTCGACCAGTTCGCGGAGGGCGCCTTTGCCCCCAATCGCCCGGGTCGTGTAATGCGCGGCCTTTTTCACTTCGGCAACGGCGTCACCTACGGCGACCGCCAAGCCCACGCGGCGCATGACCGTCAAATCGGGCAGATCATCGCCGAGATAGGCCACCGCCGATTCCGGCACGCCGGTCTTTTTCAATACTTCCTCGTATGCGGGAATTTTCTGCGGTTGTTTTTCGTAAACGAACTCGATGCCCATCTCTTTGCAGCGGCGGCGCAAGGCCGCGCTCTCGCGTCCCGTGATTACACCCGTGCGAATGCCGGCCGTGCGGGCCAGGGTCATGCCCTGGCCATCGTGGGCGTCAAAGGTCTTAATTTCTGTGGCCGAGCCATCGCCCATGGAGAGGAGCGTCACGCCGCCTTGCGTGATGGTGCCATCGACGTCCATAAGCAGGACCTTGATCTGTTTGGCGCGGTTCTTGAGCGCGGGTGAAATCTTTGGGGACTTCGGCGGCACGGGTTCCTCCGGGCGAGAGCATGTTGCAGCAGGTGCGAAAAACGAGTGTAGCATGCGTGTCGAATAACGCGATTCGATAGGACGAATTGCGCCGCGCAAGAATTTTCCCCAAAACGCGGGGAAAAAAACCGCTTGCCCCTGACGTTGCGTCAGGATCGAGGATGCGGTGAGGAGGCTACCGTGGAGACGGCGAACCAGAAGCTGTTCCGCATACAGGAATTTGCGAGGCTGGCCGGGGTGACGGTGCGCGCGCTGCACCATTACGACCGTCTGGAATTGCTGCGGCCAAAGCAGCGATCCGCAGCGGGACACCGCTTGTACGGGCTTCGCGACCTTGCACGGCTGGAGCAGATTGTGGTTCTGAAATTCCTCGGTGTGCCTCTGAAACAGGCGCGCGGCTTGCTGGAGCACGAATCGCAGCTGGCACAGACACTGCGCAAGCAGCAGGCCGTCTTGCTGGAAAAACGCCGTCAGATGGATAAGGCGGTTCGTGCCATCGGCAATGCGCTGCGCGCACTCGAATCCGAGAAAAAAGCGGACTGGAAACTGTTTCAACTCATTGTCAGGGAGCTTGAAATGCAAAACAGAATCGAATGGAAAGGCAAATACTTCAGTGAAGACGCGAAACTGCGCGTGGCGGAAAGACGAAAGCAGCTGGGGACGGAGGCCCAGAAGCGCGCGGACCAAGACTGGGCGGCGCTGTATGCCGAGGCCGAGTCTCTGTTACCAGGCGACCCGGCGGGGGCCAGAGCGCAGAAGCTGGCGGAACGCTGGTGCGCCTTGGTCGAGGAGTTCACCGGCGGAGATCCCGAGATACGCAAAGGGCTCGAGGCGATGTGGGAGGACCGCAAGAACTGGCCGGAGAATGTGAAACGCGGGGCTTTCGCGAAACCGGAGGTGCAGGAATTTGTGCACAAGGCGGTGCGCGAGCGGAAGCGAAGGTCGCCGGCCGTGGTGCTTGGCGCAGGCTGAGCGCGTTGGCGAAGAAACGCTGCGGGTGAAGCGGGGGGCCTCCGCCGGGCGCTTCTGGGAGGCCCCTCTAAAGGTCAAGCCACGGCGGCGGGCGGCGGCGGTACTCCGCGAGCGCCGCGACGATAGATCTCCGTCCCCGGAGGAGCGCGAGCGGGCCAGAAGAGGTCCGCTGCCTAGCAAGGCTTGCTAGATCAGCTGCAGGGTCCAGAGGTCGTGGAGGTGGACCACCCCCTGCACCAGGCCATTTTCGTCGGTTACGACGATGCTGGTGATGCGCCGTTTCTCCATCACATTTAGAGCCTCGCTCGCGAGCGTACGCGCAGCAATCGTCTGCGGATCGCGCGTCATGGCTTGGCCGGCGGTCAGTTCCAGCGCGGCGCCGCGATGTTTTTCCATGAGGCGGCGTAGGTCGCCATCGGTCAGGATTCCGGCCAGCCTTCCATCGCTGTGTGTGACGGTGGTCATGCCCAATTTTTTGGCGCTCATTTCGTGGAAGACCTCGGGCATGGCGGCGGAGACGTCCACGCGCGGCAACGCCGCGCCGGCGTGCATTAAATTCTCGACGCGCAGAAGTTTTTTTCCCAGGCGGCCCGCGGGATGCA
This sequence comes from Candidatus Acidiferrum sp., assembly GCA_049516615.1. Taxonomy (GTDB): domain Bacteria; phylum Acidobacteriota; class Terriglobia; order Acidiferrales; family UBA7541; genus Acidiferrum. The sequence goes on along the minus strand of JBEKSZ010000079.1, from coordinate 7,664 downwards.
ACGCGGCGAAATCGTCTGGTTGAAAGCCGCGGCGTTCGAGCAGGGAAATCGCGATGGCGTCGCCGACGGCCATGGCGACGGTGGTGCTCGCCGTGGGGGCCAGATTTAACGAACAGGCTTCCTCGGTCACGCTCACATCGAGAACCGCGGCGCTGGCTTCGCCTAGTGTCGAATTGATTGTTCCCGTGAGCAGTACCAGCGGGATTTCCAAACGGCGCAGAGCTTCGAGCAGGGCCACGATTTCGTCGGTCTCGCCGCCGTAGGAAACGGCCAGGATGGCGTCACCGCGCGCGAGCATGCCCAAGTCGCCGTGTACGGCGTCAGCGGGGTGCAAAAAGAAGGATGGGGTTCCGGTGCTGGAAAGCGTGGCGGAAATCTTGCGCGCCACCAAGCCGGATTTGCCCATGCCGGTCACCACAACGCGGCCTTTGCAGGCCAACAACAAGTCCACGGTGCGCACGAAGGACTCGTCGAGACGGGCCAGGACTTCTCTGATGGCTTGGGCCTCGATGCGCAGGACGCGGCGCGCGGTCTCAAGGCTCATGGCCGCGCGACCGGTGATCCGCGACCCGCGGCCTGGGAAACCCGCGGGGGCAAAATGCCGTGTGCTTGGCCTGCCAGGCCGCGCGATGCCGTGGACGTCGAGGTGGCGTCGTGATGCCGACCGGGCAACGGACACGAGACGCAGGTCAAGTCCGGCAAGTTCATGCATCCCACTTTCGCACCAGCTCTGACAGTTCTTTTACGCGTCCGAGCAATCCTGCGAGTTGGTTGAGGGGCAGCGCGTTGGCGCCGTCGGAGAGGGCTTCTTTGGGGTTGTCGTGGGTTTCAAGAAAGAGGCCGTCCACCCCTGCCGCCACCGCGGCGCGGGCCAGCGTCTCGATAAATTCCGGTTGCCCGCCGCTGGCGTGGCCCTGGCCGCCCGGGAGTTGCACGGAATGGGTGGCGTCGAAAACCACCGGGTAGCCGAAATTTCTTAAAATGGCGAAGCTGCGCATGTCGACGATTAAATTGTTGTAGCCGAAAGAGGCGCCGCGTTCGGTGAGGATGATTTTTTCCGTGCCCGTCGAGGCCAGTTTTTCAACTACGTTGGCCATGTCCGCGGGGGCTGCGAATTGCGGTTTTTTTACGTTGACGATTTTTCCGGTTTTTCCTGCGGCCACGACCAGATCGGTCTGGCGGGCCAGGAAGGCGGGAATCTGCAGAATGTCGCAGACTTCGCCAGCCGGCGCGGCTTGCGCGGCGTCGTGAATATCAGTGAGTACCGGGAGATTCAGATCTGATTTTATCTTTCCGAGGATGCGCAAGCCTTCGCGCAGCCCCGGACCGCGGAAGGCTTTTAGCGAAGTGCGATTGGCTTTATCGAAGGAGGCTTTGAAGATGTACGGGATGCCGACGTCAGCGGCGATTTTGGCGATCGATTCGGCCATTTTGCGCGCGTGATTTTCGGTTTCGATCACACAGGGACCGGCGATCAGGAACAGCGGCTTGGTGCCGCCGAGTCGCAAATAACCAAGATTGAGTTCACGGGTAGGATTCATTTTCGACTATCGAAGATAGCATATCGGCAGATGAAGCCCCGAGCGGCCCGCTCGAACGCTTGGTCTCCGTTGCTTCGGGCATCCTGTCGGCCGCGAGCGGAATGCCGGAGATTCCTTGCTGGGGAGTTTTCTGGGCTGGCGGCGCCGGCCGTTCCGCCAATGGCAAATTGCCCAAATCGCCGAGAATTGATGCGCCAGGCCAACCAGGTGACTTTCGGGGCCGGGAAAGACATAAAGGCACGCGAGTGACACAGACTGCCCCGAAGAATGCCCGGGCCTCCCTGACCGGCGCCCGGGTCAGGCCGTCGCGTGGGGGGCGGCGCGCAAGGCCGTGCCGCGTTCCTGGTCGACGCTGGACGCCAGTTGTGGTTCGGCTAGCGCGGTGCGATGCGCTTCAGCTTGGGCGCTCGCAGGTCGTTGTTTTTTTTTCTGATGTTCGAGAGCTGCGCCGATGAAGGCGCGGAAGAGCGGGTGCGGTTCAAGGGGTTTGGATTTGAACTCGGGGTGAAACTGGCAACCGAGGAACCAGGGATGCTCGGGGGCCTCGACAATCTCCACATAGTTTTCGTCGGGCGTGCGGCCGGTGATTTTTAGGCCGGCGGCGACCAGCTGCTTTTCGTATTCGCGATTGAATTCGTAGCGGTGGCGGTGGCGTTCGCTGATTTCGAGTTTGCCGTAAGCCTTGGCCGCAAAAGAGCCGGGGACGAGCTTGCACGGCCAGGCGCCGAGACGCATGGTGCCGCCCATTTCATCGACGCCCAGGAGTTCGCGGAGTTTGTAGATGACGCGATGCGGGGTTTGCGGATCGAATTCGGTGCTGTCGGCATCGGGCAGTCTCGCTACGTCACGGGCGTATTCAATGGTGGCGCACTGCATACCCAGGCAAATGCCAAAGAAGGGCACGCGATGTTCGCGCGCATATTGGATGGTGTGCACCATGCCCTGAATGCCGCGCTTGCCGAAACCCCCGGGGACTAAAATTCCATCGTAGCCACGCAAACGTTCCGCGGCGCTCACGGCGGAAGTAATTTCTTCGGCTTCGATCCATTCCAGAACGGTTTTGTGGTGGTGGGCCAAGCCGCCGTGCAGTAACGCTTCGCGCAAACTCTTGTAAGCGTCTTCGAGCTGCACGTACTTGCCGACCACAGCGATACGGACTTCACCGACGGGATTGTGCAGGCGGTCGACCAATTCAAGCCAGGGCGCGAAATTCTGCGGACGCGCTTCCAGGTGCAGCAAACGCAAAATCTGCAAATCCAGGCCCTCGCGGTTCAGTTCGACGGGGACGGCGTAAATGGTGTCCACATCCTCCATGGAAATTACGCAGGCATCGGCGATGTTGCAGAACATGGCGATTTTTTTCTTGAGCTCTTCGGGGATGTGGCGGTCGCTGCGGCACAGCAAAATATCGGGCTGGATGCCCAGGCCAAGCATCTCCTTGACGCTGTGCTGCGTGGGCTTGGTTTTCTGTTCGCCGGCCGCGGCGATGTAGGGAACCAGCGTGACGTGCACGAAGAGCGTGTTTTCCGCGCCCAGTTCCAAGCGCATCTGGCGGATAGCTTCAAGGAAGGGCAGGGACTCGATGTCGCCGACTGTGCCACCAATCTCGACGATTACGACGTCAACGCCATCGGAAACTTTTTTGATGGTGGCTTTAATCTCGTCGGTCACGTGAGGAATCACCTGCACGGTTTTGCCGAGATAATCCCCGCGGCGTTCCTTGGTAAGAATGGTTTCGTAAATGCGGCCGGTGGTCCAGTTGTTGGCGCGCGTGAGGTTGGCGTGCGTGAATCGCTCGTAATGTCCGAGGTCGAGATCGGTTTCCGCGCCGTCTTCGGTGACAAATACTTCGCCGTGCTGAAAGGGACTCATGGTGCCGGGATCCACGTTCAGATACGGATCGCATTTTTGCAGGGTGACTTTGAAACCGCGACTTTCAAGGAGACAGCCGATGGAGGAGGCAGCTACGCCCTTGCCCAGAGAAGAAACCACACCGCCGGTAACAAATATATATTTTGGCGCCATCCGTGAAGCCCGCGCACCGTGCACATGCGGTAGAGCGGACTGTTAAACCTCCGCGGGAGTGACGTACGCACAAGTATGGGCACGCCACGAGAAACTGTCAAATCGAAGAGACCGCTAGAAGCGAGCGAAAAATCGAATCAGCGAAACCTTTTTCCGCAAGCCGTGTTTGTATGCGCGGGTAGGTTTCGCGCAGGCGGTCTACCGCGCTGTTTTCCTGTCGCGCACATTCTCGAAGCAGCGGGGAAACTGTTGTGCCCCGCTTTTCATCTTATTGATGGCGCGGCGTGCCTCTTTCACAACGGCGAGGTGGGCAGCCCTCTTCGGCCGAAGATGTTTGCGAACGGGTGTTGACGAGTGGTGGTGCAGCGTTTTTGGTTTTTTTGGATGTCCGACTGGATTGGAACTTTCTAGCCAACAAAGGGGAATGAAAGACGACATGCTTATAAGAGTGATCAGTCTGTTTGCCGCCGCAGTGCTGTGCGCTTCGACAGCCGCGCTGGCGCAGGTAGAAACCAAGACGCCCGTCCACGTAAACGACTATTCCGTGGCGCGAGAAAGCGCCGTGCAGGGAAAAGTAGTCGCCTATAGCGCGACTTCAGGAACGGCCCCCATCGGCGCGCACGTCGAGCTGCAAACCTCGTCGGGTCTCATCGACGCGCACCTCGGCAACGCCCATCTGCTTGCGCAAAACAAACTTTCCCTCGAACCCGGCGACTCCGTCACCATCGTCGGCGAAAATATTCCTTTCGGCGGCGGCACAATTTTCGCCGCCCGCGTCATCACCAAAGGCCCGACCTCTGTTACCCTGCGTTCCAAGAACGGCTCGCCACTGTTGATGACTCCGCGCACTGCAAGCGGCCAACTCCCCGCTCCGGCAGGTGCGCGATGAACACGCCAACGGCCAAAATCTCGATAAATAAAGTGCTCATCTGCGGCGCGCTGCTGATCGCGGGATTCACCGCGGCCTGCGGCGGCGGCCCCAATGTTTCTCCGGTGGTCCCGCCGACAGGCATGTATTCGACATCCAGCCTGAAAGGCAGTTACGCGTTTTCTATGAGCGGCGAGGACGCCAACGGCAATCCCATCTCCCGCATCGGCAGCTTCCAAGCCGACGGCAGCGGCAACATTACCGGCGCCATCGAAGATGTCAACGATGTGGGTACGATCGAGAGCTTTCTCTTCACCCCCGCTCCTTCTTCCGTCTACACCATGAATTCCAACGGCAAAGGGACCCTGACGCTGGTGCACCCCGACGCCAATTCCCCGACCGGCAACGATACCTTCGTGTTTACCATCACCCTGACTTCCACCTCGGGCGGCCTGATGATCGAACAGGACGGCTCGTCGACCATGAGCGGCAATTTTCAGTTGCAGAGCATCACCACCAATTACGCCCTTTCCTACGCGTTCGATACCTCCGGCGTGGACCTCAACATTGGCAGTTCGGAATCGGTCATCGGCAGCTTCACGACCAGCGGCAACGCGATTACCGGCGGAAGCCTGGATGTTAACGACGATTTCACGCAGTCCGGTCAACAGTTCATCACTTCGGGTAGCATCACGCCCGATCCCACCTACGGCTCGCAGTTCGGGCGCGGTGCTCTGGCATTGACTTCCACCGTGAACGGCCAGATTGTCAGCCTGACCTTTGAGTTCTACATCGTAAATGCCAACAGCTTGATTTTCGTCGAGACCGACTCCGGAAACGCGACCGTGGGAACGGCCATCGGGCAGTCGGCAGTGCCTACCAGTGCGGCTCAGTTGGCCAGCAGCTACGTGTTGGCTGTGGGTGGGGGCGCATTCAATTCCGGAAACACCGGTCCTCTCTCGCGCGCGGGAGTGGTCACGGCGAACGGGAGCGGCGCTCTTACCGGCGTGGCCCTTGACCAGAACTATAGCGGCGGCCCCGGAGTTTTCCCGGGAACCGGAAGCTCCATCACGGCCACAGCGTATGCGATAGACCCGGCCGGCACAGGACGCGGCACCTTGACGTTCACGGACACAAAATCCGGCTATCAATTCAGCTACATCTTCTATCTTGCCAGCGCCAGTCAGGGCTACATTCAAGACGACAGCTCGAACATCACGGCGGACGGCTCGTTCACTGCGCAAACCGCCAACCTCAGCTCTTCGAGCGTGGCGGGAAACTACGCGTTTAACTTTAGCGGTTCCAATGCCGCCGCCGGAGGCAACGAGGAGGACTTTGTCGGCGTCTTTACGGTCCCGAGTGGCGGCGGCGCGCTAACCAATGGCGACCTGGATCTTGCTGAGCTCGGCGCCGGGGATATCTTTCTCAACGTGGCCTTCAACGGCAACTTAACCGTAAACGGCACAGGCACCGGCGGTGGCACGTCGGGAAACACTTTCCAGTTCACCACGGAAACAACGGTGCAAAGCACCTACAACTTCCGCGCCTACGCCATCAGCAACACCAGCTTCATCATCGTAGGCACCGATACCGGCAGGGTGGACATCGGTCCGCTAAACCTCCAGCAATAATGGTCTTTGCCGGGGCCGGGCTCGCCCCCGGCCTCGAGGGACTGTCGAACAAAAGAACCGCCCGGCACATCGTGCGCCGGGCAGTTCTTTTGTTATAAGAGAATCATGGCGGCAAAGCGCGGCTCGCTCCGCTTGTTCCCGCTAGCCGGAGCCGGCGTCGCGCAGTAATTTCTCGACGCGCTCGACGTCCGCCGGAACATCCACGCTCACCGCATCGTGCTCGACTTCCGCTACGCGGATCTTCCAGCCGTTTTCCATCCAGCGCAATTGCTCGAGCTGCTCGATTTTTTCCAGCTCGCCCTGCGGCAGCGTCGGATATTCGAGCAACACCTCCCGCTGAAAAACGTAAAGCCCCAGGTGCTTCAGGTGGCGAACGCGAATCTTCCCCGCCGAGTCGCGGACCCAGGGAATCGGAGCGCGCGAAAAATAAAGCGCATTGTCGTCAAAATCCAAAACCGTTTTGACCACGTTCGGATCCATGATGTCGGGCGGATTTTTGATCAGCGTCGCCACGGTGGCGATCGGTGCAGGAGGTTCTTCGAGCAGCGCGCCCACCGCGGTATCCACCGCCGCCGGATCGAGCAGCGGTTCATCGCCCTGCACGTTCACAAAGACACTGCCGCTGACGTGCGCCGCCACTTCGGCGACTCTTTCCGTGCCGGTGCGATGCTCCTGGCGCGTCATGCGGACCTCGCCGCCAAAGGCTTCCACGGCTTTCACGATGCGTTCGTCGTCGGTGGCCACGATCACGCGGCCCACTGTTTTCGCCAGCCGCGCGCGTTCATAAACCCGCTGAATCATGGACTTGCCGGCCAGGGAGACGAGCGGCTTGCCCGGCAGCCGCGTCGCAGCGTAGCGCGCCGGAATCACCACCACCACCTCCCGGGCGCCCGCAGTCTTGCTTTCGCTATCCATTTTGTTACAACACTCCTTGAATTTTTTTGCGCACAGCAGAACTTTTTTGGCCCGGCGCGGCTCTAAATTCCCAGCCGCGGCCGGGCAACGGCGATGCTATCATGCCCGGAAGCAGCTTGAATCGACCGGTGGCCGCCAGCCGGTGAGCGGAAAAGACGCAGTCAGAAACCGTTCCCCCGCGCGCGCCGGATTCAGCTTGTCTTCGACCGCGCGAGTGGTATTATCCGCACTACACCAATCCGCGCGGCCGTTCCCGTGGCTGGGAACGTAGGGGGAGCCGTGAAGCGCGACTTAATCATCTGTCGGGGCAAGCTATCCGGGTCGTTTGCCACTCGCGGTTTTGCAATCTCGTCAATCGCTATGCTGCTGCTTCTGGCTGCTGCCTTCAGCGCGCCCGCTCAAGCGCAGTCTGATCCCTCCTCGCAAGCTGGGAATTCACCGTCGAACGGCGAGAAAGCTCCGCCCGTGCCGTGGCGCGATGCCAGCCACGAATCCCCCGGCGCGGTTGCCGGTGCGACTGCGGCGGCCAGAGACGCGGCGAAAGCGCCGGCGAAGGACGCGCTCAAGGCCGCAAACGACACTCCCAAGGTCGCAGACGACGTTCGCAAGGACACTCCGGCGATCACCATCAATCCGCACCGGGGCCTCAAGATGGACGTGGACCTGGCGCTGATCAATGCGACG
>JBEKSZ010000078.1:0-46160 GCA_049516615.1 Candidatus Acidiferrum sp. | reverse complement strand
AAATCATCCGCGATCTGGCCCGCTCCGGCATCGGGGTACTAATCACGGACCATAACGTCCGGGAAACTCTGAATGTAACCGACCGCGCATACATCCTGAAAAGTGGCAAGATATTCAGGAAAGGCAGCCCGGCGGAATTGAGCAGCGATCCTGAAGTGCGCCGGGTATACCTCGGCGATCATTTCCGGTTGAATTGATGCGCCGGTCATCGCCGCGGAAGATTTGCTGGGCTCCCTTTCCATGGCTGGGAGCTCTGACCCGCAGCGAGCCCGGCAAGGACGGAAAGTAACGATTCATGGCTTGGCAAGGACTAAAACTCAATCTCCGCGTCTCGCAGAAGCAGATTCTGACCCCGGGACTGGTGCAGATGGTCAGCGTACTGGCGCTGAACCGTCTCGAACTGCGCGAGATGATCAACCAGGAGATGATTGCCAATCCCGTTTTGGAAGAGCTGAGCGAAGAGCCTACACAAACGGACAACTACAGCGACGAAACTTTCCTCAAAGCGGAAACCGAGAAAGTTCCGGAGAAGCCGGAATCCAATCCTTTTGACGAGTTCGACGTCGGCACGTTTTTTAACCAGTATCTTGATACCGGCGGCGACGGCGGCAAATCGCAAGAGCGCGAGGTATCCGAGCGGCCGTCGTTTGAAAAGTTTTTGTCCTCGCCCAGCGGACTGACGGATCACCTCACCTGGCAACTGAGCGTGACGATTTGTTCCGACACGGTGAAAGAAATCGCCGAGAGCATCATCGGCAACCTCGATGAGAATGGCTATCTGACGGCGTCCACGGAGGAATTAACCCAGGACGGCAAATATTCGCAGGACGATTTCGACGATGCTTTGGCGGTGGTGCAGGATTTTGACCCCATCGGAGTTGGCGCGCGGGATCTGCGGGAGTGCTTGTTGCTGCAACTAAAAGCCTTCGATCCGCAAAACACGCTGGCGCAGCAGATCGTCGCCGACCATTTGAAGCAGGTGCAGTCCAATCAGTTGAAAGAAGTAGCCCGTGCGCTGAACCGCCCGGTTGAAGTCGTAAAGCGCGCGCTGGATGTGATTCGCAAGCTCGATCCGCGTCCCGGCCTGCGCTACAACAAGACCGAGCCGCGGCTGGTCGAGCCGGATGTTTATTTCCGCAAGGTAGATGACCAGTGGCAGGCATTCCTCAATGAAGACGACATGCCGCAGTTGCGCTTAAGCCCTACCTACCGGCGCTTGCTGGTGCGCGACGCTGCGGACCGCGATGTCCGCAACTACGTAAAAGAGCGTTTCACCGCCGCCATCCAGCTGATGAAGAACATCGAGCAGCGCAAACATACTATTCTGCGCGTTTGCCAGTCCATCATTGCGCGACAGGGTGAATTCTTGACGCACGGCCCCGACGCGTTGAAACCCATGATGATCAAGGAAGTGGCCGAAGAAGTCGGCGTGCATCCTTCGACAGTGAGCCGCGCCGTGGCCAGCAAATACGCGCACACGTCGCAGGGGGTGCTGGAACTGCGTTCGTTCTTCAGCGAATCGGTGAATGGGCCGGAAGGCGGCGACATGTCGCTGCTGACCCTCAAACGCTTGGTTAAGAAAATGATTGAAGAAGAAGACGGCACGCATCCGCTGACCGATGAGCAAATCGCCAAGAAATTGGACGATGCCGGCATCCATGTTACGCGCCGCACGGTGGCCAAGTATCGCGAAGATATGCGCATCCCCAGCACGCACCAAAGAAGGGTAAAGAGTTAAGCTTGGCTGCTCCGTCGAAGGCGCATTTACGCAAGAGCGCATCATCTCCTTCCCCGCATCACAGCTCCGCAAAAAAATCGCGCCGCAAGTCGCTCTCCAAGGCCAAATCACCCTCACGCCGTAGTGGCAGCGAACCGCCCAAAGCTGCAGGCCGCCAGCTGGTCATTCTGACCGGCCTCTCGGGCTCGGGAAAAAGTACGGTGCTTCACGCTTTCGAAGATATGGGTTTTTATTGCGTGGACAACCTGCCGGTCGAGCTAATTCCGATATTTGCAGAATTGCACGCCGCCGGCGAAGGTGATTTTACCCGCGCGGCATTGCTGGTCGACGCTCGCGAAGGCTTGCAGCTCGAGAAATTGCCGCCGCTGTTGCGGCATCTGAAAAAAGATCATCCCATCACCCTGGTGTTTATTGAAGCTGGGGAAGACGCCCTGCTGCGCCGCTACAGTGAAACGCGTCGCCCGCATCCGCTGGGGCGAAATTTTTCCGTGCGCGAAAGCCTGGCGCACGAGCGCGCGCTGATGGAGCCCATTCGCAAACTCGCGGATCTTTCGATCGACACCACGCAGTTCAATGTCCACGAGCTGCGGCATTTCATAACCCAGCGTTTCAAAAATCCCGACAACCGTCCGTTGATGGTGTCGGTGGTCAGTTTCGGTTACCGGTTCGGGGTGCCTACGGACGCCGACCTGGTATTCGATGTGCGATTTTTGCCCAACCCGCATTTCGTCCCGCGCCTGCGCCCCTTCACCGGCAAAGATCCGAGGGTCCGCAAGTACATCCGTTCGTTTCCCCAGACCGGGGAGTTCCTCCGACGCATCGAGGGTCTGCTGACCTATCTGATTCCGCATTACATCCGCGAGGGCAAGAGCTATTTGACGATCGCCTTCGGCTGCACCGGCGGCAAGCACCGTTCCGTGATGCTCGCGGAAGCTGTCAAGAAATCGCTGGGCAAGCGGGGTTTCGCCGCGAAAGTGGTGCACCGGGACATTGAAAAATAACAGCGAGAAGGAGCGGAAGCTGATGCGAATCGTGCCATGGGTGTGCGCACTGCTGGCGGCGGCGCTCTCTGCCGGGCCTGCGCAGGCGGCGGGCGGATCCGAAGCATGGGCGGCCCTCGTCGACGAATATTTCGACCAGGTATTTTTCAAATTCTCGCCCACCGCGGGCACCAGCGCGGGATTGCACCAGTACGACACGCAGCTAGAGGACTATTCCCGCAGCGGAATCGAACGTGAAATCGCGGCGCTGCATAAATTTGAAACGCGCGTCGCGGCTGTCGATCCGCGGTCCCTCGATGAAACCGCAGCGGGCGATCGCCAAATCTTGCTCTCGAACATCCGCGGCACCCTGCTGGAACTCGAGACCATCCGACCGTGGGAGAAAAATGCCGACAATTATTCGAGCGGCATCACCAACAGCGTCTATGTAATCATGAGCCGGAAGTTTGCTCCGGAAGACGAGCGCCTGCGCAGCGTACTGGCTCGGGAAACACTCATGCCCGCGGCGCTGGCTGAGGCCCGCAACAATCTTAAAAATCCGCCGCGTGTTTACACCGAAATCGCCCTCGAACAGCTGCCGGGGATCATCAGTTTTTTCCGGAGCGATGTGCCGACGACGTTCGCGAACGCCACCGACGCTGGCCTAAAGGCCAACTTTACCAAAACGAACGCCGGCGTTATTGCGGCGCTAGAAGACTACGAGAAGTGGCTGAAGAGCGACCTGTTGCCGCGCTCGAACGGCGACTTCCGCATAGGTGCCGAAACTTTTTCAAAGAAACTGCGCTACGACGAAATGGTCGATGCCCCTCTCGACCGGCTCCTCGAAATCGGCATGGCCGATCTGCATGCCAATCAGGCCAAATTCGATCGCATCGCCAAAGAAGTGGACGCCGGCAAGACTCCGCGCCAGGTGCTGGACGATTTGGGAGCTACGCATCCCGCCCCGGACAAACTGCTGCAGAGTTTTCGCGATACTTTCGATAGCCTGATCGCCTTTATCAACGCCAAGCACATCGTCACCATCCCCTCGACCGTGCGGCCCATCGTCGAAGAAACACCGCCCTTCCTGCGGGCCATCACGACGGCTTCGATGGATACTCCCGGCCCGTTTGAAAAGGTGGCCACCGAGGGATTTTTCAATGTCACACTGCCCGCGCCGGGCGACACGCCCGAAGAAATCGCCGGGCGCATGGCCGAATTCAATCGCGGCACCATCGTCAGCACCGCAGTTCACGAAGCCTATCCCGGACATTACATCCAATTTTTGTGGACGCCCATGGCGGTCAGCAAAGTGCGCAAACTGCTGGGCGCCAATTCCAACGCCGAAGGCTGGGCCCACTATTGCGAACAGATGATGCTAGAGGAGGGCTACGGCCAGCCGGGCGCGGGTGCCGCCAATCTCTCGGACTCGCGATGGATCCAGCTCGGCCAGCTGCAGGACGCGCTGCTGCGCGACGCGCGCTTCGTTGTCGGGCTACAGATGCATCGCGGGAAAATGACCTTTCTAGAAGGCGTGGACTTCTTTGAGAAGCAAGGCTACCAAACCCACGAGAGCGGCTTGATCGAAACCAAGCGCGGCACCTCCGACCCAACCTACCTCTATTACACCCTGGGCAAGATCGAAATTCTAAAGCTGCGCGAAGATGTAAGAAAGAAACAGGGTGACGGCTTCTCGCTGCAGAAATTCCATGATGATTTCCTGCGTCAAGGATTTCCGGCCATCAAGATTGTGCGCGAGGCGCTGCTTGGAAATGACTCGCCAGCCCTATAGGCGGCAGCAAAAGCGATTTACGGTGCCCGGAAAACTTGACACGTCACTGGGCGGCGACTAGCGTAGCAATACGGCGTTTAGGGAGATTCCAGAACGTGGCAGCATTGTTTTCACCGCAATTGAAAAGGCTTTTCGGCTACGTCCGCCCGTACGGATTGCGTCTGGCCGGCGGGGTCATCATGCTGGCCTTCATGGCCGCTGCGGAAGGCCTGGTCGCGCTGATGATCCGTCTGGCGGTTGATTACGTGCTCAATCCCTCCGTCGTAACGTCTTCTTTGCCGCTGCTCACCCTGCCTTGGAATGGCCACACTTTCTACCTCAATCAATATTTTCCCGCGCGCATTCACAACGTTTGGACCGTCTTCGCGATTTCGCTTTTGATCATCTACGTGGCCAAGGGTATCGCGGAATACTTGGGCACCACAGAAATTCAATACGTCGGACAAGCTGCCGTGCGCGATCTCCGAAACCAGTTGTATGCGCGCCTCATTCGCCAGCCTATCGGATTCTTTCAGTCCAACACCACCGGCCGTATCATCTCCACCACCATCAATGACGTGGAGCGCGCGCGCTACGCTCTTGGCGAATATCTCGCAGATCTTGTGCAAAAAGGGTTCTCTTTTCTCGTGTTCATCGGCATCATGCTGGTCATCAATTGGAAGATGGCCCTCGGGTGTGCCGTGCTGCTGCCGCTAGTGGCTCTGCCCATCAATAAATTCGGCAAGAAAATCCGCAATTCCGGCGAACGCAGCCAGGCGCGCCTAGGCGATTTAAGCCATATCTTGCAGGAAACCATCAGCGGCAACCGCGTGGTTAAGGCTTTCGGCATGGAGCGTTTTGAGATCGCCAAATTTGAGGAAGGCGCCCGCCGCTTGCTGCGCGAAAACATGCGCTGGGTCCGCGCCGGGGTCATCACCGCGCCGCTCATGGACATGGTCGGGGCCATCGCCGTTCCGCTGCTCCTGCTCTACGCTCGCGGCCAGATTCTGCACGGCGCGATGACCGAAGGCCAATTTTTCACCTTTCTTTATGCCATGTTCAACGCCTACATGCCGCTGAAGCGCACCGGTTATATCTATCAGCAACTCCAGGCCGTCGATGGCGCCAGCACGCAGGTTTTCGCCTATCTCGATCGCGACATCGAGGTGTCCGAGCAGCCGTCCGCAACCAAGCTCGCTCCCTTTGTCAGGGAAATCGTTTTTGAGAATGTGAGTTTTGCCTACGACAGCGGCGCTGCCGTGCTGAACCATATATCCCTGCAAGTGCGCAAAGGCGAGGTGATTGCCTTCGTGGGCTCGAGCGGCGCAGGAAAAACCACGCTGGTCAATCTCCTGCCGCGCTTCTACGAGTGTTCAGGCGGTGCAATTCGCGTCGATGGCGTGAACATCGCCGGCGTGACCATTCGTTCCTTGCGGGAACAAATTGCCGTTGTCACGCAGGAAAATATTTTGTTTCACGATACGGTGTGGAACAACATTTGTTACGGGCTTAGCGAAGTCTGCAAAGAGCGCGTCGTGGAAGCCGCCAAAACCGCACTGGCCCACGATTTCATCAACGAGTTGCCACAAAAATACCACACCGTCATCGGCGAACGGGGCACACGTCTCAGCGGGGGCCAGCGCCAGCGCATCGCTATCGCGCGCGCCATCCTGAAGGATTCGCCCATCCTGATTCTCGACGAAGCTACTTCCGAGCTCGACGCCGAATCGGAAATGTACGTGCAGAAGGCCCTGGCCAACTTGATGACCGGACGAACCACCTTCGTCATTGCCCATCGCCTGGCTACCATTCGCCGCGCGGACCAAATACTGGTGCTCGAAGACGGCCGTATCCTCGAACGGGGCACGCACACGGAGTTGATGGTGCGCAATGGCACCTACGCGCGCTTGCACGGGCTGCAGTTTGCCGGCGACGATTTACTCTCGCCGCTGCAGACCGCGGCGCCAAGCAGCGAAGCACTTGCCGGCTGACCATGACAGAACAAAAAACACCAGAACGCGTTGAATGTTTTTCGATGACCGGCTACGCGCAAGCGCGCGGCCATGCGGACGGCTGGGCTTTGCGCGTGAGCGTGAAGAGCGTGAATCACCGGTTTCTGGATTTGCGCCTGCGCCTGCCCGAAGGGTTCGATCTGTACGAGTCGCGCATACGGCAGGTCATGCGCCAGCGCATCATCCGCGGCCACGTCGACGTGACCGTAAATTTCGACGCGCAGGACGCCGCCGCAGTCCAGGTGAACCAGCAGCTGGTTGCCGCGTATCTAAGCGCGGCCGAAGAGCTGCGCCAAAAAACAAAAGCCGCTACGGGAATGGACGTCGTAGGTCTCTTGCGACTGCCCGGGGTGATTGGCGGAACCGGCCCCGCCGTGCCGGACGAGGAAGAAAAACAGGAACAGCTTTGGCAGTTGATTAACACGAGCTTAGAGGAAGCTCTGGCCAAACTCGACGAGATGCGCCGCGCGGAAGGGGCCCATCTGGTGGGGATCTTGCGCGAACGCGTTGCCACCATCGCCGCGCAAGCCGCGCAAGTCGAGACCCTGACCATCGCACTGCGTCCGGCTTTTGCGCGGCGCCTGCAAGCGCGTTTGCAGGAGGTCCTCGGCGGCGCGGGCATCGATCCCGGGCGGTTGGCGCAGGAGGCCGCGCTACTTGCGGAACGCAGCGATATCAGTGAAGAATCGGAGCGCCTGCGCAGCCACCTGCGGCAGTTTACCAAGCTGCTCGACGCGGCGGGCGAAGTAGGAAAGAAACTCGACTTTCTGCTGCAGGAGATGCAGCGCGAGGCCAATACCATGCTGTCGAAAACGCCGGGAGTGGAAAGCGAGGCTCTGGCCATCACCGGGCTGGCTTTGGAAATTAAGTCGGAGATTGAAAAACTGCGGGAGCAGGTACAGAACATCGAATGAACCAAGAAAGAGAAGTTGCGCCGGTACAGCCTCTGGTGTTGGTGGTTTCGGGACCTTCAGGATCGGGAAAATCCACATTGGTGCAGCGCATCCTGGAGTTGCCGAACACCATGGCCTCCATCTCATGTACTACCCGGGCGCGGCGCACGACTGAGGCCAGTGGGAAGTGTTATGATTTCGTCACGGAAGCACAGTTCGACGAGATGGTGCAGCACGGTGATTTCCTGGAATACGCCCGGGTGTTCGGAAAGTATTCCTATGGCACGCCGAAAAAGTGGCTCGAGGAATCGCGGCGTGCCGGACTTGACTTGGTGCTGGAAATCGATGTGCAAGGTGCGTTGCAGGTAAAGCAAAAATTGCCGGAGTCGGTGGCCATTTTTATTCTACCGCCATCCCGCGAGGAGCTCGAGCGCCGGTTGCGCAGCCGGGCCACGGACTCGAACATGGACATCGATCGGCGGTTGGCTAAGGCGCGCGATGAAATTGCAGCTTTTCAACGGTACGACTATTGTGTGGTGAATGAGGATGTGGCTCTGGCGGGCCGCGAGGCGCAGGCCATCGTTGCTGCGCTGCGCTGCACCACCGCCAGGCGGCAGGCCCGGGTAGAAAAATTATTGGCATCCTTTGGGGGGACAGACTGAAATGAATGTGCTGACGAAAGCTCCACAAAGCCAGTTTGCATACGTCGTGCTGGCGTCGAGGCGCGCGCGGCAGATCATGGCGGGCGCGCCACCGCTGGTCGAGAACCCGAAAACGCTGAAAGCTACGCGGATCGCCTGCGAAGAGCTTGAGCACAGTATGCTCGAGTACGACTTCGTCGAGCCGCACTCGATCGACACGGATAAAGACGGCAACAAACGCCGCAAGTAGGTGTCCGCGTCAGGGAGCGCGCCACAGGTGTGCATGAAAGCCAGTAATGCAGGGCCCAGTGGTTTTGAGCGGCGCGGTCTTCGCCAGTTCGCGAATTTGGCCCAAGACCTATAAGCTGTTGCTTGAGGAACGAATGCGTATCACGCTCGGTGTGACCGGTGGAGTCGCGGCGTACAAAGCCGCGGAACTGGTGCGCCTCCTGCAGCAGGATAATTTCACCGTGCAAGTGGTTATGACCCGCGGGGCGCGCGAATTTATCACGCCCCTGACCTTTGCGGCGCTCAGCGGGCAAAAAGTGATCACCGATTTATTCGGTGGCGGGGAGGGCCAGGAGGCTAATCTCGAAAGCGCCATCGAGCACATCGCCGTGGCGCAGCGCACGGATTTGCTGCTGATCGCCCCGGCCACCGCGGACGTGATTGCCAAATTCGCGCGCGGCATCGCCGACGATTTTCTGACCACCTTGTACCTGGCCAGCACCGCGCCAGTGGTTCTTGCTCCCGCGATGAACGTCAATATGTGGAATCACGAGGCCACGCAAGGCAACGTGAAACTGCTGCGCGACCGCGGCGTTACGATCGTCGCTCCGGACCAAGGTTATCTCGCCTGCGGGATGGTCGGGGCAGGCCGCCTCGCCGGCCAGGATGAAATCCTTGCCGCAGTGCGTTTGGTCCTGCATGCCCGCCGCGATCTCGCGGGCGAATCGATCCTGATTACCGCCGGGCCCACTTGCGAGGATCTCGATCCTGTCCGCTATCTAACGAATCGCTCCTCGGGAAAAATGGGCTATGCCGTAGCCCAGGCCGCCGCCCGGCGCGGCGCGAAAGTCACTCTGGTCTCGGGGCCAACCGCGCTCGAGACTCCGCAGGGCGTTGTGCGCATTGATGTCCGCACCGCCGCTGAAATGCACGCCGCCGTCGCCGCGCGCTTTCCGCAATGTTCTATTGCCATCTTGGCCGCCGCGGTGGCAGATTATCGGCCGGCGGTCAGCAGCGGCAAAAAAATCAAGCGCGACAAAGAAGCCATTACCGTTGAACTTGAGCCCACTGCCGACATCCTGGCGACGGTCGCAAGAGACAAGGAGCATCGTCTGGTCGTCGGCTTTGCCGCGGAAACCGACCACGTCGCGGAGAACGCCCGCAAGAAACTGTCCGCCAAAAACGCCGATCTCATCGTCGCCAACGACGTCACTGCCGAGGGCGCTGGCTTTGACCTCGACACCAATATCGTGACCATGTTTGCTGTTGACGGCCGTGATCTGGCCTTGCCCAAGTTAGCTAAATCCGAAGTCGCTCAGCGCATTCTTGACGAAGTCGTTCGCCTGCGCAGCCGCAACCAGCTTGGCAGCGATGCCCGCGCCGCGTTCCGGGCGGTCAAGCAAGAATCTCCCGCCTAATCCGATGAGCGAGCTTCTTTCCGTACACCTGAGCGACAAAATCAAGCAACGCCTCGCTTTTTACGAAGATTTGGGTATCGCTCCGTTCTACCGCGAGCGCTCCAGGGGCGCTTCATACACCGTTGTTCCGTCCGCGCCTTCCGTGGTCGCACCGCCGTCCGTTAGCGAGGAAGAAACTTTGCGCAAGCCAGTCTCTAGCACCGCAACCCCCAAGATCGCCGCGCCGCGTGAATCCTTTCTGGGGGCGCAGCAAGCGGCAGCGCGGCTTGCTCGAACGGCAAGCGACGGCAGCGCAGCTTCTTTACCGCTAATTAAGACCTCGTCGTTTTTTGAACAGCTCGAGCGCGTCGAAGGCGACACGCTGTTGAGAATTCGCGAGGACATCGGCGACTGTACGCGTTGCCGCCTGCACAAGAAGCGCAACCACGTGGTTTTCGCGGATGGCAATCCCAAAGCCGAGCTGGTTTTTGTCGGCGAAGGTCCCGGCGCGGATGAGGACGCCACGGGGGTCCCCTTCGTAGGGCGCGCGGGAAAGCTGCTGACCCAGATGATCCAGGCCATGGGTTTGCAGCGCGGAGACGTGTACATCTGTAACGTGGTGAAATGCCGCCCGCCAGATAATCGTCAGCCGGAGCCGGACGAAGTAACCACTTGCTCTCCATATTTGGTGCGCCAAATCGAAGTTGTAAATCCCAAGGTAATCGTGTGCCTCGGCGCCACCGCGGCGCAAACGCTTCTTGAAACCACCACCGGCATTTCCAAGTTCCGCGGACAATGGCAGGATTTTCGCGGCAAAAAGTTGCTGGCCACCTATCACCCCGCCTACCTGCTGCGAAATCCCGCTGCCAAGAGTGAAGTCTGGAAGGATCTGCAAAAGGTGATGGCCGAATTAGGGCTCGAAGTAAAAAAGGGCAGGCCGGTCGAATAGCACGGACTGCGGCTACATGAGGCTCAGCGGATCCACATCCATCAGCACCGCCGTCTGGGGAATATTTTTTGCTTGGCAATAGTCCATCGCTCCGCTCAGCAGCTTGGTCATCAATGAGCGCTTCGGAGACTTGACCAGGAATTGAAAGCGGTGCTCCTTCTTGAGGCGTGCCAATGGCGCGGCTGCCGGCCCGAGAACCCGCAAGCCCTTTCCGTCATGGGGTATAAGGTATTCGGAAAGCTGCCGCGACCACTGAATGGCCCGCTCCAAAAGCGCATCGCGCACGATCACGTTCGCCAACGCCGCATACGGCGGGTAAGCCATCATTTTGCGGAACTGGACTTCACGGTCGAAGAAGCTGCGGTAATCCTGTCGTACGGCATCCTGGATCGCGTAGTGATCCGGATAGAAGGTCTGGATGAGCACCCGGCCCCGCAAATCTCCGCGTCCCGCGCGTCCCGCCACCTGCGTCAACAACTGAAAGGTGCGCTCCGCCGCGCGAAAGTCGGGCATGGTCAAGGAGGAATCCGCGCTGACCACGCCAACCAGCGTCACGCGGTGAAAATCGTGGCCCTTGGCGAGCATCTGTGTGCCCACCAAAATGTCCAGTGCGCCGCCGGCAAACGCGCCCAGCGTTTCCTGAAATTGCTGCTTGGTGCGGGCCGTGTCGCGATCTAGCCGCGCAATGCGGGCACCCGGAAATTCCTTGCGCAAGCGCTCTTCGAGATGCTCCGAGCCTTCTCCGAAAAAATAAACATACTTGGACTGACACTTCGGGCACGTCAGCGGTACGCATTGTGTCGATCCACAATAGTGACACTCGAGCCGGTTGCGTTGCTTGTGATAGGTCATGGAAATGCTGCAATTCTCGCACTGCACTGATGCCCCGCAACTCCGGCACAGCAAGGACCACGAATAGCCGCGCCGGTTGATCAAAATCATCGCCTGCGTGCGTGCTTCCAGACATTCTTGAATCCCTACGTGCAGCGCCGCGCTGATAGGGCTGGTCTGCTTGGTACGCTGAAATTCCTCGCGCAGGTCGATTATCTCCACACTGGCCATGGCGCGGTCTGCCACGCGTGTGGCCAGCGTCAACAATTCGTATTTTCCGCTTTCCGCGTTGTAAAACGATTCGAGCGAGGGCGTCGCGGATCCCAGCAGCGCCAGAGTGTTTTCCATCTTGGCGCGCACGATCGCTACATCGCGCGCGTGGTAACGCGGCGTTTCTTCCTGCTTGTAGCTGCCTTCCTGTTCTTCGTCGACGATGATCAGGCCGATGTTGCTTAGCGGCGCAAAAATTGCCGAACGCGTGCCCACCACCACGCGCGCTTCTCCATTGCGCACGCGCCACCATTCGCGCGCCCGGGCCACGTCGCTCAACGCAGAATGCAGAACCGCAACGCCCTCAAAACGGGCGCCGAACCAAGCCCGGCACTGCCTGCCAGTCCACAGCGTCAGCGCAATTTCGGGAACCAGAACGATCGCGGTCTTGCCGCGCGCCAGGGCGTCCTGCACCGCACGCAAATAGACCTCCGTTTTCCCGCTGCCCGTCACGCCAAACAAAAGTTGTACGCCAAACTCGCTGAGTGCCGTGCGTTCACGAATGGCTCGCAGCACTGATTCCTGCTGCACGTTCAATTCGTGTGCCGGAGGAGTGTAGCCGGCGTCGAATTCATCCTCAGCCGGATCCACGGGTTCTTCCCAGCTTTCAAGCAGTCCGTCGCGCAACATGCGTTCGATCGCGCCGCGCGAGACGCCCGCGAGCTTCGCCAGTTGCGCGAGAGGCAAGGGACCGCGCTCGGCCAGCAACAAATTCCGTATGCGGCGCAGGCCTTCCTGCGGCGCGTTGTCGGCGGAATCCGCCGCATCAGGTGCCCCAGGCGCCTCGCCATTCTTCGCGGCATGCGCCACGTCGCCCGCCTGGCTCTTCCACGCAATTACGCGCTGGGTTCTCCGCGCACTTCCCGAGACGCGCTCGCGCACTTCGAGCAACCCGCGTCGCTGCAATTTTTGCAGGCCAGCCGCGTCCACGCCGCTCCCCAGCGCCTGCGCGAGTCGCAGCAACCCTTTTTTGTCCACCAGCCGCGATAAAAACTTCGTCTCTTGTTCCGTGCATCCGGGTATGTGTTGCGGCGCACTCTCATCCGTCTTCCATAGCGAGATGGCGCCCCGCCCCGCCGGCGTCACCACCACTTCGCGAACCATCTTCACGTCCGTGACCGGAGGTAACATCCCACGTAGCACCTCGCCGATCGGCGCGAGGTAATACCCAGCGATCCATTGGCCCAGTTCCAGCAATTTCGGGGTCAGCGCCGGCACATCATCGAGGACTTTCCCGATATCGCGAATCTTCACCCCGCGCTGGACGTCGCCAGGGGGTCCGTCGAGAAGCTCCACGATCACGCCGACCATGGATTTCCTGCGGAAGGGCACCAGCACGCGACTTCCGCGTTGCGGCGCTCGGCCGAGGGTCTCCGGAATCGCATAGGTAAACAGCGTCCGCAGCGGCACCGCCAGAGCCACATTGCAGTAGCGAGAAGTCATGGGCGAGTAGTGTACCAGCCGCGAGAAAACCCGGTTCGCAGGAGCCGGGCTTCGGCCCGGTCTCCCCCGGGCATAACGGCGCTCCGCGGCCTCCTACGTTCTCCTATTGCTTTCCAATATGGGATTGCTTTAGGATTCGTATGGGTTGGCCATAGGAGAAACGCGTGGGCGACAAAAAGGATGTGTGGCAAGGGACCCTGGCGCTGATGGTCCTCAAGACCTTGCAGTTGCTGGGGCCGCTGCATGGTTACGGAATTGCCCGGCGTATCGAGCAGACCAGCGGCGATCTGCTGGCCGTTAACTACGGCACGCTCTATCCCGCGCTGCTCAAGCTTGAGCAAGAGGGCTACATTGCCTCGGAGTGGGGTGTCTCGGAGCACAATCGCAGGGCCAAGTACTACAAGCTCACGCGCGCCGGCCACAAGCAGCTGCAAAAGGAGTCCCGCGAATGGCAGCAAACCACCGCGATTCTTGAGCGCTTTCTCTCGGCCAAGGAGTCGGTCTCGTGACCTTGCTTCGCAAGTGCTGGGTGCGTTTATGCGAAGCGTTCCGCGGCGCGCGACTCGAGCGCGAATTGCGCGAAGAACTCGCCACGCACCTGGAGATGCACATCGCGGACAACGTGCGCGCGGGGATGACGCCGCAAGAAGCGCAACGAGTAGCGCTCCTCAAGCTCGGCGGTGTGCTACATACCAAGGAGACGGTTCGCGATGGGCGCGGTCTGCCGTTGCTGGATACCTTTCTGCAAGACGCGAGCTACGCGGTCCGTGCACTCGTCCGCAGTCCGGGCCTGACCCTGGTTGCACTGCTTTCGCTGGCTTTGGGCATTGGCGCGAACACCGCGATTTTCAGCCTCATGAATGCGGTCATGCTCACATCTCTTCCGGTGCGAGATCCGGCGCAGCTCGTGCTCTTCGGCGACGGGCTCGACCAGGGCATCAGCGATGGATTCCCTAATCCCTGGCTGTATTCCTATCCGTTTTATCGCCAAATGCAAAAAAACAATCGGGTCTTTTCCGAAGTGGCCGCGGCGTTCAGCATGAACGACCGCATTTATGGACTCGTGTCCGGCCGCAAGGAGGCCGAGCCCATGAATATTCAACTGGTCTCGGGGACATATTTCCCGATGCTGGGTGTGCAGGCCGTCATGGGACGCAGCCTTTCCGAGCAAGATGATCAATCGGAGGACCAGCATCCCGTCGCGGTGGTCAGTTATGCGTGGTGGACGCGTACGCTGGCTCGCGATCCTTCCGTGTTTACGCGTACTCTGACCATCGGATCCACTGTTTTCTCCATTGTCGGTGTAGCGCCCCCGGAGTTTTTTGGAACCAAAGTGGGGGAAGCGCCGGACATTTGGATTCCCCTCGCGATGCAAAGAGAGATTCCGCCGGGCTTTAACGGCTACCACGACGATGTGTATGAATCCCTGCATCTCATGGCCCGGCTGAGACCCGGAGTATCCATGGCCGTGGCCACCGCCGATGTCAACCTGCTGTTTCAGCAAATCCTGCGCGGGTTTGCCGATGCGCCGCGGACCCCTGAGGATCTCCTCAAACTGGATAAGACCCGCGTGGAATTGAATTCGATGGCCACGGGATTCTCAAGGCTGCGTTATCAGTTCTCCGAGCCGCTAAAGATATTGATGGTGGTGGTTGGACTGGTGCTGCTCATCGCCTGTGCGAATATTGCCAATCTTCTGTTGGCCCGCTCAACCGCCCGGGCCCGCGAACTTGCTGTTCGCCAGGCTTTGGGAGCCGGACGCGGGCGGCTGATTCGCCAATTACTGACGGAGAGCCTGGTGCTCGCGGTCATGGGCGGCGCGTTGGGCGTAGCCTTTGCTTCGTGGGCAACCCATCTGCTGTTGCGCGTGGTTTCCGACGGCCGCGAGCCTTTGCAGCTGCACGTTCCCGTGGACATTCGCCTGCTGCTCTTCACCCTCGTTGTCACGCTGGCGACGGCCCTGCTGTTTGGAACCATACCCGCGTTTCGCGCCACGCGGTCGGACCTTACGGAGCCCCTGAAAAGCGGCCGCAGTCAGTCCGGCGCACCCGCCAAAGGCCCCTTGGCAAAGGCGCTGGTGATTTCGCAGGTGGCCCTTTGCCTGGTGCTGCTGATTGGCGCAGGGCTTTTTGTCCGCAGCCTCGTGAATCTTGCAAACGTGAACACCGGATTCAACAAGGAGCGCGTTATTCGGCTGCGCCTGGACGCAAGCTCGGTCGGTTACAAGGAAGACGCGCGGCTGGTCAATTTGTATCGCGAGATTGAGGAACGCGTTGGGGCGCTCCCGGGCGTGCGCGCCGCCAGCTTTTCGATTTTTACCTTCAACGAAGGAACCTGGAACAACCCCATTTGGGTTGATGGCTATCTTGCTGGCCACAGCGACGCGGACGTGCACCACAACGCTGTTGGCAATGGCTATTTTGCCGCCATGGGGATACCCGTGCTGGCTGGCCGCACCTTCGGCCCGCAGGACACGGCGTCGTCGGCCAGGGTGGGTGTGATCGGCGAAAGCATGGCGCGAACCATGTTTCCCGCTGGTTCGCCGATTGGCCGGCACTACGGACGCCGCGAGCGCAATGCCGGGGACATTGAAGTCATCGGCGTGGTGAAGGATGTGAAATACAATAGCCTCGATGAAACGCCGCAGCCGGGCGACTACCTTCCGTACGTGCAGAATGTCCGTTACCTTAACGATTTCGAGGTGCGCTACTCCGGAGACGCCGCCACCACGCTCACCGCCGTTCGCCAGGCGATCCACGATGTCCAGCCAACGCTGCCAATCTCCGACGCCATGACCCTCGACGAACAGGTTGCGCGCTCCGTCACCAACCAACGCCTGGTGGCCCAGCTCTCCACATTTTTTGCTTTGCTGGCCGTATTTCTCTCGTGCATTGGAATCTACGGATTGATGTCCTATCTGGTCACGCGGCGCACCAACGAAATCGGACTACGCATGGCACTGGGTGCAGCGCGTCGCAATGTGCTATGGATGATCCTGCGGGAAAGTATATGGCTGGTCGGTCTGGGGATCGCCATTGGAGTGCCGGTAGCGCTGGCAGGCGGCCACCTGGTGGCACACATGCTTTACGGATTACGCGCCAGCGATCCGCTGACGTTGTCCGCCGGAATTGTGGGGCTGCTTGCCATTGCGGCGCTCGCCGGCTATTTGCCGGCGCAACGCGCGACGTGTGTCGACCCCGTGATCGCACTGCGTTACGAGTGAAATCTGCTGCGGGTGCCCAAGGAGCAATGTGACGCCACTGATCCAACTGCGGAACCTAGAAAAATCCTTCCAAGCCGGCGCGCAGAGATTTTTCGTGCTTCGCCGCATTACTCTGGACATTCAGCCCGGCGAGTTCGTCACCATCATGGGTCCGTCCGGAGCCGGGAAGTCCACCCTGCTAAGTATTATCGGCATGCTCGACGCCGATTGGTCCGGGCAATATGTTTTCCTCGATCAAGCGGTTCACAAACTCAGCGCCAAGCAGCGCAACGAACTGCACAAATACAATATCGGCTTCGTCTTTCAGAGTTACCACCTCATCGACGATCTGACGGTCTACGAAAATCTGGAAATCCCCCTGTCGTACAAAAACATTCCCAAGAAAGAGCGCGCCAGCCTGGTCTGCGACGCGCTGGACCGCTTCAACATCGTCGGCAAGAAAGATCTGTACCCCAATCAACTCTCCGGCGGACAGCAGCAACTGGTCGGCGTAGCCCGTGCCGTCATCCAAAATCCCAAACTCATCCTCGCGGATGAGCCCACCGGCAATCTGCACTCCGCGCAAGGCGAAGAGATCATGCAGCTGTTCAAAAAACTGAACGATGGGGGCACCACAATCATTCAGGTCACCCACTCGGAGAAAAACGCCACCTACGGCAACCGCGTCATTCAGATGGCCGACGGCTGGGTGATCAGCGAGAAAAACGCCGCCACCGCAAGCGGTGCGCAATGATCCGAAGAAAGAAAATGTCTGAGCTAAAGAGGCCAATGCAACGACCGGGATGCGGGCCCGAGTAACGGCATGCGTGAGCGATGGCGATGAGAATCCTGCAGGGGTGGATGGCACGGCTGCGCGCCGTGTTCCGCAAGGAGCAGTTCGATCGCGAACTGCGCGAAGAGCTCGCCACCCACCTCGATATGCACATTGCCGACAATCTCCGCGAAGGCATGACCCCCGCGGCCGCCCGCCGCCAGGCCCTGCTGAGACTCGGCGGCACCGAACAAACCAAGGAAAGCTGTCGCGACAGCCGCGGCATTTTCTGGCTGGAAAACTTGCTGCGCGAACTCTCCTTCGGGTTGCGCATGCTGCGCAAGAATCTGGCCTTCACCGCCGTCGCGGTTCTGACCCTCTCGCTAGGCATCGGCGCCAGCACCGCTATTTTCAGCGTAGTTTATGGCGCCATCCTTTCGCCGTTGCCATACCCCGATGCCGAGCAACTCGTTATGGTCTGGTCGAAGGTCAACGGACACGACAACGGCGTCTCCGCCGGCGATTACCTCGATTGGAAGCGCCAGAGCGCGGTCTTTCAGGATCTCGTGGCCTTTACCGGCGCGCGCTTCAATCTTTCGATCGCCGGGCGCCCGGAAGTTGTGGAGTCCCGCATCCTCGGCCCCGGCTGGTTCAGTTTGCAAGGCATTCGTTTTTTTGAAGGCCGCGACTTCTTGCCCGAAGAAGGAATTCTGGGCAACCAGCACGTGGTCATCATGACGCATCGCCTGTGGCAAGAGCGGTTCGGGAGCGACCCTAACATTCTTGGCCAGCAGCTTCGCCTCGACGCTCAGCCCTACACCGTCGTCGGCGTCCTGGCCGCAGGCATGCCCGACCGTTTCGAATCCTCGCTCTTCGTTCCCCTGGCCTTCCGCCCCGAGCAAATCAATCACGAGTATCACTGGCTCAACGTGATGGGTCGCCTGAAACCCGGGGTCACCCTGCAGCAAGCAAGTGCCGACGTAAACGCCGCCGCGCAACGCATCGCTGAAGCCTATCCCGTTTCCAATAAGGGGTGGAGCGCCAGCGTCGAGCCCTTGAAAAACGACTTCACCAGCCGCGACACCATTAAGGATTTGTGGCTGCTCATGGGCGCCGTTGGTTTCGTGCTTTTGATTGCTTGCGTGAACGTCGCCAACCTCCTGCTCGCCCGCGGCAACGTCCGTCAGAAAGAAGTAGCCGTTCGTTCTTCTCTCGGCGCCACGCGCGGACAGCTCGTCTCGCAATTCCTCACAGAAAGCCTCGCGCTTGCCGTGATCGGCGGCGCTTTGGGTGCCGGCCTCGCCTGGGTGATATTGCGCGTGATTCTCGCGCTTCTGCCGCCATTTTCCGTGCCCACCGAAGCCGACATCCACCTCAGTTTGCCGGTGCTATTTTTCACCCTGGCGGCCACCTTGCTGGCCGGCGCGTTGAGCGGCTGCGTGCCGGCGTGGCAGAATTCGCTCTGCGATTTTAGCGCCACGCTCAAAGAGGGCGGGCGCTCGGCTTCGAGCCCCGGTCGCCAGGGATTGCGCCGCGGCCTGGTAGTCATGGAATTTGCCCTGGCCCTCACCCTGCTCTCCGCTGCGGGACTGGCCATGCACAGTTTCTGGAAACTGACTCGCGTCGACCTCGGCTTTCGCCGAGACCATCTGCTCACCTTCGACCTGCCGTTGCGTAATGAACGCTTCTCCAATTCCGAGCAGATCGCCGCGTTCTATCGCCAGCTGATCGAAAGAATCGCGGCTCTGCCCGGAATCTCCTCGGCTTCGGTCTCCACGGGGATGCCCCTTCTCGGTCCCGGTGACGGCATGTCCTTCAGCATCGCCGGGCAACCCGCTGTTGATCCATCGGCTCGTCCCGTAGCCGGATTCACCATGGTTACGCAGGATTATTTCCGGACCTTTGGCATTCCCATCACCAAAGGACGCAGCTTTAACGCCTCGGACGTCGCGTCCGGATTGCCTGTAGCCATCGTCAACGAAACGTTCGTGAAGAAGTATTTGCCGGACGCCGATCCGCTGATGCGACGCGTTGTGGTCGCGCGCTTGGTGCCCGGTGCCAACCGGGTTGGTCCGCCGGTTGAATGGCAAATCGTCGGCGTCTATCGCGATGTGCACAATCGCGGCATCCGCAACGATGGACTCCCCGAAATCAACGTTCCTTTCTGGCAGATCCCGTGGCCCGGCGCAGGCATCGCCGTGCGCACCTCCGGTGATCCCGCCAGCGTTTCCACCAGCATCGCCGCCGCGGTTCGCTCCGTGGATTCCGATCTGGCCCTCGATCAGGTTCGCACCATGGACCAGCTCGTCGACGAATCGCTTGCCGGCGATCGCTTCGCCACCGCGCTGTTCGCAGCGTTTGCCGCTGTAGCCCTCATTCTCGCGGCCATCGGCATCTACGGGGTCATGTCCTTCGCGGTGGCGCAGCGCACCCGCGAATTCGGCGTCCGCATGGCCCTTGGGGCCGGCACTCGTCGCGTCCTTCTCTTGGTTCTGCAGGAAGGCCTGCTGCTCGCTTCCGCTGGCCTGTTCTTGGGCCTCGGCGGCACCTATCTGGTTGGCCGCACCATGAAGTCCGTCCTCTACGGCATCTCGGCCATTGATCCGGTTGCCGTCGTCGCTGTCGCCAGCGTACTCATGCTCTCTGCATCTCTGGCCTGCTACCTCCCCGCGCGCCGCGCCACCCGCGTCGATCCCATGATCGCTTTGCGTTACGAGTGAACACGCCATGAGCCGACTGCGCGCCTGGTCGCAAAAAATTCGTGCCATGTTCAGCAGGGAGCAGCTCGACCGTGAGTTCACCGAGGAACTGGCCGGGCATCTTGAAATGCACATTGCCGACAACCTCCGCGACGGCATGCCGCGCGAGCAGGCTCGCCGCGAGGCCCTCATGAAACTCGGCGGAGTCCAGCAGACGAAAGAAGCGCATCGTGAACTGCGCGGGGTCGCGTGGCTTGAGACTCTTTTGCAGGATTTGCGGTTCGGTGTCCGTATCCTGGGCAAGAATCCGGTTTCACTTTCGTAGCCATCGTCGCGCTGGCTCTGGGCATCGGCTTCTCGTCCATCGTCTTCAGCATCTTCTATAACGGCGTGCTCCATCCCTTTCCCTATCGCAACGCGGACCGCCTCCTGACCATCTACCAAGCTCGTCACGGCTCCGATGAGCTGCGCGCCGTCTTTCACCTCGACGAAATCGCCGCCTTCCGCAACGAGAGTCACACCTTCGAAGACATCGTCGCCTACGCCGGCTGGGACGCTATCTATTCGCGCCAGGGCTTCAGCGAACCGCTGCACGGCTGCGTCCTGACTCCCAACGCCATCGCTTTCTGGGGCGTCCCCCCGCTCCTCGGGCGATCCCGCCGCCATGCTCAACACCATTCGCAAGGCCCTCGCCGGAGTGGACCGAAATCCCGTCCTCGCTCACCCGGGCGCGCTCGACGACTATCTCGCCGATCACGACTATCTGAAGCCACGCTTCCGCCTGATTTCCTTCAGCATCTGCGCGCCCTCGGCCTCGGCTTATCTATGATCGGTTTATTCGGCGTAATGGCCTATTCGGTTGCGTTGCAGACCCACGAGTCGGGCGTGCGCATGGCCCTCGGCGCGAGGCGAAGCAACATCCTTGGCCTCGTGCTGCGTCAGGGGCTGTTGCTGGTTGGCAGCGGAGTGGCGGTAGGTCTGGCGGCGGCGTTTATAGCCGCACGCGCGTTGCAATCCCAGCTATGGGGCGTTTCCGCCTTCGATCCGGGGCGCCTTTGTGCTCGCCCCTCTGGCCCTGCTGCTCACCGGCCTGCTGGCGTGCTGTTGGCCAGCCCGCCGTGCCACCCGCGTGGATCCCATAATTGCCCTGCGCTACGACTGAGCCATGCGGACGGGCAGGCTGAGAATCAGGTGCGAAAAAGGCCCGGAGGAAACGCGGGGCTGAGCGCTTTTCCCTGTGGCAGACCCACAGAAGCCATGCTATTCTCATGTGGCAATAGCACAGGAGACTCTATGGGCGACGCAAAGCTGGATTTGCTGCAGGGCACGCTCGACCTCATGGTCCTGCAAACACTGGCGTCCCTCGGCGCACTGCACGGTTACGGCATCGCCCGCCGCATCGAGCAGGTCAGCGGCAATGAAGTCCTTCTCAATCAGGGCACCATCTACGCTTCGCTCGTCCGCCTCCAGCAGCGCGGCTGGATCGACGCCCAGTGGGGCACGTCTGAAAATAATCGCAAGGCCAAGTTTTATGCCATTACCAAGCGCGGCCGCCGGCAACTCGTAGAAGACGCCGCGTATTGGCAGCGTCTCTCGAGCGTTATGGATCGCGTGCTGGCCATGCCGGAGACGGGGAACTAGTTGTGCCCGCGATGATCGACGCTGTGCGCCAGGCGCGAGAGCGGTTCTTCGCCTTCTTCCGCGGCCGAGCGATGGATCGTGAGCTTGACGCGGAGATGGCCACCCATCTCGAATTGGCCATAGACGAAAATCTCCGCAGTGGCATGACTGCACTGGAAGCGCGGCGTCGCGCCTTGTTGCATTTCGGCGGCGTCGAGCAATGCAAGGAACTTTATCGCGAGCATCGAGGTTATCCGTTTATGGAAACGTTGCTGCAAGACGTCAAATTCGGACTGCGCGTCCTGGCCAAAAGTCCTGGCTTCACACTCGTCGCCATTTTGACTTTGGCCCTCGGCATCGGGGCCAACACCGGCATTTTTTCCGTGATGCAACAAGTCTTGCTCGAGCGTCTGCCCGTGCCTCATCCCGAGGAACTGGTCCTGCTCTATGCCCCCGGCCCAAAGGAAGGCCACGTGAGTTCCGACGAAGTCGATGGCTCCGAATCCTTTTCCTATCCTATGTACAAAGACCTGCGCGATCAGACCTCCGTTGCCGAGGGGGTCTTCGCAGGCCTGGCCGCCAAAGCCAGTTATCACGTCAGCGTGGCCTCTCGCGGCCAGACCGAGCACGCCGACGCAGAACTCGTTTCGGGAAACTACTTTGACGTTCTTGGCGTTCATCCTGCGCTCGGACGAACACTCGAGCCTGCCGACGCCGCTGTGGACGGCGGCAATCCCGTGCTCATGCTCGGCTACGGCTATTGGCAGAAGCGTTTCGGCGGAGACCTGCGCGTCCTGAATGAAAGCGTGCTGGTCAACAACCAAACTATGACGGTCGTAGGCGTGGTGCAACCCGGCTTTAACGGCATTCAACTGGGCCGCATCCCCGACGTCTACCTCCCGATTACCATGAAGCCCGTTGTCACCCCGGGCGCGAACGGGCTGAGCGACCATCAGGACTACTGGGTAAAGGTCTTCGCACGCCTGAAGCCCGGAATATCGCGCGCCCGGGCGATGGCCGCAATCGCTCCGGGCTATCACTCGTTGCTCGCCGTCGAACTCCCGTTGAACAAGCAGATGAGCGATAAACAAAAGTCGGCATTTCTCGCCAAGCAAGTCGTGCTGAAAAATGGTGCGCGCGGGCGCCCCTTGCTTGAGGGGGTTGGTGCTGCTCATCGCCTGCGCCAACGTCGCCGCCCTGCAAACCGCTCGTGGCGCATCCCGGCAAAAAGAAATCGCCCTGCGCTTATCGTTGGGTGCCAGCCGCTGGCAGCTCGTCCGCCAGCTGGTGATCGAGTCGTGCCTGCTCTCTCTGTTTGGCGCGCTTTTCGGACTAGTCATCGCCACCTGGATCAGCGGCGGCCTGGTCCACTACGCATCCGCCAACGAAATTGCAGCCGGGCTCTCCAGTTCGCTGAGCGCTCCGGTGTTGTTGTTTGCCGCGGGCATTGCCCTGGTCTCCGGTGTGCTTTTTGGAGTGGCACCGGCCTGGCGCGCGACGCGCGTCGAGTTGGTATCCTCGCTCAAGGCACAAAGTGGCGGCCTGGCCAGCGGGTTGTCGCACGCCAACATGCGCAAGGGCCTGGTCATTTTCCAGGTCGCGCTCACCCTCGTCCTGGTCACCGTCGCGGGCGGATTTGTGCGCAGCCTGTACAACCTCAAACACGTCGACCTGGGTTTGCAGCCATCGAACGTCCTGCAGTTCGCTGTCGCTCCCGATCTGAACGGCTACAACGATACCCGGGCTCTCGATTTTTACCGCCGTCTGGAAGAACGCGTCTCCGCCCTGCCTGGCGTGCGCTCGCTCGGCGGCGTCGAAGAGCCGCTCTTTGCCGACGACGACTGGAGCTCCAGCATCTCAGTCGAAGGCGAACCTGCGGAAGTCGCTGGCACGCGTGACGCGATGCGCAACGGCGTGGGCGCCGGTCACTTCTCGAATCTCGGCATTCCTCTGCTGCAAGGCCGGGAGTTCACTTTGCAGGACAGTCCTGCCAGTCCGAAGGTCGCCATCGTCAACGAAACCATGGCTAAGAAATTTTTTCCCAGCACCTCGGCCCTCGGCCGCCACCTGAAGTTCGGCCGCGGCGCCGACCTCGCAAACATTGAAATCGTCGGCATCGTCGAGGATAGCCACCATATGGACGTGAAGGAGAAACCACAGGCCTTCGTCTACGTGCCTTACCGTCAAGAAAAGACGATCGGCGGCCTCACCTATTACGTTCGTACTTCGCAGGATCCCCTGGCTCTCGCTGACTCCATCCACAAGGTTGTGGGCGAGCTCGATCCCAGCATGCCCGTCTACCAAGAGCGCACCTTTGTCGAGCAGATCGCCCGGCAACTTTCCAGCGACCGCCTGGTAGCCTTGCTGGCCACCATGTTCGGCGGTCTGGCCGCCCTGCTCGCGGCCATCGGCATCTACGGTCTCCTGGCCTACACCGTCGCGCAACGTACCCGCGAAATCGGCGTGCGTATCGCTCTTGGAGCTTCGACAGAGCGCGTTCGCAAAATGATTCTCGGCGAGGTAGCGCAGCTCGTCGCCATCGGAATTGCCATCGGCCTCCCGTTAGCCTATGGCCTCGGCAAGGTGGTCGATTCGCTGCTCTATGGCGTTAGAATATTCGAAATTGCGGGCGTAACCGTCGCCTTGCTGATCCTGGGAACCGTCGCGCTCCTTGCCGGTTACGTTCCCGCGCGCCGCGCCACGCGTATTGCCCCGATGGTCGCTTTGCGCTACGAATAGGGAAAAGACTATGGACATTCAACGCCCATCCAACGCCCGCGCCAAAAAAATCCGCCGCATGATTTTTGCCGCCATCGCGCTCATCCTCCTGGCAGGCGTCACCTACGGCTCCTGGCGCCTCCGTCCGGCCGCTCCCTCCGTCGACCGCGCCACGGTCTGGACCGACGAAGTAAAACGCGGGGGCATGTTGCGCGAAGTGCGCGGCCCCGGAACCCTCGTCCCCGAAGAGATTCGCTGGATTCCCGCGCAAACGCAATCCCGCGTCGACCACATCGTCATTCATCCCGGCGCCCTCGTCGAACCCAACAGCATCATCCTCGAGCTCACCAATCCCGAATTGCAACGCGACGTGCTCGACGCCCAATTTCAACTCAAAGCCGCGCAAGCCGATTACGCCAACCTGGTCGTGCAGGTCAACAGCGAGCTGCTCAATCAAAAGTCCCTTGAAGCCTCCGTGCGCAGCGATTACGAGCAAGCCAAAATACAGTTCGAAGTCGACGATAAGCTGCGTTCCCAGGGCCTGGGCACCGAAGTCACCGCTCGCCTCTCCAAAGTAAAAATGGAGCAGCTCGCCATTCGCCTGCAGCTGGAAGGCGACCGCACCCGCAATTCCGGCGATTCCTCCAAAGCCCGTTTGCTCGCGCAGCAAGCTCACGTCGACCAGCAGCGGGCCCTTTACGAACTAAAAAGGAGCGAAGCCGATAACCTGCACGTCCGCGCCGGCATCCACGGTGTCCTGCAACTCGTCCCCGTTGAGGTCGGCCAGCAGGTCACCCCGGGAATGAACCTCGCTCGGGTCGCCGATCCCAAGCGCCTCAAAGCCGAGATAAAAATCGCCGAAACCCAGGCCAAAGACGTGCTCATCGGGCAGAAAGCCACCATCGACACTCGTAACGGACTGGTCGTCGGCAAAGTCTCCCGCATCGATCCCAGCGTGCAGAACGGCACCGTCACCGTCGACGTCGCCATCCACGACGCCCTGCCCGACGGGGCGCGCCCCGATCTCAGCGTCGACGGCAACATCGAAATTGAAAATCTTAAAAATGTTTTGTACGTCGGCCGCCCCGTGCACGGCCAGTCCGGCGCCACCATCGGGCTCTTCAAGCTCGTCGATGACGGCTCTGAAGCCGTCCGCGTCAGTGTCACCCTGGGCAAGAGTTCCGTAAACACGGTGGAGATCTTAGAGGGCCTCAATGTCGGGGACAAAGTTATTCTCTCGGACATGTCCACCTACGACACCAGCGACCGCATTCGTCTGCGCTAGCCGGTGCCGCATGTCGCGGACTGTTTTGCGCTGGTTGTCGGGCTTCCGCTGTGGGGAGTGCGCGGAGGCTTTCCCTTCGCGAGAAGGGAACAAGACCACTTGCACCGACGTACCGTCTAATGGCTCTGGGAAGGCCCAGCTTTACGGCTTTTCTAGGCGCCGGGCTTTGCTCCGGCCAGCGTCCGGTCGGGAAGCCCCGACCTTGCTCTGAAGAACTGCTTCTCGCGGTTCAACGGTCTGGCCAGGACTCTGGCCGGGTCGTTCGCAGGAAGAGCGGTTTTTGGGGAGTCGGAGCTTTGCAGCGGGCCGGGAGCTGCACCCCGAGGTAAAATCCTGGCGAGCAATGGGCTCTAGCCCCTGAAGACTGACTTCAACAACCTTGGAGGCACCAACAATGGCATCCGCCAACGGCACCCTGATCAAAATGGAAGGCGTCCAGCGCGTCTTCCACACCGACGAAGTCGAAACTCACGCCCTCTCCGCCATCGACCTCGAAATCGGCAAGGGTGAATACATCGCCATCGCCGGCCCTTCCGGTTGTGGCAAATCCACCCTGCTCGCCATCCTCGGCCTGCTCGATTCCCCCAGCGCCGGCAATTACCTCCTCAACGGCAAGCCGGTCGCCGACCTCAAAGTCAGCGAACGCACGCGCATCCGCAACCGCGAAATCGGCTTCATCTTCCAGGCCTTCAATCTCATCGGCGACCTCACGGTCTACGAAAACGTCGAGCTCCCCCTCACCTACCGCGGCATGGGCGCCGGCGAACGCCGCGACAAAGTCCAGTCCGCACTCGACCGCGTCGGCATGGCCCACCGTTCCAAACACTACCCCGCCCAGCTCTCCGGCGGTCAGCAGCAGCGCGTAGCCGTAGCCCGCGCCCTCGTTGGCGAACCGCTTATCCTCCTCGCCGATGAGCCGACCGGCAACCTGGACTCCAAAAATGGCGACGCCGTCA
The DNA here is from genome assembly GCA_049516615.1 of Candidatus Acidiferrum sp. Classification (GTDB taxonomy): domain Bacteria; phylum Acidobacteriota; class Terriglobia; order Acidiferrales; family UBA7541; genus Acidiferrum. The sequence continues at coordinate 19,755 of JBEKSZ010000078.1, read as the reverse complement.
TGGAACTTCTCCAGGACATCCACCGCAATGGCGCCACCATCTGCATGGTCACCCACGACCCCCGCTACGCCCACCACGCCGATCGCACCGTCCACCTCTTTGACGGCAAAATCGCCGCCACCCCCGAGCCCGTTTCCTAAGGGGCAGAGGCTTCGCGCCGGCCTGCAACGCGCCCGATCGCCAGCCGTGGCAGCGGCCTGGGCTTCTCCGCCGCTCAGCGCGTCAGCGCGGGTGCCGCCGGGGCGGAGAGGGGGGCCAAACGCTCCCGCGCGGAATGCACCAGGCGCAGAAAGCGCCTCGCCAGCTCGCGAATCTGTTCCGCGCGGCGTTTTTCGATGGCCTGGCGAGGGACCAGCTCGCTCCCGATTCCCAGCGCCGCAGCGCCTGCCAGAATAAAATTGGCGGCGGTTTGCTGGTTGACTCCGCCCGCAGGAATCAACGGGATTTTTGGAAACGGACCTTTCAGCGCGCGAATGTACGCCTCGCCACCCATCTGCGCGCAGGGAAACACTTTGATCATGTCCGCGCCCGCGCTCCAGGCGTCATGGATTTCCGAAGGCGTGAGCGCACCTGCGAGCATAGCCACATTTTGTTTGCGGGCCAGTTCGATGACGGAAACGTCGAGGCACGGCCCGGTGAGGAACCCGGCGCCGGCGTCGAGGCATTTGCGCGCCGTCTCAGGGTCGAGGACCGTACCCGCTCCGATCAGCACCTCGGGAATGTGGTTGGCGAGATACGCGATGATGTCAAGTGCGCCGGGAATGGTCATGGTGATTTCCACGATGGGGATGCCGCCGCTTGAGACGGCGTCGGCGGCGAAGTGGGCATCTTCGCCGGAGGCCGTGCGGATGCCCGGGATGATGCCGATTTGGTGGATACGCGCAAGAACTTCTGGTTTCTTCATCAGCGAGGACTCCGGGCCTCCGAGCTCGAGAGCGGGGGCCGTGGTAAGTGTCTGAGAGAGAGGATAGGGCAAAGCGCGGCGCTGGTAAACAGGGTTGCGATAAAGTGCTAGAATTTACGCCATGGCCACCAAAAGGAAGAACAAGAAAAAAGCTGCCAAGAAATTTGTGAAAAAGACCGCCGCGAAGAAGGCGACGAAGAAGCCCGCCGCGCGCAAGCTCGTCGCCAGCAAGCCGGCGGCGAAGAAAATCGCTGCGGTGAAGGCGGCGGGGAAACCATCCGTGAAGGCGTGGCCTAAGACCGTGGCAAAAGCGCCGGCAAGGAAAGGCAAGAAGACCGTGAAAACGGCGGTAAAGCCGCCGCGGATCACCACGCGCGGCCTCAACGAGATTAACGACTCCGTGGATTTTGAGCCCAAAGGGCTTGGCGCGCGCTCCGCGGGACAGTCGGGCGATTTGCAGGGATTGTCCAACGTGGCTGGTGCGGACTCAGAGAGCGTGGATGAACTGGTCGAAGAAGGAAACGCCTTCGAGGCGGGGATCATCAAGGGCGTTCAGGACGTTCCCGACGCTGATGAAGGGGACATCGTGACGCATGAAGTGCCGGAAGACGATGTTCCCCGTGAATATGACAACGAAGAGGAATAGTTCGCCTATATTATCTGGAGACAAGGAATGATTTCTTCGCAAGGCTACGCGGCCAAAAAGGCCAAAGCGCACATCGAGCCGTTTTCGTTCGAACGGCGCGACCCGCTGCCCGGCGACATCGTGATCGCCATCGAATACAGCGGCATTTGCCACTCGGATGTGCATCAGGTGAATGAGGACTGGTTTCCCGGGATCTTCCCCATGGTGCCGGGGCATGAGATTGTAGGCCGAGTTACGCATGTGGGCGCGGCGGTGAAGAAATTCAAAGCCGGCGACCTTGCCGGAGTTGGCACCATGGTCGATTCCTGCCGGATATGCGAAAGCTGCCGGGCAGGACTCGAGCAATACTGCGAAGTGGGCAACATCCAAACGTATAACGCGCGAGACAAAAAAGGCGACCCGACTTACGGCGGCTATTCAAATAATATCGTCGTGGACGAAGGCTACGCGCTCAAGATTCCGGGCAACCTCAATCTCGCGGCTACCGCGCCCCTGCTTTGCGCCGGGATCACGACGTATGCGCCTCTGCTGCACTGGAAAGCGGGGAAACACAGCAAGGTCGGCGTGGTAGGGCTGGGCGGCCTTGGGCATATGGGACTCAAATTCGCACATGCTCTGGGCGCGCAGGTGGTGCTATTCACCACTTCACCGAAAAAGAAGGAAGACGCCCTGCGGCTTGGCGCCGATGAAGTGGTCCTTTCAAATGATGCGACGGCCATGAAGGCGCACGCGGCGAGCTTCGACATTATTCTGGACACCGTGTCCGCGGACCACGACCTGAACGCTTATCTCGGCCTGCTCAAGCGCGACGCGGTGCACGTGCTACTCGGCGTTCCGGACCGGCCAGCGGCGGTTTCGGCGATGAATCTTTTGATGCGGCGGCGAAGCCTGGCCGGTTCGGCGGTTGGAGGAATTGGCGAGACCCAGGCCATGCTGGACTTTTGCGCGCAGCACAACATCGTGTCAGACATTGAGATCGTTTCCGCGACGCAAATCAACCCGGCGTACCAACGGCTGCTGGCCAACGACGTCAAGTATCGTTTTGTCATTGATATAGGGCGGGCGCCCGGCTGGCACTGAGCACCGCGTTCCGCTTCGCGAGGCAAGTCGGATAAGCATCCTTTGCCTTGCCGCAGCGCCTAGGCATTTTTCCGCAGGCACCTACACGATACGCCGGATGGGTATATCCAGGCGCGTTTCCTACAGTACATACGCGGCGCAATGCGGCTACTCGTGGGGAACTCCATGGAACTCGAATCCAAGCTGTCTAAGGGCGTTTATGTCGGATGTTTGACGATTTTTCTAAGCGGGCTGGGAAGCTGGGCGGTTCTGGCGCACCAGGACAACGGCTCGTCCGCGCCATCGCGCGCGGAAATGAGCGATACCCGGTTCGCCCGTGAAGCGGCGCAAGGGGGCATGGCGGAAATTCAACTGGGCAAGCTGGCCACGGCGCGGGCCTCGAACCAAATGGTTAAGGCTTTCGGCGAGCGCATGGTGGTGCAACATGGCGCGGCAGGGGATCAACTGAAAGCCGCAGCGCAAAAAGAAAACATCACGCTGCCCGCCAGTGTGAACTCCAGAGATCAACAAATTTACGACCGGTTGGCCAAGCTGAGCGGCAGCGCCTTCGACCGCGTTTACGCCAAGGACATGGTGGACGATCATGAAAAGGATTTGCAGGCTTTTCAAAACGAGGCCAACAGCGGAAGCGACGAGAACGTCAAGGCCTTTGCCGCCCAGAGCATCCCCATGATTCAAGAGCACCTCAATCAAGCGCGCGAAATGCTGCAAGCCGTTTCGCAGACGAGCAGCCGCCGAACCGCCGCGCATCCTGCTGGAAGATAGCGGTTTACGCGGCGCGGTCTTCCGGCCGGCCGCCAATGGGCAAAGAAAAGCGTGGTACGAAAATGTTAGCGGGCCGTTGGCAACTACGGCCCGCTTTTTATTTCTCTTCGTGAGAGTATTATGGTCGGCGGTTTTCGATGCCGCCGGAGTATGTTCGGAGGGAAGTATGAGCTTTGGGAATTGGAGCAAATTGCTCGCGGGATGGGGACTATCGGCGCTGGCGCTGGCGTCCTTGGCCGTAGCGCAACGGGCCACGAACACGCCGAATACCGCCGGTGGGCAGGACCGCGGCGATGTGGAGCGAGGAAGATATCTGGTAGAAGACGTGGCCATGTGCGGCGAGTGCCACACACCGCGCAATGGCAAGGGGGATCTCAAAACGGATGCGTGGCTGCAGGGCGCCACCACCTGGATCCGTCCCGTAGCAGCCATCCAGCCGTGGGCCGACACCGCGCCGCCGCTCGCAGGCATGCCGAGTTTTACCGATGAGCAGCTTGCCACCATTCTCGAAAAAGGCACCGGCCCGGAAGGCGAAGTGCTGCGCCCGCCCATGCACATCTATCACATGCACCATGAGGATGCGAAAGCCATCATTGCGTATCTGAAAACGCTCCCCGCGGGCAGCCGCTAAGGCCAGGATCGTTTCCTTCGCCGCACGGCGGGATGCATAGCCCCGTCCTCGTAAGGTGACCGGTCGAGAGTTGAAAAATTCCCGAAGCAGATCGCGCTTTTTTCGCGATGTTTTCGGGAGCAGAAGAGCGTGCCGGACCTGGCTGCTCTTGGCCCTACCGCCGGCAGAAGCCGCATTTCACCCCGCAGAGAGCCAGCACCCACGAAGTTTATTTCATCTGAGGCTCTGCGGATCTGCAGGCCGGATTGGCCTTCCTCGGAAAGAAGGACGTTCCGTGCTCCCGGATAGAAAATGCGCGTGGTCATTTCATAACAAGTCATAACGCAGGATGCGGCTGCGCGGGTGAGGTGAGCTCGGTCTACATCTGCCGGAACATCGCCGGCCCTGGGCCTTGGGCGCAAAAACATTCTTGGCGCGCCGAGCCTCCTCGCCTCTTTTTCCGCTTGAGCGCCTCTTGACGGCCGCGACACTCACGCGTCGATGGCAGACTCAATGGACGGCAACCCGGCGGGCACGGGAGAGCCGAAATCGTTCAATTTAACCAAGATACGGAACCTTTTTCGTTATAGATCGAGCGTATCCTGGGGCCGCGGGAGGAGGTGAGTGTCGCATCGACCGCTTGAGCCCATGGCACTTAGAGAAGGGTCATGTCGCTATCTTGCTACTAGTTTGCGCGGATGTAGGAAAGTAAACTGAAGGCACCGTGATCGAGCAGAAGATCAATGAATTTTTTGGCGACGCCGAGTCTACCGGCTTTGGCACAGGCTGGTGGAGCGGGATATTGTCGGCGTTTTTTGGATTTCTTTCCTTCGGAGGAGTATTGTGCCTGCACTTTCCTCAGCTACTGAGCTCCCCTGAACTGCGTCCGCATTATCCCATGCATGCCCTGCGGGTGTTGATCCAATGCCTCATCGTGGGGGCGATTTTATTCGGAGTCATTTCTTCGATTACACGCAAGAAAAAGACTTTGGCACTGACTGGACTGCTGCTAGCCATCGCGGCAACCGCTTGGGGCGGATCAAGCGTAGAGATTAACGGTACTTTGCGCAACGGGCCGGCAATCGGCCTGGACTGGTTTTTGCTCGACTTGTTTTTGATGGCCCTCATCTACGTGCCCCTTGAAAGACTCTGGCCGCAGTATCCAAAACAAGGAACGTTCAGAAACGAATGGGCTTTGGATGTGGTTTATTTCATGTCCACGCATCTTCCGATACAAGTTCTATCCTTTCTGGTTTTGTTGCCCGCTACCCAAGCCACCAAGTATTTGGGTATTCCCGTACTGCAGGAATTTATCACTCGAATGCCCTGGCTCTTGCAGTTCTTCCTGTCGGTTGTGGTAGCGGACATTGCGGAATATTTTATTCATCTGGCTTTGCATAAAGTGCCTTTTCTATGGCGTTTTCATGCCGTTCACCATTCCTCGAAGGCGCTGGACTGGATCGCGGGCTCGCGCTCCCACTTTGTGGACGACACGCTGGTGCGCGGATTTATCCTTGTTCCGATGATGCTGGGGTTTTCCCAGTCGATCCTTATGGCCTATTTGATCTTTGTTACCCTGCACGCCACCTGGACGCACTGCAATTTCGGTCCCAATGCGAAATGGCTAGAAAAGTTCGTGGTTATGCCCCGATATCATCATTGGCACCACACTTCGCAAAAAGAGGCCATCGACAAGAACTTTGCAATTCATTTTCCGTGGATCGATAAGATTTTCGGAACTTATTATTTTCCGGAAGAATGGCCGGAAAATTACGGTCTGGCTGGCGAAGAAATCGCTCCCGGTTTTTTCAGGCAAACTGTCGATCCATTTACAAAAGGAAAAAGAACGCCTTAAAACTCCAGGGCGCCCAGGGGAACGTCTTCGGGTAACTCTGCGCCTTTTTTCGTGGCCTTCACCAAGCCAAGACCTTTCATAAACTTGACAGTTATAAAGCCAAAGTCGTATTCAGAGCTGTCGTGGCTCAGCCGCAAAAGCCTCGGATAGTGGTGATGATTGTTTTGCAGACAAGCGCTAAAGGTGGCCGTTACGGGAAGCCACTCACCGATATTCATGGCGTTGTCTTGTTCATCGTTGTAGCGCCGGTATCCAAAATCTCGAGTGTGGGTCCAATAGTTTTGAACCATATTCACCCACGCGGCAAAAATCCGTATTCCGACCCACATCACCAGGGCAAACCGCAAGCTTCCGACTAACTTCCACAGGAGGCAAAAACTAAAGGCTTGTGCGCAGACGGCAAAAACCGGATTCGCTACGATGCGAAAGGTCCGGGATTTTAAAATTTTGTCGCCCGCGAGATTTTCTTTGCATCGATACGGCATCAGACAGAGATATAGGGTGCGCCAAAAACCATCCTCTGCGAGTTTATTGGGATCCCCGGGATGGTCGGCATGTAGATGATGCAAGCGGTGGCGGTTCACCCAGGCGATCGGGTCTACATAGAGACCAAAGACATTATTCACGATGGTGACGGCTTTGACGAACCATTCCTTATAGTCGAGTGCGCGGTGCGCGATTCCCAGATGAAGGACATCCGCCAGATACAAGCCGCCGAGAAACCAGCAAAAGATAAAGTAAGCTCCGCTTATCAATAGCCCCGTCCAGGGTCCCAAATGCCTCGGAGTGAAATACACGCAAGCCAGCGTGTAGCACAAAATAATCAAATAGCCGATGATGTTGTATGTTTTCATGGCGATGACTCTCCGCGCGGGATTATTCAAACATAAGTCGGAGCGCCATTCAAACGACAAGTTGAAGTGCACAGAGTCTGTAGCCCGTCGCCATGCGCTTCACACCGGGGATTATTCGGTTATCTACGATCTTTTCCGGATGTTCCGTTATTTTTCGTGAGATGCCAAGCCCTGCACCAGGAACACCGATAGGCGCGGAGGTCCCTTGGCGCATGAGCGGCGGCGATTTGGTGGGAGGCTGTCGCCAGGGCTTGGCCTTCGCTTGCGTACTTGCGCTTGCCGGTGACCGGGCATTTTGATTCCTTCTCGACCACGAGCTTTTCCCCATGCCCATCCATCATATGCGCCCGCCCGCGAATCTTGCAAAGCGCGGCCTGAATCTCTCGAGTGATTTCGCTTTCCGCCACGCTGGGTTACCGGGTTTCCGATGCGCATGGAGGACAGCGCCCGCACGTGCAATGGGATGGCAATCCACACGGCGGCTGCGATTGTGTTTTAGAGGCTTTGGTAAGGCTTCCCATGATTCGCGGTGCGGTGCGGCGGCGCATGGGCAAACTTGTTATCGAACTCGATAAAGAATGCAACCGATGCTTGCGGGCGCTCCTTTATAAGGGCGGGATTGCGTGAATAAATGCCAAATCGCCGGACTTCGGGGCGCTTTGCGATTGCCGGTGTGGCTCCTCGGGCGCGCTAAGGGAGCGACCCCCCCCCGGGTTCGGCTATTTCTTGAATTCAGCGCGGGTGCGTTGCAGTTTGCCGGCGGTGGTGCGCAACGTTTCGGGGATATTTTTATTAGCCCCGAGTTTTTTCAGGTCGATGGCGTTGACGGCCGGGAGCAGGTGCAGGGAAACATCCAGCGGGGTCTTGGGATTGTTGAGCAGGTTGCGGATAACATTGTAATTTTTTCGGAATTTGCGGTTACCGGCGATGATGCGGAGGATTTCGTCGGTCAGCGTGGCCATGGCGGCGAAAGACTCCACTTCCTGGTCGGTGAGTTTGGGGGATTGCAAGACGGCGCGCTGCACCACCTTGTTGGAATCACGGATCAAGGTGCGGCGGGCATCGGCGCCACCGCGCACCGCGAATTTCACGCGCTCGGCCACGTTCATTTTGGCCAGCACTTGCAACAAGGTCTGGCGGCGTTGCGGGTCGGGCTCGGCGAGTTCGGCGGCGTCAGCGAGCGCGGCTTCATCCATGGCGACGCCGGGGCCGTGCAATTCGCGCAGCAAACTTTTTTGTTCGGCGCTGACGGAGCTGGAATGCTCGAGGGCCGCGGTCAGCGCGGGAGACTCGCTGAGGCGGGCTAAATCGTCGGCCAGTTCATGGGCCTTGGCGACCGAGAGATGCGGAATCACGGGAATGAGGCAGGCTGGGGGACAGTTCCCGTTCTGCACCATGGCGTCGGCGACCCCGGGCTTGCCCGCGAGATTGTGCGCGGCGTAGGCGAAGACCGCGGGAATAGCGTTGGGGCGTTGAATGGCCAACAGGAAATTCTCGATGGGCTGGGAGAGCAGAGCTTCCTGTGCGCGGGTGGCAACCATTTCATCCGCGTCGCTGGCAAGCACAGCCAGAATTTCCGCGCGGTCGGCGGGGCCGAGATGCGCTCCGCTAGAACAGACGGCGAGTTTGCGCTCCCGGGCGGCGCGCGCGTGACGGAGATCTTCGATAACTTCAGGGCTGAGAGTTTCCACCGGTTACCGGCCTCAAGTCGTTCTTACTGAGGACCATTGTACCGGAGGCGCCGGGGGGACCGAGCGGGCGCATGACCTGATGGTTCAATTCCAGCAACACCGCGGAGGAGTCGGCGGCGGTGACTTCGAAGCGCTCGTTGGCGGCGAAATGGCGATTTATCCCGGCCGGCAATTCTTCGTCGAGCGCGAGTTTATCGTCGGCTAGAATGCGCACGCGCGTGGCTGCGGAAGTAGAAACCGAGAGGTCGAGCGCTTCGCCGGAGGGGAATGCCGGCGCATCGGATTTCGCAGCGCCATTTGAATCAGGAGCCGCTGCGTTCGGCGGTGGTGGCGCGGATGTCGCCGCGGGCGTCGAAGATTCGGCGGAGGGATCCTGCGGAGGCAGCAACAACGCGGAAGATGGGCCACCATGCCGGCGTTCGCTGTATCGCCGCCAGGCATATTTTCCGCCGAAAAAAAGTCCGGCGAGCACCGCGCAGATGGCCAGCATCGCAAAAATGGGAATCCACAGCGGCGTCGAAGGAATACGATCCTCGGGCTTGTGCGGTCCGCTGCGCGAAACCGCGCCGCGCGCCAAATCGTATTCGCCGAGCAGGGTTTCTTCATCGAGGCCAAGATAGCCGGCAATGGTGCGCACAAAACCGCGCCCGAAAACTCCTCCGGGAAGTTTGCTCCAGTCTTCGTTTTCCAGTGCCTCGAGGAATCGCTGCGAAATCCGCGTGGATTTTGTCAGTTCATCCAGAGAAACATCGCGCATCTCGCGCTCGCGCTTCAGTCGTTCCCCGAAACTGCCCTTGGCCATAAGCCCAACGTGCCCCTGTGGCGATGCGAAGTAGCCGCCCTAAGAGTGTAACCGAATCGCGGAGGATGGGATTCAGGGTGAACCAAGGATATAGCGGCGGCCGGCCGGGTTCAGGCGGCGTGAAGGCCTTCCAGCTAGGAATCGCGCGTGCTTTTGGGGGGCTTGGTGTAGGCGGCGCCGTAGCGGAACAGCGCGCCGCCAGGAAGCCCCTCGACGTGCTTGATGCGGGCAGAGACAAAAATGGCATCCCAGCCCGGAGTATAGGGGACGGCCGCTTCGATCAGGCTGTCTGCGGGGTAGGACTTGAGACTGCGGAAGGAGAATCCGCCTTTGGAGATGTCGTCGCTCTCTACGGTTTCATCCCCAAGGTCGGCGTGGCGCACACGCGCCGTGAAGTGCACTTGCGAGCGCAGGTGGCGGCGCCGATTGGTCTTGCCGTTGCTCGAGATGGACGTGGCGATCTGTGCCGCAGCCGGTGGCAGGACGGGCAGCGAGGCGCTCGATTCCAAGGTGTCCACGAGTGTCCCCGCGGCGTAGACCTCCTCGTCAGACAACGGCGGGGAGATTTCCTCGCTACGGGAATTGCCTGTGCGCGAACCGACAAGCGACAACACCGCCTGGTCCGGGACAACTTGTTTCCCGAGCGCCGGAGCCAGGGGCCGGCGCGCCGCGCCGGGCCGTATCTCCCGTGATGAGGAGCCGTCGTCGGTCGCGGCGTGCCAGGATGTGGAGGTTCCGCAGGTTGGACAGAACCGCAGAATGTTGCGCAGAAGTGCATAGACGTCGGCTTCGACCTCGCTTTGCCGGACAACCTCACGGTCGTGACAGATGCCGCACTCGAGAGTGGCGTCGGGGTCGCTGTGCCACTGGAGAGGCGGAGGAAACTTGAGCTCCCAGAAGTCTAGCTCGGGGTCGAGGAACTCCACACCGTAGGTGTACCCGCGGGTCTCCTGCCCGATTTGGCCGACCAGGCGCAGTCCGGTCTCGGCGCTGGTGCCGGCCAGCCGAATGGTGAGGAGTTCGTCGGCGGCCAGCTTGTGGCGCGAGAGGATGCCGGCCCCGTGGCGGCTGAGCACCACCGTTTTGGTTTCCTCGGAGAAGATGTGTCCGGAGTTATCGGTGCCGCATAAGAAGATGCTAATTTCCCTGGTGATTCGACCACTGCGTCGCGCGCCAGCCATAGGTTGGCCGCCACCCGCACAGCCAGAGGGGTTATCGGCTGAAGCGCAAAAAACTTTAGCGCGAACTTGCTCATGATTCTAAAGGAGTTGGTTTGGCGCAAGTTGCGGGCGCCCCGTTTTCATGAGCGCGGCGCGTTACCTGCCTTTAATCGCCGCGCCTTTTCGCGGCACGAAGATTTCTCCGGGCGGCGTGATATTGAATTTCTTCGAATAATTGCCTTGGTTCACGGCTACGCCGAGGCGGCCGCGCGAATCGATGTATAAGAGTGAGTCCCCGACGGGAACATTCATGAATGTCTTCACAAATGGCAGGGTCAGCCATTTTTTATCGAGCTGAAATGCAACCTTGTCGCCGAACGTGTAACCGAGGGCCTTCATGGTGTCGCCGGAGACGTCGCTGATGAGCGACCCGAACGGATCGTCGAGACCGATGACGTCTCCTTCCACACCTTTGTCGCTGACCGTCGCCGTCTTCGTTGTCAGGCGCACAAGTTGCGGCACTTCCGGTCCGACCATGCTGTAATCCCAGCCCATCGCCAGGTGCGCGCCAGCGGGAGAAAAAATATCGCGCCCGTGGAATGTGGAAGAAACCGGCCCCTGAATCATCCAGTTGGAGTTGGTAATTTCGTAAGCGTGTTCGAGACCGTCGCGATCGATCACCGGCGTGATCAAGCCATTGTCCGGAAGGACGAAGTATTGCCCCTTCTTCGATTTCACAATCACGGCTTTGCGAGAAGTGCCGACGCCGGGATCGATTACCGCTACAAATACGGTGCCCGCCGGATAATATCCGGAAACTGATTCCAGATTTCGGGAAGCTTCTTCGATGGAAAACGGTGTGACCTGATGGGTGATGTCCATGATCCGCACGTCTGGCGCGATGCCCAGCATCACCGCCTTGCAAAGCGCCACGGCGTCGTTGGCGGTGCCAAAATCGGTCATAAACACAATCGTGGCGGGACGCGCGGCATGTGCGGCGTTTGCCGCGGCGGCCGGCGCGGAGTCCTTGCTCGCGGGCGCTTTTGCGCAGCCGCTGCAAAGCGTACTGAGCAAGGCGCACAAAATTATCAGCATGCGCAGCGCTCGCGAAGGTTGCGTCCCGGGAATCCCAGAGGTCATCAGATCTCCTTGCGTTATCGCGGCATTATACACAAAGCCGCCAGCTATTTTTGAAAGGCAAGGAATGCGGGAAGAGCCGTGACCCGCTGAAAAGTCGCCGCGATGCCCAATTTTGATTGGCTTACCGAGCGGCGTCCGTTAAGCTGGGACGGCTTTACGGGGCAGTCGCTCGCTCATGTTGTTCGCGCCGCAAGTTCCCAGCCTGTACGGCAAAAAAGCTAGCTCGAAACATCAAAGGAGAAAGAACGTGCGCAGAAGTTTGATCGTAGCTGTAGCTGTGTGTGTCTTCGCGATGGCGGTTCGCGCGGATCAAATCACGCTGAAAAACGGTGACCGGCTGACCGGCACCGTCGTCAAGTCCGATGACAAAACGCTGTTGATCAAGACGGAATTGGCCGGCGATGTGAACGTGCAATGGGGCGCGATTACGTCCATTGTTTCGTCGCAAAATCTGCATTTGGGACTTAAAGATGGGCAAATCGTGGTCGGAACGGTGACTACCAATGACGGCAAATTCGATGTGGCTACCAAGGTTACGGGAAACGTAGAAGCTGCCAAGGATGCGGTGGTCACGGTACGCAACGATGCGGAACAGCAATCCTACGACGCGGAAATCGATCGACTGCGCAATCCGCGCCTGACGGATTTTTGGAGCGGGCTGCTGGACACCGGGCTGAGCCTCACCAGCGGCAATTCTTCCACCGTGAATTTCACGCTGGCCGCCAAGGCCGCGCGGGTCACCGATCGGGATAAAATCAGCGTTTATGCTACGTCGGTGTACTCCGAGGAGGACAATACTTCTCCTTCGCAGACCACGGCACACGCGATCAACGGGGGAGTGCGCGGGGACATCAATGTCAGTCCGCGGTATTTCGTTTTTGGCTTTACGGACTTTCAATACGACGCGTTTCAGCATCTCGATCTGCGTAACGTGCTCGGCGGCGGTTTCGGCTACCACGTGGTCAAGACCAAAGCGACGCAGTTTGACGTGTTTGGCGGCGGGGATTTCGACCAGGAATACTATTCGTCTTACGTCGATCCGACGACCACGCTCACGGTTCCGTCACTGACGCGCAAGAGCGGGGAAATCAACGCGGGCGAGAGCCTGAATACCGCTGTGTTCAACGGACGCACGACCGTGACCGAAGCGTTTTCTCTGTTCCCCAACATCACGGACACCGGCGATTTTCGCTTCACGCTGGATATTTCCGCGGCCACCAAACTCAAAAGCTGGTTGAGCTGGCAGATCACGTTTAGCGACCACTTCACGAATTACCCGCAACCGGGTTTGAAGGATAACGACACCATTCTCTCGACGGGCTTGCGCCTGACCTTTGGCAAGGGAAAGTTCTAGAAGCAAGCCGCACATAGGCCCAAAGAACTAGCAATCGTTATTCCCGGTCGGGAGGGAACGAAAGGGAAGGGATGGTTCACCGGGGTGGATTGTCGCCGGCTGGACTTTAGCATTTCCGGCCGGCAAGGCCATGAAGGGCGGGGCTGCGGAGTTTTCCGTCGCCAGGGGCGTTCGGTCTTCTCAGCTCCATTCCGGGGTGCGCGGACTTTCCGATCGCTCGGCATGGCCGTGACGGCGGGCTGACCGGATCCATTCTCGTCGCCTTTGTCGACAGGGAAGCGATGGCCCCTGGGGCCGACGCCAGCCGCTCTGCTCTGCCCTTCCTGGTGATTCCCTTAGTTCGCGGCCGGCGCGTGCGATGCCGCAAACCATTGCGGCGTGTCGGAGCGCAGAAAGTTCAACCGGTTGCGGTTTAGCTCCGCAGCGGCCCGGTCGCCGAGCTTCTCGTAAGCCAGAATCAGCTGCCTGGTCACCAGAGGATTCTGCGGATCGCTGGAAAGTTCATCCGCGGCACTGGAATATTCCCCGACGGCATAGAACACGTAGCCGCGAGCGGATTCATAGCAGTTCTCGATGATGGTATCTCGGGTTTGTCTTGCCAATATTTCCAGCTGGCGCACTCCGGCGCGCGCGCCATCGACATTTTTCATCAAGGACAGCACCCGAACCTTTTCGCGAAGAATTGCCGCCTGTGCGGTGTGGCGGTCGCCTTCGGCCATGGCGTTGAATGGATTGGCAAAGGTATTTTCGAGCTTGGCGAGCAAGGACAATTCTGCGGCCGGACTCTCCGCGAAAAGGGCACGGCCCAGACCAATTTCATACTGGGCGTAGCCATCATTCTCTTGCCGTGCCTTTTCATCGAGGGCGGCAAGCGCGCTGCGTCCCTCGGTGGCCTTGCCTTCCCAGAAGCTGATCAATACTTTCTGAAATTCGATGTGCAACCTATCCCGCGCAGTTGAGGCCATGGGCACGGCCTTGTCCATGTTGCTGCGCGCCTCGTCGTACTTGCCCATCAGCGTCAAGGTTTCGCCCAAACCGAGCTGTGAGGAGTAGAACGTGGGCGCGACCTGTAAGGCTTTGCGGTATTCCGCCAGCGAGCCTAGATCGTCGCCCGCGAAGCGCAACATTTCTCCCAACGAATCGTGGGGGTTGGGTTGATTGGGCAACAGTTCGGCATAGCGCTCCAAGGCTGCCTTGGCTTTGACCGGATCGGGTGTGCCGGTCTCGACGTACGCATAACCGAGCATATTTAACGATGGCGGGAAATTAGGATCGTTCTGCAACGCCTTCTCAAAGAGCCGCCGCGACCGTTCGTAGTCCTGCTGAAAATAGAGCCATTCTCCCGATAAATAAAGAATATGTTTATTGTCGGGTAGGGCTCTGAGCATGTCGTTCATCAGGGTTATGGCGGGAAGCAGATCCGGAGACTGGGTGGCGACCATCCAGCGCACCAGCAGTTGTTCCTCCGGGGGCGCGTTGTCAACCAGGACGGAGGCCTTGGCCAGGGCCTCGCTCGCGGGCTCGTCGCGCCGGGCGGCGAAGGACCACACGGCGTACGCCAGCGCGAATTGCGAATCTATTTCCGTGGCTTTTTTGGCTTGCGCGATGGACTCATCGAGCATGACATTTTCATAGTTCTCCAGCGCCTTCTCGACCAGCGTCCGCGCCTCCAAGGAGCGCGTGGAAACCGGCAGGACGCCGAACAGGAGTTGCGCGGGTGGCGCAGGAGGACGTTCCGCAACCTCCTTGGTCACCGAGCGGGCCTCTTCAAGACGGGCGGGCTGGCTTTGCGCCGCTCCCGTACCCGCGGACCCCAGCAAAATAACCCCGAACAATGCCGCTTTCCGACTTCGTTGCATGACGCCACGCTCCGAGCCGCCGTTTGGCAGCTTCCACCACACTGTTATCAGCCCAGGCCTTTCACGCTATCCCTTCCGCGCGGCGTGTGGATACTGTACCAATGGCCACCTGTGCAAAAAGATACACAGGCCGGAAGGGGGACGCAGTTGTGTTCTGTCCGGCAACCCTTTGTACCCGTTGGGCACAGCGCCGCGAACTTCTGCTTGTTGCATCACCGTGGCGTGACAATACTCTGTGATAATTGCGTGAAAGTGAGCGTGGGTATGCACGACCTGAATGTTTGTGCGCGGCGCCTGACCATCGCAGTCACGGCCTGCCTGATGCTGTTGCTGGCCCTGCCAGCGACGCCCGCGATTAAAAATACCGCCATTGTTACGGCTGCCGGAAGCAAGCTTAGCGATGTGCCCATGGCTGATTTGGTGAAGCTTTGCAAGGGGGCGCAAAAGGCCTGGCCGGACGGCCGCGAGTTTGTGCTGGTGATCAAGAGTCCCGACGATCCGGAAATGCGCATTGCCATCCAGAAGCTGTTCGGCTCGAGCGCCGGAGATTTCAAGACGTTCCTGGCGAAACTGAACGAGACCCGCCAGGTGGTGAAAATCGTGGACACCGACGACAGCGTCATGCAGACAGTGGCATCAACGCCCGGCGCCATCGGCCTTGTTGATGTGTATTCGATCAACAGTTCGGTGAAAGTATTGCGTGTCGACGGCAAACTGCCTTTCGACGTGGGTTACGTGCTAAAGGGCAACGCTTAGCTTTTTCCTGCTCCGCCCTCTCTAATTCTCATGGGAAGTTCTTTATTGGACGCGATTGGTCGCGCTGTGTGCCATCGCGAGAGACCGTTTGGGCGGTATTTCTTTCTATGGACTGATCGCCAGCAGTTTTAGGCCGCTGGCGTGGCTGCGCCGGGCTTTGCTCCGTTTGCCGGATCGTCCCCGGTTTTGGGTTTCTCTGCGAATTTAAAACCGACGTAGGTTCCGGAGCTCACGCCCATCAAGGTGAGCAGCGAGGCGTCGAATTCCGGCATGGTGATGTTGCGATAGACCGACCAGACAAAGACGGCGCCGAGAACGACTGTCCACACGACGATCTGGAAGCGGTGAAAGCTGATGCCGTCGCCATCATTGAGAATGTCATTCAGGAAACCCTGGGTGGTGGCCGCCCCGGCCTCGCCCGGAGCGCGCGCGAGCTCTGCCCGGACTTGCGCCAGGCGGTACTGCCAGCGGAGAAGCGTATCGTCGGCTGCGCAGCCCGGCGTGATGCCCGCCGCCGCGGTGCTGCTCGTGCGCGCTGCGAGTACGTCGCTCTCGGCGGCCAACTTGTCGCTGGCCGCGTTCTTTTGTCGGTCGACGAAAACCGCGGCCAGACCGGTGGTGGAGCTGATGCCCAACAAGCCCAGAACGGAGCCCATGGGGACGTGCACCTGTTCGGTGGCGAGACAGATGTAGACGTAGGCGGCCAGGGAAAGACAAAACCAAAAGGCCATTTGTACCAAGCCGAGGCTAAAAGGGCTGTCGGCCGTCTGCTCAGGCGACCCGGTGTTGCGGAGCAAACCGGTGGTGGCCGCGAGGTAAACTAGAAAGGCGATCAACAGGACCAGGAGCGGGGCGATCCAGTACCAGCTCTTGGGCGTGGTGATGATTCGGGCATAAGCACTCGACTCAAAAAACTCCTTCGAATCGGTCACGGTAATGGCCACCATTTTGTGGCGAGAATGCCGAGCGGCGTCTACGATCGCGGCCCATGCTTTCCAATCCTCGGAATCCGCGGTGTCCAAATGCAGAATGAAGGTCAAATATTCCTGATCGGAGGGCCCGACGCTTGGAAGAAGACTGAGGGTGTGTCCAGCGATCGAAAGGCGCAACGTGGCGGGGTTCTTGTTCTGCACGTAAATCCAGTCGTGCAAATTCATGACGCAGACTCTTAGCGGCTCGCCCATGGCAACCTCCGTGGAGGTGCGAAGATCCTCTGTCTCACCTGCGACCGGCACGTACTGGTCGCCCGGAACAACCAAGAGGGGCAAGTTGCGAAGCGGGCTGTAAGCAGCGAGATCCTTGGCGTAGCCTTCGGCGTTTTTTCGATAATCGGGTTCCTGGCGGGCGCAGCTCTGGTCCGGATTGATGGGCTTTGTTGAGGTGCACAGGGCGGTTGGCGACATGGCACCGAGGAGGGCGGCCCAGCCGAGCAAGGGCCGCGCGACCCAAAATCGGGCTCGGAAGGACATGGACATGAACCCCCTTTAATATAGGGCGACTTGACGGGCGATGTATGCCACGCGGAATTATATGCTTGCTGTCAAATCAGCAGATTTCGCGTGACCGGCAGGGAGGCCTCGGACAACAGGCGGGTTTCCGGGCTTGACGCGCGGTAACGGCCCGAGCCTAGAGCGGGGGTGTGCCGATCTCGCTTGAGAGCGGTGGGCGGTTTGTAACGCTTGCCGGCCCGGCGTCACTACCTCTTGCCTCGCGAAACGCCTGTCCTTTCGGGCAGGGCCCCCCAAGGCGGTACAGGGAAACCGGGGCGAAACTCTGGGCGAAAGTCACTATGCTGCTAATCTACTTAGTATCAATCATTTATCGCAAGTTTGTGACGGCTCGAGCGGTACTAGGAGCCTAGTTTGGCCCCCAAAATGTGACCTTTGTACCATCGCTTCTCGGACCCGCGTAGTGTCAAATAGGACAGGTAAACGGACCCTACCTACCGGACAGGTTGTAGCATCCAATGTCCATTCGACCAGGGTGGCGGCACGGATGGGACCCAGGGTGGCTCGTGCACAACCCGGGGTAAGGGCTTGAAGGGCCAAGGAAATTATGGAAAACAAAGACAAAGGTCGCAAGTGGATGTGGTGGTTTCTAGGGATCGTGGCAGCCTTGCAGCTGTATTTTGTGCGCGAGCTCCTGGCGGCCTTTGCGCTGTTTGCCGTAGGCTTTGCCGTGATTGCCGGGCTCATTGCCGGGCTGTATATGTTGCAGAAGACCTGGGAGGTTGGCGTGGCGCGGCTGGTAGCGAGCGCGCACCCGGTAGCCTTGTTCGCGCGCCGCGCGGTGGCGGCGCTCGAAGACTTGGCGCGCCGCCCGTTGCGGCGTCCCGGATCGGCGACGGTCCGCTCGGTTTAGCCGTTTAAAGGTTTTCCTGACGCTCCAGGCTGTTTCTGGGGCGCGGCGCCGGGCGAGTTCCCCTCCTTGAGGATTCGCCCCGCTCCGGCAGGAATTGTGTAGTGAAAGAACCGACCGCCCAGAGAACGGTCGGTTCTTGCTTTTTTGGCTCCCTGATTTCTTGGGCGCGGCACAACCCTCGCCAGTCAGCGCCGGACGGCAGCGGATTGCCCTTCCGCCGTAACGCTAGCCCGCAGCTCCGGCAGCCTTCGATTTTGCGCGACCCGCGCCGCCTGAAGTGATGGTAATCGTGTGCATCCCCGAGTCCGCCGGCGACGCCGGCTGCATCGAGGGCCAAGCCAAGAGATTATAGGTGCAGCTTCCTGCGACGGATTCGGCCGCCAGGTAGAGGGTTCCCCCGTTTTGCCCCGTGGCGGGGAGCAGAGCCCCGACCAGGACTGGCGAACCATCTTCGGCGAACAATTGGAGCATGTACGGCATGGTGTCCTTGTTGGTGAACAGAATGAGCTCCTCGGTCTCGACGCCGGCCGGATCGGGCCGGGGGGTACCGCTGGTCACGGTGATACCAAACGAAGTCCCCAGTGATTTTTGTTTGCGCCCGCTGGCGGACTTGTTCGCGACTTTCACTTTCTTTTTCGATTTGGACTTAGCCATGGTCTTCTCCTTGCAGAATTTACTTGCTACTTTCCTGGCCCCTGGAAACTCGCATCGCCAGCGAGCTCGCGCAAAATGTAGCGACTGCGCAGGTCTTCGAGCTTGCCGCCATTGCTCAGGCTTTTGTGCGCATATTCAAGCGCTCGTCGGTGGTCCCCCAAACTCTCGTAAACTTCGGCTGCGCACATCAACACGTCGGAATCGTTCGGAGACAGGACCAGAGCGCCGTCAAGTTCGGTCAGGGCTTTGTCGCGCAGGTGGTCTTCGGCATAAAAGATGGCGCTCTGTGCCAGGGCGTCGGCGTCCTGGGGATGCTGGACCAAGAATTCAGTCAGCAGCTTGGTCGCGGTTTGTTTGGCGGCTTCCGCTTTTTCCTTCTGGCCTAGCCACAGGTAAGGCTGGAGAAGGTTATCCCACACTCGCCAGTCTTTGTCATTAATCTTTAGTGCTTTCGCGGTCGTTTCCGCGGACTCCGCGTAGCGCTTCTCAAGGAAATAGAGAAGGCCGAGGTTGGCAAGAGCTCCGTAGGAGGGTGTCAATTGAATGGATTTCTTGAGTGCGGTCTCGGCCTCGGCGAGAGACTTGGGATCTCCGAGATTGAGGTATACGACGCCCAGGTTGCTATATGCCGTGGCGTTATCCGGCGTCAGCTCAATCACATGGCGATACTGCGCGACCGCGTCGGCGTACCTCTCTTGCCGCTCATAAAACGCGCCCAGATTGTTGTAGCCATCCCAGTAATCGGGGCGGAGCCTGGCGGCGCGCGTAAAATTCTCCTCAGCATCCTTCAAGCGGCCCATGTGCTCATAGGTCTCAGCCATGCCGATCGTGGCATCCGCGTCCCGGGGGTTGATCTCCAGCGCCTTCTGAAATTCCTGCAGGGCCAGATCGTTCTTGCGTAAGGAGCTGTGCATGCGCCCGAGAGCGACGTAGGTGATCGGAAGTTTGTTGTCCAGGCGGCTGGCGCGTTCAAGATTCGCAGAAGCCTTGGCGATCCATTGGGGGTTTGGATCCACTTGGTTCTTGAGGCGGTAGGCCTCACCGAGTTCGGCGTAGCCCAGCGCGAAGCGAGGGTCAGCATCCACCGCGTTTTCGAGTGCGGCAATGGCCAAATCCAGGTTTCCCGGTTTGTCGTAGCGCTGGACGTAGCCGAGAGCCTTTAAATAGCCCTCGTAGGCCGTGGGAGCCGCCTCGCCCTCGGAGGATTTCAGCGTTGCGCCCGAGACACGGATGTGCATCATGCGCGCCAGACGGGTCACGGCAT